>NZ_AP024900.1:2530647-2846978 GCF_024347075.1 Vibrio rarus
AAAACAATAAGAAACCTAACATAGTGACTCCCAAACAAACCTATTTCTATCACAGCAAATCTTTATCTTTAGGCAAACATAAAGCAATTATCTTGCCAAAGCTCTGAGCTATGTAACTATTTGATAAAATAAAATAAAAATCCCTTGATATTGACAAGGGATGATAGCGTTCGCTCAATTTAGTAAAAATAACCAATTGATGGTTATTACTACACTCCTAACTCTTTAGGGATTTTAGCCAGAGCAGCTTCGACCACCTCAATGCCAGAGCCAGGTTTATGAGCATTTTCACTAATGTAACGTCGCCATTGACGCGCTCCAGGCATACTTTGGAATAACCCGAGCATATGACGGGTGATGTGCCCTAGATAGGCACCATCAGATAGTTGTTGTTCAATATACGGGTACATCAACTCAACCACTTCACTGCGTTTAATAATGGGTTTATCTTGACCAAAAATAAGCTGATCCACCTCAGCCAATAAATAAGGATTCTGGTACGCCTCTCGCCCAATCATCACACCATCAAGATATTTTAGATGCTCAAGGGTTTCATCGATTGTTTTAACACCACCATTAACTCCGATATCTAGATGTGGAAAATCTTTCTTGATTTGGTAGGCGCGAGGATAGTCCAATGGTGGGATTTCGCGATTCTCTTTAGGGCTAAGGCCACTTAACCATGCTTTACGTGCGTGGATAGTAAAGTGCTCACAACCGCCTTTTTCATGAACGGTTGAAATAAAATCAGTTAAGAATTCATAAGAGTCTTGTTCATCAATACCAATACGCGTTTTTACTGTTACTGGAATATCAACTACGGATTTCATCTCAGCAACACAATCCGCCACCAATTGAGGATCGGCCATCAAACAGGCACCAAAGCGACCGTTTTGTACTCGGTCAGAAGGACAGCCAACATTTAGGTTAACTTCATCATAACCACGTTCCTGCGCCAACTTGGCACAATGGGCAAGGTCTTTAGCGTTAGAACCACCGAGCTGCAAAGCAATGGGATGTTCTTGCTCGCTAAAACGTAAAAAATCACCTTTACCATGAATGATGGCACCTGTCGTCACCATCTCTGTATACAAAAGAGTGTTCTGTGATAGCAGACGATGAAAGTAGCGACAATGACGATCTGTCCAATCGAGCATTGGGGCGACAGATAAGCGAGATGATGAGTGCATAGTTAAGACCTTATATTGAACCGTACAACACGAAACGCAATGATGATTATGTTCATGATGCTTAAGTTGAGATGACTCTCATCTCAACTTTGAACGGCGGATTATACGGCTTGGCTGAATCTTCATCAATCATAGACTTTGCCTATATACAACAAAGGCCATTTAGATATTATCCAAATGGCCTTTGTCAGCTATTTCTGTATTCATTTAGAATGCAGGTTCAATGGTGCCTTTAAAGGTTTTCTGTAAAAAATCACGTGTCGCTTGAGATTGGAAAATTTTCACTACCTTCTGATAGTCAGGGTTGTTCTTTTGATCTTCTTTAGCGGCAATCACCATCACGGCAAGAGGGGCGTCTTTTGCTTCTAAGTAGATACCTTGCTTTTTAGGATCTAAACCTGCAGACATCACGTAGTTCATGGTAATAGCAGCAGCGTCTACGTCATCTAGAGAACGAGGTAATTGTGCAGCATCCACTTCAACGAACTCAAAATGCTTAGGGTTAGCAATGACATCTTTTAGCGTCGCTTTCGAGCCTACCCCAGGTTTAAGGGTAATGAGTTTAGCCTGTTCCAATAGCAGTAAACCGCGTCCACCATTAGTAGGATCATTAGGAATAGCTACTCGAGCATTGTTTGGCAATGCGTCTACAGAAGAGTATTTATTAGAGTAAATACCCATACGCATTAATATTGAGCGTCCAATAGAAACTAAATGCGAGCCGTGCCCTTCATTGTAGTTATCTAAAAACGGCTGATGCTGGTAACTGTTTAAGTCAATACTGCCATCTTCTAGAGCCGCATTTGGGGTAATGTAGTCAGAAAATTGCACCACTTCAATCTTAATTCCCTGCTTGGCGGCCTGTTTCGCAACGGCTTCTACCACTTGAGCATGAGGCCCTACAGTTGCACCAATTTTGATAACTTTTGCTTCTTCTTTACCACAAGCTGTTAAGCCTAGTGCCAACACTGAGATAAATAGCAAATTGATTAACTGTTTTATTCCTTTCATCTTCACTCCATAAGGTATTTTAGACTTCTAGCCATCCAAAACTCAATATACGCTTATCTTATTGGATTGCAACTCTGCTCAATACACTTTTTTGAGAAGTTATAGATACAAAAAAGGTCAGCACTTGGCTGACCTTGATCACAAATTAACGTTTTAGGTATTAGCCACGCAATTGTTTAAACGCATTAATCAAACCATTGGTTGAACTATCATGAGAGTCCACAGTTTGGTTATCAGCCAGCTCAGGTAAAATTTGGCTTGCTAACTGTTTGCCAAGCTCTACGCCCCACTGATCAAAAGTAAAGATATTCCAAATAACACCTTGTACAAAGATCTTATGTTCGTACATCGCAATAAGGTTGCCTAAAGTGCGAGGCGTAATTTGCTTCACTAAGATGGAGTTAGTTGGACGGTTACCTTCAAACACTTTAAACGGTGCCAGTTCGGCAATTTCTTGCGCAGATTTACCCGCAGCAACTAATTCGGCTTCGACTACTTCACGAGATTTACCAAAGGCTAGTGCTTCTGTTTGAGCAAAGAAGTTAGACATTAGTTTTTGATGATGATCGCCCGTTGGGTTGTGGCTGTTCGCTGGAGCGATAAAGTCACAAGGAATCAGCTTTGTACCTTGGTGAATCAACTGATAGAAAGCGTGTTGACCGTTTGTACCCGGCTCGCCCCAAATAATTGGGCCTGTTTGGTAGTCCACAGCATCGCCATTACGGTCAGTGTATTTACCGTTTGATTCCATATTGCCTTGCTGGAAGTACGCGGCAAAACGGTGCATGTATTGATCGTATGGAAGTATGGTTTCTGACTCTGAACCATGGAAGTTGTTATACCAAATACCAATAAGCGCTAGAATGGTTGGGATGTTATTCTCAAGTTCAGTTGATTTGAAATGGTTATCCATATCATGCGCGCCCGCTAGCAACTCAATGAAGTTGTCATAACCCACGCCCAAAGCAATAGAAAGACCGATGGCTGACCATAAAGAATAGCGACCACCAACCCAATCCCAGAATTCAAACATGTTTGCAGTATCAATACCAAACTCAGAAACCGCATCGGCATTGGTAGATAACGCGGCAAAATGTTTCGCTACGTGCGCTTCATCTTGCGCTTCTGCTAGGAACCAATCGCGAGCACTGTGTGCGTTGGTCATTGTTTCTTGTGTAGTAAATGTTTTAGATGCCACCAAGAAAAGCGTTGTTTCTGGGTTCACTTTCTTTAATGTTTCTGCAATATGAGTGCCATCAACATTAGAAACAAAGTGTAGGTTGAGGTGGTTTTTATAAGGAGAAAGTGCCTCAGTCACCATATATGGACCAAGATCTGAACCACCGATACCAATGTTCACAACATCAGTAATAGCTTTACCTGTATACCCTTGCCACTCACCACCGATAACGCGCTCAGTGAATGATTTGATCTTTTCAAGCACAGCATTAACCGCTGGCATCACGTCTTCACCGTCAACGATAACCGGAGTGTTGCTGCGGTTACGTAAAGCCGTATGCAGTACCGAACGACCTTCTGTCTTATTAATTGCTTCGCCAGAGAACATGGCATCGATTGCAGACTTAAGTTCTGTTTGTTTAGCCAAATCAAACAGATGCTTCATTGTTTCTTTGTTGACTAAGTTCTTGGAATAGTCAACTAAGATGTCATCGCCAAATGCTTTAGAGAAATGAGTAAAACGCTGTGCATCTTGTGCAAAGAGATCTTTCATCTGCATATCTTGCGCTGATTCAAAATGAGCGGTTAAGGCTTTCCAAGCATCAGTATGCGTTGGATTGATGTTTTTCAACATTATGAGTTCCCATTATTTTAATTTTACGTTGTGCTTAACCTAAGGTAGAAAGCCTACCCTAACAATTAAACACCCCTGATTCTGACGTTGATGAAGGCAATATGAGCCTTCATCTAAATAATATTTCTAATTTAGCCTGTTATGGCTTGGATTTGGGATTATCACTGATGTATTTCGCGCAATTGTAGAGTTGCTTCACAGTTTATGCGCTAAATATGGTCTTTAATGTAAACAGGTATAACCCTAGATGTCAGCTTAGTCACTAATTCGTATGCGATTGTGCCAACGCATTGTGCGACCTCCTCCACTGGCAAAGACTCACCCCATAATACTGCCGTGTCACCCACGCTATCAGTCGCATCTGGACCTAAATCGACCGTAAGCATATCCATAGATACTCTCCCTGCTAACGGCACTTTACGACCATTCACCAATACCGGTGTTCCATTGGGCGCCATTCTAGGATAACCGTCACCATAACCCACGGCGATAACGCCAATCTTAGTATCTCGCTCGCAGGTCCAGTTGGCTCCATAGCCAATGCTTTCCCCTGCTTTGAGGTCATTCACAGCAATTAAGTGAGAGCTTAAGGTCATGACTGGGCGATAACCCAGTTGCTGCGCGTTATTATCACCAAAAGGCGAAACGCCATACATAATAATACCTGGACGCACCCAATCAAAATGACTGTCACTATGAGCAAGTATTCCCGCCGAGGCGGCCAGTGAGCGCTCGCCTTCACAATTTTCAGTCGTGGCTTTAAAAAGCTCAATTTGCTGGGCTGTTACTGGGTTATCACGCTCATCAGCACAGCCAAAATGACTGATATAACGCAAAGGATGCGCAACATTTTTACACTGATGAAGTCGTTGAATATATTCATCGTAGCGCTCTGGGCGCACACCTAAACGGTGCATTCCCGTGTCCATTTTCAGCCAAACAACAACCGGATTTTCAAGTTCAGCTTGCTCTAAAGCAACTAACTGTTCTTCGCAGTGAACAACCGTTTGAATGTTATTGGTGACTAATATCGGTAAATCACTATCAGAGTAAAAACCTTCCAGCAATAAAATAGGCTTAACAATGCCTCCCGCTCGAAGTTGTAATGCCTCTTCTACTCTGGCAACACCAAAAGCATCCGCATCTTCAGCATGTTTGGCGACTTTCAGTAAGCCATGACCATATCCATTTGCTTTTACCACGGCCAGCAAACGACTGTTCGGTGCTTGCTGATGGACTAGCTTAATATTATGACGTAACGCATCTGTGTTGATGGATGCTATAGCGGCTTTCAATCTACTCATATTAATTCTTACTCATCATCATAATCAAATGCAGGTCCAGCATAGTTATCAAACCGGGAAAACTGCCCTTGGAAAGTTAAGCGAACAGAACCAATAGGACCATTACGTTGTTTACCAAGAATAATTTCTGCCGTTCCCTTCATGGCACTGTCAGGGTTATAGACCTCATCACGATAGATAAACATGATCAAATCCGCATCCTGCTCTATCGCTCCTGATTCACGAAGATCAGAGTTAATTGGACGTTTGTCAGCTCGTTGCTCCAATGAACGGTTAAGCTGTGAAAGTGCAACAACCGGCACATTCAATTCTTTGGCTAAGGCTTTTAAAGAGCGAGAGATTTCTGAGATCTCCAAAGTACGATTATCTTGCATCCCAGGAACGCGCATCAACTGCAAGTAATCAACCATGATCAGGCTTAGCCCACCATTATCTCGGGCAATACGTCGAGCACGAGATCTCAGCTCGGTAGGCGTTAAACCTGAGCTGTCATCAATAAACATGTTCTTCTTCTGCATCAATACGCCCATAGTAGAAGAAATACGCGCCCAATCTTCATCGTCCAGTTGCCCTGTACGAATTTTGGTTTGATCTACCCGTGATAATGATGCCAACATCCTCATCATTATCTGTTCTGAGGGCATCTCTAAAGAGAAGATTAACACCGGCTTGTCCGATTCCATCGCGGCGTTTTCACACAAGTTCATGGCAAAGGTGGTTTTACCCATTGATGGACGAGCAGCCACAATAATCAAATCGGAAGGCTGTAAACCTGCGGTTTTTTTATTTAAGTCATTAAAGCCAGAGTCCACACCGGTCACACCATCTTGTGGCGTTTTATATAAGGTTTCGATACGTTCGAGTGTTTTCTCTAAGATATTGTCGACATTTTGCGGGCCGTCTTTTTCATTCGAACGCTCCTCGGCAATCGCAAACACCTTACTTTCAGCAAAGTCCACTAGATCACTCGACGAGCGACCTTGCGGGTCATAACCTGCATCTGCAATTTCATTGGCGACACCTATCAGGTTTCTTACCACTGCACGCTCTGCAACAATTTCAGCGTATGCATTAATGTTGGCCGCACTCGGGGTATTCTTTACCAAATCAGCTAGATAGGCGAAACCACCCACATCTTCTAGTTGTTCACGGCGCTCTAAAAACTCCGATAAGGTAATAAGATCTAATGGTTGGCTATCTTCAAGCAGGGTTTTTACTGCTTCAAATATCAGCCTATGCGGTCGGCTAAAAAAGTCCGTTGCCATGACTTTTTCGGCAACCGTATCCCAACGTTCATTATCGAGTAATAATCCACCAATAACCGACTGCTCCGCCTCCAGTGAATGAGGGGGAGCTTTAATTGCATCGACTTGAGAGTCTTGGTTTTTCTTTGTTCGTTGATCTACCATAGGTGTGCTCTATAACTTGCAGTTGCCGGCATTATACCAATGCTACAGGTGATGTGTTCAGAAAATTATGTTTAATACCTACGCTATTTAAAGCCCACCGACATTTAAACTCCATAACCCTAAGAGATGAGTCATACTAACTGTATAATTTTTCACTGGATATTGACTCAGACTTTCTGTGTTAATGTACAATATGCAACAGTAACTTAGATTAGAGGTATTTCGTGTCAAAAAAATGGCTATTTTGTCTGGGGTCTCTGATGTGCTCAGTACCTCACGCGGAAGAGCGTGAAGATACGGATATCGCAAGCCCTTCCCCCTTTAAAAGTGAAGTGGAGTTTGGCTATCAGTCTCACTCTGGTAATTCAGACTCTCAGTCTTTGAACTCGCGTATCAGCGGAGAATACATAAAGAACCGTTACCGTCTCAATGGTGAGTGGAAATATTATTTATTATATAAAGATGGCGCGGAAGATAAGCGGCAATCCACTTATGATCTTCAAGGAGACTACAAACTTGGTTCAAAGAGCTACGCTTATTCCAGTTTTAGTGGTTATGACTCTAAATACAGTGCCTATTTTACCGACTATACCGTATCACTCGGTTTAGGTTATCAAATCACCAACACTAAGTACGTACTCATAGAGGGGGAATTGGGCCCTGGTTATCGCTACCAAAAGCCAAATCTTGATGAAATTGGGGATGATGACATTATCTTTCCTGAAACTGTTCAAGAGCCGATTATTCGTGGCAAGCTGTCTATGGTATGGAAGCCTATTAAATCTTTATCCCTCGGCGGTAATCTCACCATAGCTGCGGGGGAAAGTAATACTCGAACGGATACCGAGCTGTCTGTAATCAATGCCATTACTGAAGATATTGCTCTGAAAATCGTTCATAACCGTCAATACCATAATAAAGTACCCGATGGGCTCAGCAATACTGATTCTGTGTTTTCCGTAAATCTGCTCTTTCTTTTTTAATTCAGGCATAAAAAAACACCGACCAAGGCCGGTGTTTTTATTAAGTTGTCTTTAGAGTAAAAAATTACTCTGCAGGTACAACTTGTAGGTTCACAGTTGCGAAAACTTCAGAGTGAAGTTGAACGCTTACTTCGAACTCACCAGTGTTACGTAGTGCGCCTTCAGGAAGACGAACTTCGCTCTTAGCAATTTCAACGCCAGCAGCTGTAACAGCGTCAGCGATGTCACGAGTACCGATAGAACCGAATAGTTTACCTTCGTCACCAGCTTTTGATGCGATAACAACAGCTTCTAGAGCGTTAACTTTCTCAGCACGAGCTTGAGAAGCAGCTAGTTGCTCAGCAACTTTAGCTTCTAGTTCAGCACGACGAGCTTCGAACATTTCAACGTTAGATTTAGTAGCCATTACTGCCTTATTTTGTGGGATAAGGTAGTTACGAGCGTAACCAGATTTAACATTAACAGTATCGCCAAGAGCACCTAGGTTACCGATTTTATCAAGTAGAATAACTTGCATTATTTAATCCTCTATTCTTAATAAACCGACCGATTACTGATGCTTATCAGTGTACGGAAGTAGTGCTAGGTAGCGAGAACGCTTGATTGCACGAGCTAGTTGACGCTGATATTTAGCGCTAGTACCAGTAATACGGCTAGGTACAATTTTACCAGCTTCAGTGATGTAGTTTTTAAGAGTTGCTACGTCTTTGTAATCAATCTCTTGTACGCCTTCTGCAGTAAAACGGCAGAATTTACGACGACGGAAGAAACGAGCCATGGGCTATCTCCTGATCTTAAATTTGAGTGATATCTTGGGCATGCAAAACCAGTTTTCCTAAGCCATTTTGGCTAGTTTGATAAGCGACAAAGCCACTTACCCTGATAGTGCTGCCTTTAACTAGTTCTTGAGTTAATGTGTGCGACCTTTTGCCACTCACCACTACAGGCATTCGACAGTAAACCTGTCTTGGAAGCTCTGCTTCCATCACATCTGAGCGATGCTCAAGCCAAAACTGGCAATGTGATATCCCCGAGGGGCATTGTGTTCGAACAGAGTCTTTAGTAACAGAGCCACTTAAGTCCATTCGATTGGTCATACAATCAATTACTCAGCAGATGCTTCTGGCTTAGCTTCAGTACGCTCTTCGCGACGAGGAGCACGCTCTGCACGCTCTTCTTTTTGCTTAAGCATGATTGATTGCTCAGTCACAGCGCCTTTAGTGCGCATGATCATGTTGCGTAGAACTGCATCGTTATAACGGAAAGCAGTTTCTAGCTCGTCGATCACAGCTTGATCAGCTTCAACGTTCATAAGAACGTAGTGAGCTTTATGAAGCTTGTTGATTGGGTAAGCCAGTTGACGACGACCCCAGTCTTCTAGACGGTGGATAGTACCGCCAGCTTCGTTGATAGAACCAGTGTAACGCTCGATCATGCCAGCAACTTGCTCGCTTTGATCAGGGTGCACCATGAATACGATTTCGTAATGACGCATTTGTTGCTCCTTACGGATTATTAGCTTCCACGAGTGGCTCGGTCGTCCAGAGGAAGCAAGGAACTAAAGATAAATGACCGAGTTTTAAGGACGGCAAATAGTACAGAAATCGCCCAATAAGATCAAGAGAAAAACACCTAATGTGCTGAGATAGTTTTCGGCTGTAGTAAACAGGCGTTTAATGCTTATAAATTAAACGTTTTTCACTATTTTTGGACGCAGAAAGTCTCCATATAAAAACAGGAGCCGAAGCTCCCATTTTTTAAATCATGAAAACAGTATTGGCTACTTTTGACGCTGTCTAACCGCTTCAAATAGACAAACACCTGACGCGACAGATACGTTAAGGCTCGATACAGAACCGGCCATAGGGATCTTAATCAAGTCATCACAGGTTTCGCGTGTTAGGCGGCGCATGCCATCCCCTTCCGCACCCATGACAATCGCTAGTGAGCCGGTAAGTTTGCTTTGGTACACGTCATGTGTCGCCTCGCCTGCCGTACCCACAATCCACACATTCTGCTCTTGTAAACGGCGCATAGTACGCGCTAGGTTAGTTACGCGAACCAAAGGTACGGTTTCTGCTGCACCACAAGCGACTTTACTCACTGTGGCTGTCAACGGCGCAGATTTATCTTTAGGAACGATTACAGCGGCAACACCGGCAGCATCAGCATTACGTAGACAAGCACCGAGGTTATGCGGATCCGTGACACCATCGAGAATCAGTAGCAGCGGGTTGGGATTAGAGGCCACTATGCTATCTAGATCATTTTCGTTTAAGGCTTTGGCCGCTTTCACTCGACCGATAATGCCTTGGTGGTTTGCGCCTTTAGATTTATCGTCTAGTGCTTTGCGTCCCATCTGTTGGATAGACACGCCGTACGCTTGAAGTTGGTTAATTAAAGGTAACAAACGGTCATCCTGACGCCCCTTTAATACAAATGCTTCGATAAAGCGTGCTGGATCATTCTCTAGCACGGCTTTAACTGCATGGATACCGTAAATATATTCGTTACTCATTAGTGACTTCTCTTATTTCTTAGGAGCGCGAGCTTTGTTCTTATTGCTACGTGCTTTATTTTTTCTGGCTTTTTGCGATTTTGACTTTTTGGCTGCAGGCTTAGCATCTGTACTGCCATCAGGACGTACAGTAGGCTCGACCAGAGTTTTAGCTCGTTTAGAGCGCCCTTTCTTTGCAGGGGCGTCTTTTTTGTCGCCAAAACGTTTTGCATCTTCTAACAAACGTTTTTTCGCCGTTTTACCTTTGCCTTTCGGAGTACGATTACTGCCTACTATTTCAAAATCAATTTGTTTGTCGTTTAGGTTCACGGCTAATACTTTCACCTTAACCTGATCACCAAGACGATAGATTTGACCTGAACTTTCACCGACTAAACGCTGACTGATGGCATCATAGCGATAGTAGTCGTTCGCTAATGTCGATATATGAACCAAGCCATCGATATGTAGCTCGGTTAATCGAACAAAGAAACCAAAGCCCGTCACATTGGCAATTACACCGTCTAACTCTTCACCAACATGATCTTGCATGTATTCACACTTGAGCCAGTCGGCAACATCACGGGTGGCGTCATCAGCGCGGCGTTCGGTCATGGAACATTGCTCACCAAACACATCCATATCATCGAAAGAATAATGGTAACCGCCTGTTGGGGTCCATCGATCCGTATTACGCCCTTCTTGTTTTGCAATTAAGTACTTAATTGCGCGATGCAATAACAAATCGGGATAACGACGAATAGGTGAGGTGAAGTGCGCATAACGCTTTAATGCTAGACCAAAGTGACCCGCATTGTCTGGATTATACACCGCTTGCTTCATTGAACGTAGTAGCATTGTCTGGATAAGCTCTTTATCCGGACGCTGAATCACCACTTGCATCAGATCAGCATAATCGGTTGGCGATGGTTCTAAACCACCATTTAAGGTTAAACCCAACTCACTCAAGAAATCTTTAAAACCGGTGAGTCTTTGCTCCCCTGGAGTTTCATGGATGCGATACAGTGCAGGCTCTTTCAGTTTTTCAACTAAAGAAGCAGAGGCAATGTTCGCTAAGATCATACACTCTTCAATCAGCTTATGCGCATCGTTACGAATGACAGGTTCAATACGGTCAATTTTTCTATCAGCATTAAAGATAAATTTGGTTTCTACCGTTTCAAACTCTATTGCACCACGACGCTCGCGAGACGTTTTGAGTATGCTGTACATATTGTGCAATTCTTGCAAATGAGGCACTAAAGACTCATAACGTTGATTCAGCTCTTCATCACCATTGAGAATATCGTTCACCTTGGTATAGGTTAAACGAGCGTGAGAGTTCATCACTGCTTCATAATGCTTATAACCAGAAAGCTTACCGCTTTCCGATACCGTCATTTCACATACCATACATAGGCGATCAACTTGAGGGTTGAGAGAACACAAGCCGTTAGACAACACCTCCGGTAGCATAGGCACAACCTGAGAAGGGAAATACACAGAGTTACCGCGGTTAATGGCTTCTTTATCTAAAGCGGAGTCAGGGCGAACATAATGGCTGACATCGGCAATAGCCACCCATAAGCGCCAACCACCGCTTTTTTTCTTTTCACAATATACGGCATCATCAAAATCTCGAGCGTCTTCACCATCAATGGTAACCAATGGTAACTCTCTTAAATCGACACGTCCCTTTTTCGCCTCTTCTGGCACCTGCTCTTCTAATGAGGCAATTTGCTGAGTGACTTCTTCTGGCCATTCATTAGGTATTTGATGAGTACGGATGGCAATTTGCGTTTCCATGCCCGGTGCTAAATTTTCACCGAGTACGTCAACAACTTGCCCTGTCATGCCTCGAGAGCGACTGCCTCTGTCTGTTATTTCAATAACAACGACATTGCCCATACGAGCACCCATTCGGTGCTCTTTAGGAATAAGAATATCTTGGTGGATTCGAGAGTCGTCGGCCACAACATACGCTTGGCCAAATTCAAGGAAGAAACGTCCAACAATTTGCATGGCACGCTCTTCTAGCACTCTTACAATACGTGCTTCTTTGCGGCCTCGCTTATCGGTACCGGACTGCTGAGCGAGCACGTAGTCACCGTGAATGATGCCGCGCATTTGATGAAAAGGCAGCACTAGGTCGTGATCTTTGCCTATAACACCTTCAGGACGAACCCAGCCAAAGCCATCTTTATGGCCAATAACATGGCCTTTAATCATCTCTAATTTTTCAGGAACCGCAAAACATTGGCGACGAGTGAAAACCAATTGGCCATCACGTAACATGGCATTTAAACGACGGCGCAAGCCTTCATACTGATCTTCACCGCTAAGCTCTAATGCGGTAAATAGGTCATTGCGATTCATTGGCACGCCAGCACCTTCAAGAAAGCTTAGAAGAAACTCTCTGCTTGGTACTGGGTTCTCGTAATTTTTAGCCTCTCGAGCGGCATGGGGGTCAAGAGATTTAGAATCGGACATGGATGTGCTCATTTATTAGAATAATTGTGTAAAGTATATTCTAGTAATGCCCCACAAGGAAAAAATGCTTTACAAATTAATGAAATAATCACCTTTTTGTTGCTAACCTTTAGATAAAAGAATCATTAATTGTGAATTATCGCCCACTAAGTCATTTAGATGGCATTTATCTAACTCTTGCAAAAAGGCTTCTTTGGCTTGGTGAAGGTAACTTTTCAAGCGGCAAGCGGGGGTGATATGGCAGAACTCGGGAGAACAGTTAATCACCATCAACGGTTCTAACTCTCTCACCACATTGCCAATATTTATTTTATCTACCGGTTGATTAAGCCTAATCCCACCATTCTTACCACGAATCGTTTTTATGAATCCCTTTTGACCAAGCTTATTTACGATCTTCACCATATGGTTACGCGATATATCAAATACTTCGCTTACTTTAGTGATATTAGTGAGTTCATCATCTTTAAGGGAGGCTAAGTATATGAGTGTTCGAATAGCATAATCCGTAAAGCTAGTAATTTGCATAGTGGTACTCCATGTCATTCCACAAGTGTAGTTCTTTTGTTGACTTTAATATACACCTTATGTGTGGCACTACTTGTGTAAAAGTGAATACGGCTTTAAGGAGTCAAGTTATCGCTCCACTAAAACACGCCCATCATTCATAAGGGGCTTAATTATGAGCGCATAATGAGCAGAAAAATTTGAGTTAGCGCGCGATAGACACAAAAAAACCGGCTAATGCCGGTTTTTTATCAAGATTTCACTGCAATTAAGAAGCGAAAGGATGGACCTTGATCATTGTCTCGTTACGGTCAGGACCCGTAGAGATGATATCAATAGGCACACCAGTTAACTCTTCAATACGTTTGATGTAGTCAAGAGCCGCTTGTGGTAATGCGTCAAGAGACGTCGCACCATAAGTTTTTTCAGACCAACCAGGCATAGTTTCGTAAATTGGTGTCGCTTCTTCGAATGCTTCAGCAGACATTGGAGAGACTTCTAGTACAGAACCGTCTTTCATTTTGTAACCAGTACAAATTTTCAGTTCTTCTAGGCCATCAAGTACGTCAAGTTTAGTTAGACAGAAACCTGAGATTGAGTTCAATTGAACCGCACGACGCATAGCAACAGCATCAAACCAACCAGTACGACGTAGACGACCCGTTGTTGCACCAAATTCATGGCCAACTTCACCTAAGTGTTTGCCGATTGGATCTTGCTGTTCCACACCGTCATACAACTCAGTTGGGAATGGACCTGAACCAACGCGAGTACAGTAAGCTTTCGCAATACCTAAGATGTAACCAATGTGACGAGGACCAAAACCAGAACCTGCAGCAACACCACCAGCGGTTGTGTTAGAAGAGGTTACGTACGGGTAAGTACCGTGGTCAATATCTAGAAGTGTACCTTGAGCACCTTCGAACATGATTTTATCGCCACGTTTACGTGCCGCGTCTAGTTCGTCAGTAACATCAATCACCATTGAAGTTAGAAGATCTGCATAGCCCATAGCTTGCTCAAGAACTTCATCGTAACTTACTGGTTCAACTTTATAGAAATGCTCTAGTTGGAAGTTATGGTAAGCCAATACTTCTTTTAGTTTTTCAGCAAATGCAACTTTATCAAATAGATCGCCAACACGTAGACTGCGACGAGCTACTTTATCTTCATACGCTGGACCGATACCACGACCAGTTGTACCAATTGCTTTTTTACCAAGCGCGATTTCGCGAGCCTGATCGATAGCGATATGGTAAGGAAGAATTAATGGACAAGCTTCTGAAATAAATAGGCGCTCACTAACCGGAATGCCACGCTCTTCAAGAGGTTTCATTTCGTTCAGAAGTGCATCAGGAGAAAGTACAACACCGTTGCCAATAATGCATTTCACATTATCACGCAGGATACCTGATGGAATTAAGTGAAGAACGGTTTTCTTACCGTCAATAACTAGAGTGTGGCCTGCATTGTGTCCGCCTTGGTAGCGTACAACATACTTCGCATCTTCAGTTAAAAGGTCAACGATTTTACCTTTACCCTCGTCACCCCATTGGGTGCCTAAAACAACTACGTTATTTCCCATCTTTCCAATTCTGATTGCTAGTTAAAAACAGATTTTAGCACCGAAAAATTAAATTTGCAGTCATTTTTTAAGCACTGGATAAAAAATAATGGTGCTTGTTCAAATTGATTTAAACAGCGACCGAAAGTTTTTCAATATTCACAGCAACATAAAGGTGATTACCGCCCCCGCGACAACCAAGCAGCCACCGAGTCGACGTAACTGATTATCGGGCTGCTGACTTAATTGCGCCATCATGTTACGCCAAGCATTAGGCGCGAGTAACGGGCCGATACCTTCCAAAACTAAAAGCAAACCAAAAGCTATCCAAATTCCCTGAGACATACGTTTTTCCTGTTTATTCTTTAAATGAAAAAAGGCCCCTAAATTAGGAGCCTTTACAATATCTAGCGAGTGTTACTTACGTGGTGCACCACTTGAATCATTCATAAAGCGGAAGAAGTCACTCTTAGGATCAAGGACCATAATGTCGCTTTTCTCAGAGAAGGATTTCTCATAGGCACGTAAAGAACGCACAAAGCTGTAGAACTCTGGGTCTTTATTGTACGCATCAGAATAAATCTTCGCGGCTTTCGCATCTGCATCACCTCGAGTAACTCGAGCTGTTCTATCTGCTTCTGCTAGTACCGTAGCCACTTCTAGCTCAGCTTGAGCACGGATGATTTCTGCTTTCTCACGACCTTGCGAACGGTGCTTACGAGCCACTGACTCACGTTCAGCACGCATACGACGGTAGATTGATTCAGAGATTTCATCCGGTAGGTTGATTTTCTTCATTCGGAAATCAACTACGCGAACACCTAAGTCATCCATAGCACTTTGACGGGTATCGTCTAAAACCACTGACATGATTTTGTCACGCTCACCGTCAATTTCAACGGCGGCACGTGCTGCTTCTGAAACGGTATCATCTAGCTCGGACTCATCCGGTAATATCGCTTTGTTGCGAGGGCCCGAAACAATCTGCTTGATCTCACGAGAACCGATTTCAGCACGAAGCACATCGGTAACTTTACGCTCTAATAGCGCTTGCGCTGTTAGTGCATTACCGCCACCGGTTGCTAGGTAATATTGACCGAAATCTTCAATACGCCATTTCACGTATGAATCAATGATAACGTCTTTTTTCTCAGAAGTTACGAAACGGTCAGAACGGCCATCCATTGTTTGAATACGCGCATCTAAACGCTTAACGTTATCAAATAATGGCATTTTGAAATGCAGTCCAGGCTCGTAGATACGAGACATTTCATTGTTATCTTTCAAGATACGACCAAATCGAACCACGATACCGCGCTCACCTTCTGGGACCACAAATACCGACATCAACAATAGTGCGATGATAACCACTACTACAGGGATCATTAACTTACGCATTTCTAGTATCTCCCTTGACGAGTGGTTGTAGTTGAACGAGAGTCCGTAGCGGGTGTTGACGTTTGCGCTGCTTTATCGGCATCTAACTCTATTTTATCGTAAGTTGAAGACGATTTATTCGCACGCTTAGTTGATGAACCTTCTTGACCCGCTAATTTATCAATTGGCAAGTAAAGTAGGTTACCGCTTGATTCAGAATCAATCAGTACTTTAGACGTATTCGAGTAAACTTCTTCCATTGTATCTAAATACAAACGGTTTCGAGTCACCTCTGGAGCCGCCTGATATTCAGGGAGTAGTTTTTCGAATTGAGCGACTTGACCAAACGCTTCATTCACGATGCGCTCACTATAACCCAGTGCTTCTTTCTTCAAACGTTCTGCACGACCTGTTGCCTTAGGCAAAATTTCGTTTTTGTATGCTTCAGCTTCACGGATGAAACGCTCTTCATCTTCTCGCGCAGCGATAGCGTCATCGAACGAGTCTTTCACTTGCTCTGGCGGACGTGCGGATTGGAAGTTGACGTCTACAATCAAGATACCCATATCATAGCCATCGATGATGCTATTTAATGTTTCTTGAGTGCTTTGACGAATTTGCTGACGACCACTGGTTAAAATACTGTCCATTAGTGAGTCACCAATTACCGCACGAAGTGCAGAGTCGGTTGCTTGACGCAAACTGTCATCAGCATTAGTCACACGATACAAATATTTATACGGGTCAGAAACTCGATATTGAACACCCATGCCAACTGTAACAACGTTTTCATCTTTTGTTAGCATCAAACCAGAAGCTTGCAAAGCACGAATAGCTTCAACGTTGACTGTTGTTACTTCATCCACAAAGCGTGGACGCCAGTTTAGACCAGGTTCAACGATGCGATCATATTTACCCAGACGTAGTACTACACCACGCTCGGCTTCGCCTACGGTATAGAAACCAGAAGCAAACCAAATCACAATGGCAATAAGAGCAATCAGACCAAAGCCCATTGCACCGCCACCGGTAGAGGATGAACCACCACCACGTTTACCAAATTTTCCACCCAGCTTTTGACTCAGCTTATTAAACACTTCGTCTAAATCTGGTGGTCCTTGGTTGCGACCACCGGATTGCTGTTTGCCACGATCATTATTACCCCAAGGGTCATTATCGCGGCCATTGTTTCCATTATTATTTCCAGGCTCGTTCCACGCCATTAGAAAACTCCATCACTAGATATGACGTTATAAAGTAACAGTCTTTTAACCGACTATAAAGTCGTCCAACTGCGCCTCTTCCCTCTTTTGCAGTCTAGCCCAATCGGCTTGCTGCATTCGAATATCAATCAACAAGTTACCTTCTTCATCATATGCCTCTTGTCGAATACATTTCAAGTTGAAAAATACACCGCGTAAACGCCCTTGGTATAAGGGAGGAATACTCAGGGTATATTCGACCATTTGGCTTGCTAAACGTTCAGTTAGCGCTTGAAACAGAAGGTCTAAACCCAAGCCTTCCATTGCAGAAACCCACACAGTAGTCGGTACGCCCTCATCATTATACTCAATACGAGGCGTTGCCTTTTCCATGTTGTCTATTTTGTTCATAACAAGCAAAACAGGGATTTCATGTGCATCGATCTCTTCTAAGACGATATCGACAGCTTGCACATTCTCTCTGAAACGGTCATCACTCGCATCTATAACATGTAACAAAATGTCAGCTTCTTGGGTTTCCTGTAACGTTGCTTTAAACGCGGCCACCAAATCATGCGGAAGATGACGGATAAATCCGACCGTATCCGCTAAGATGGCTAAGCCTACATCGTCTAACTCTATTTTACGTAGAGTTGGATCCAAAGTTGCAAACAATTGGTCGGCTGCATAGACACTGGCTTCTGTTATCCTATTGAACAATGTGGATTTGCCTGCGTTGGTATATCCAACTAAAGAGACAGTAGGAATTTCGGCACGTTTTCTAGCTCTGCGACCTTGCTCTCGTTGCTTAGCGACCTTATCCAAACGACGTAAAATCGCTTTGATGCGGTCTCTTAGTAAACGACGGTCGGTTTCAAGCTGGGTTTCACCCGGCCCTCTTAAGCCAATACCACCTTTTTGTCTCTCCAAGTGAGTCCAACCACGTATTAATCGGGTGGAGATATGGCGCAATTGAGCCAACTCTACTTGCAGTTTACCCTCATGGGTTCTCGCCCGTTGTGCAAAGATATCTAATATTAAACCGGTACGGTCTAGCACTCGACACTTACACATTTGCTCTAGGTTTCGTTCTTGGGCAGGGGAAAGGGAATGATTAAAGATAACGATCTCGGCCTCGAATTGCTGAACGATATCAGCAATTTCTTGAGCCTTACCCTCACCCACGTAATACTTTGCATGAGGGGATTGACGACTACCCGTCACTGTTTGCAAGTTATTTACGCCTGCAGAAGACACTAGCATTTCAAATTCTGCTAGGTCTTCCCATTCCCCTTCTTGTGTAAAATTAATATGAACAAGTACCGCCTGTTCACCTGATTCATACCGGTCAAACAAACGATAAGCTCCTTACACAAATTTGTTGATGATTAAATAACTTTTTCAATTAGTCTTCTGACTTCTCTGCTGTGCGTTCAACGCGTTCGTTAGCACTGTGATGAGTTACTGCTCGAGCAGGAACTACCGTCGAAATAGCATGTTTGTATACCATTTGGTTTACTGTGTTCTTCAATAAAATGACGAATTGGTCAAAAGACTCAATTTGCCCTTGAAGTTTAATGCCATTGACAAGATAAATAGAAACCGGCACGCGCTCACGACGCAGTGCGTTCAAAAACGGGTCTTGTAAAGATTGCCCCTTTGCCATTGTTATTTTCCTTATTAGTATGTTGTTGTAATTATTTAGCAAATGACAGTAGAAATTGTACTGTTTGCGCATCCTAGCTAAACCGTTCAATACCTCAAATAGTTAAACGTTCCTTGTAGAGGTATTGTTTATGCAAAACGATCATATTATACACAGCAAATTCAATTAGATGCTATGGTATTTGCGATAGTTTCGACGCCTTGATCGATATTTTGGCTATCTAGCCAAGTTAAATCTTTCCAGCTACGAAGCCAAGTAATTTGTCGCTTCGCTAACTGCCTTGTTGCGCATATGCCTTTGAAGATTGCTTCATCAAAATCATATTCACCTTCTAGGTATCCCCACATTTGACGATAGCCTACGCAACGAATAGAAGGAAGATCTGAGTGTAAATCATCACGTTGATGTAACATTCTAACTTCATCTTCAAAACCCGCTGCTACCATATTTTCATAACGAAGTTCGATCCTACGATGCAACTCTGAACGCTCTTTAGGTGCAATAGCAAACTGCTTCACATCATAAGGGATTGGCTCCCCTTTTTGTTGTGTCAGTTCCGTTAACGATTTACCGGTGATCTTAAATACTTCGATGGCACGAGATAAACGCTGAGGATCGTTAGGGTGAATGCGCTCAGCCGATACTGGATCAATAAGCTTAAGTTCATCGTGCAGTGCTTGCCAACCTTTTTGCTGAGCTTGTTGCTCTATTTGAGCGCGTATCTCAGGGTCTGCTGCGGGTAATGGCGATAACCCTTCTAATAACGCTTTGTAATACAGCATAGTGCCACCCACTAGCATAGGGATTTTCCCTTGCGAGGTGATCTCATCCATCAGCAGCAATGCATCACGGCGAAAGTCCGCAGCGGAGTACGATTGTGATGGATCGATAATATCAATCAAACGGTGGGGAGCGGCCGCTTGTTCTGCTGCTGTAGGCTTAGCTGTGCCTATATCCATTCCTTTATAAACTAGAGCTGAGTCAACGCTGATCAACTCAATAGGAAAACGGCTACGTAAGCGAATAGCCAATTCAGTTTTTCCTGAAGCCGTTGGGCCCATTAAAAATATCGCCAGAGGCAATTTATCATTCATGTAATAACGCTTTAATTGATGTGGAAAAATCCACTAATTGAATAAGTTTAGTATCTTTTAAGTCGAGCGCTTGTTCTGATACGCCTTCTAGGTCTGAAAGTAACTGAATAGCTTCAGATAACGTGTATATTTTATTTTGCTGGGCTATCTCAGAGGCAAGCCATAAGCTCAGTTGTTCAACGGTAAATTGTCGCTCATCGCTGAGTTGGCGGAGCAACTGAGAAAAAATGTGCTGTAAATTATGTTGTCTAAGAGGTTGTGGCACCGCCATTACCATCACTTTGGCACCGGCTTTAAACATTAACTGGATAGCAAAGCGTTCTAACACTGGCTGAATTTGCTTTAAGCGAGTGATGTCCTCACTGGTGACCCTCAAGGCTAAGGGGATTAATAACGGTTGTTTGATCAGTGGTCTTTCATTCACCGATAATTGCCCGCGTAACTTTAAGACCTCCGCTTGCGCTAAAGCCAGTAACCCACATCCAGCATTGGTGTTTATTAATAGATAACGCTCATGCACAACAGCAAGCGCCTTACCCAATTGAGTTATCGCTTGTGTTGGGGTTGTAACTGAGGCGGAAGTTGCTACATGTGATGGTTGAGATTCCGTACTTGGCGCTGGCGTCATCAGTTGCTGGTATAGCTTTGATTCTTGTTGCGATAGCTGAGGTTTATCTACTCTGCCCGCACTTTTATTGCCCCAGTTGCGATTTAAATTTTCATTTTTTTCGGCAATCAGCCCTCTTTCATCGCTCTCTCTTGCACTTTGCTCCTTTCCACCTTGCGCCCTTGCAGAGTGCAAAGGATAAGTATCATCCGCTCTATTAGGGTATGCCGGAATATGTTGCATCCCTTGCGCTTCTGCTTGAGAAACGGTTGAGCTATTTTGAGTGTGAGAGAGGTCGTTAGCCGTACTCGTTTGATTTTCAGACTCAGCCTCTAATGTAGGTTGAGGTGTGGCAAATGCACTTTGACGTCGTTCTTGACAGAGCAGTTGTTCTGACTGACCTAAGGCATCCACTAAAGCCTGATAAATAAAATCATGCACTAAACGGGCTTGATGAAAGCGTACTTCATGTTTGGCTGGGTGGACATTCACATCCACTTGATGTGCATCTATCTCAATAAATAACACATAGGTCGCAAACTGATCCGGTCTTAGCGTTAACTCATAGCTCTGACGAATCGCGTGGTTGATCAACTTATCGCGCATCATACGTCCATTCACATAGCAATACTGTAAATCACCTTGTGAACGTGCGGCGGTCGGTGTTGTAATCCAGCCATGCAGTTTGAGATCTTGGTGTTGCAACTCCACTTTGAGCATGTTTTCTGCAAAGTTTTTTCCACATACCGCTTGAATACGTTGCTCAATTTGCCGTTCTGTTTTTGCACCACGATATTGTTTTATCAGTTTGCCGTTATGACGCAGGTTTAAAGTGACATCAAAGCGGCTTAAGGCTATGCGCTTTAATAATTCCTCAATATGCGTGAACTCGGTTTTTTCAGTACGTAAGAACTTACGTCTTGCTGGTGTATTAAAAAACAGATCCAGAACTTCCACCGAAGTGCCCACGGGGTGCGCTGTAGGTTGCAGTTTTACCTGCATATCGCGCCCTTCAGAATACGCAGACCACGCCTGCTCTTGTGTCGCTGTGCGCGAAGTCATGGTTAAGCGTGCAACAGAACTGATACTAGCAAGGGCTTCACCACGAAATCCTAAGCTCATAATCGCTTCAAGGTCATCTAAGGTGGTGATCTTAGATGTCGCGTGACGACTTAAAGCCAGCTGCAATTCATCTTTGATAATGCCTTTGCCATTATCTCTAACACGAATTAGCTTACTGCCCCCTTTTTCGATATCGACATCAATGCGAGTCGCACCCGCATCAATACTATTCTCAACCAGTTCTTTTACTACAGAAGCAGGCCTTTCAACCACTTCCCCTGCTGCTATCTGGTTTGCCAGTCTTGCTGGCAAGATTCTTATTTCACTCATCGGTTTGGAATAATTAGTACCTGCCCAACGGCAAGGGAATCTGAACGAAGTTTATTAGCACTGCGGATGCTGCTCACAGACACACCATATTTAGCCGCAATTTTACCTAAAAACTCACCGCGCTGAACTTTGTGCTTACGAATCGGCTTATCTTTAACGGCCACCGTAATTTTCAGTTTTTGCCCCACATGTACTGTGTTCGATTTAAGATTATTTTCACGCTTAATGGACGCGACAGGCACTTTATACTGACTGGCAATTTTGCCTAAGTACTCTCCGCTTCGTACTGTATGTGTTATCACTCTTGTTTCAACAGAGTTCAAGGTACTTGAAGCAATAGCTCTCCCAGGTATAGCGAGTTTCTGCCCCACTTTTAAGGTGTCACTTTTTAAGTTGTTGGCCGCCTTAAGGGCATTTACAGACACTTTGTGGTTTTGCGCTATTTTGGAGAGAAAATCACCACGCTTAACAATATAGAATCCTGAATGATGAGGCACTGACTTATCAAAGCTTGTGCCTTCTGGCGGGTTACTGTGTAAATACGTCACAATGGCTCGTGAAAGAGCTGAGGCTAATTTATCCTGATATGAACGCTGGAACAGCAACTTCTCTTCTTTAGGGTTAGAAATAAAACCCGTTTCCACTAACACTGAGGGAATTTGCGGAGAACGCAATACCGCTAAGCTCGCTTCACTTGGTTTGCTCTTATGTAAGTGCGCCACTTTTTTGAGCTCTTTTAGTATATCAATAGCCAACTTCTCGCCTTCGCGCTTTGAATGAGTGAACTGCAAATCAAGCAAGGTTTGATTCACGTTCTTATCATTACGAATGACCGTAGAGGTGCCACCCAGTTTTCTGGATTGACGCTCTTGGTTTTCAACCCAACGCGAGATCTCAGTGTTTCGACGGCGGTCATTTAAGAAGAATACCGATGCGCCTCTTGGGCGTGGTGAGGTAAATGCATCAGCATGGATAGATACAAATAAATGCGCATTTTTCTTATCTGCAATGGCAACGCGCTGGTCTAAAGGCACGAAATAATCGCCACTTCGTGTGAGCTTAGTTGTGATACCCGGTATCGCATTGAGTTGTGCCGATAATTTCTTAGCAATATTTAACGTGACAAATTTTTCATATTTACGACTTGGACCAATAGAGCCTGGATCTTTACCACCATGACCGGGATCAATCACAATCAGCACATCTTGTCGGTGAGGGACTGTCATTTTGCTGGCAACCACAGGTTTATTCGCGACAGCCTTTGTTTGCACCCCAAAAGGAATATCCACCACCAATCGATGGCCATTGCCTTTATCTGGCCCTAGTTTAAAGACATTTGGGGAAGCCTTGCCTTTTAATTCAAAAACTAAGCGAACCGTATTCTTATGCGGTGGCGAACTTTTACGGACTTTAGATAAAATCGGACTTTTCGTAACTAACTTAGGTAGCTTGGCACTGTTTGAGCTGCTTTTAATATCTACCACTACGCGCTCTGGGCTCGCTAAGGTAAAGAAACTGTATTCAGCAGCGTGAGTAAGGTCAATCACAGCCCGAGTATCTTTATTGGTGGTGGAGATACGAATGTTTTTTATTTCATTTGCCTGCACAGTGGCAAACAAGGTTGAAATAAATAGCAAAGTAAGCGCCCATACTGAGTTCTTAATCAATTTAGCTCCAGATTTTTTAGCAGTGTTAATCCATTGTCACTGTTTGCAGTCACAGTGGCGATACGACCATTGCCTTGATAGCGAATATCCAACTCAAGGTCTGCGGCAGGTAATAAACCAACGCCTCTCTGTGGCCACTCGACGAGACAAATAGCATCAGGCGTAAAATAATCGCGGATCCCCATGAATTCTAGCTCTTCTGGATCAGCAAGGCGATAAAGATCAAAGTGGTACACTTGCCACTGTTGTAAATCATAAGGCTCAACTAAAGTGTAAGTCGGGCTTTTTACATTCCCCTTATGCCCCATAGATTGGATAAAACCTCGACTAAAGGTTGTTTTCCCCGCCCCCAGATCACCATGCAAATAAATCGTTGTTTGCTCAGAGCATAAGGCAGACAGGCTTGCCCCTAACTTTACTGTGTCGTGCTCATCCTTAAGAGAGAAATGCTTCTGGGTCATAAACGTTAATCTTCGATTGGTTTTAATAAATAATGGCCTAATTATCTCTACTGAGCGCGTTTTGTCGAGCAAAGCTACTTCTTTGGTAGACTCTAAACAAAAACTTTTGTTCCTAAACAGAGAGAAATAGTCACTATATTACCTGTTCGCTGTTTTATTCGCTAAAATAATGGCAACTTTCTCCAATTTATCAAAACAATGGATCTTCAACGTTTAGCAGAACAAATCAAACTTTGGGGTAACGAACTTGGTTTTCAAAAAGTAGGCATCACGGATATCGACCTATCCGCCCATGAAGCTGGATTAAATAAATGGCTCGCACAGGGCTATAACGGCAGTATGGAATGGATGGAACGTAATGGAGATAAGCGAGTACACCCAGAATTATTGCATCCTGGCACGGTTAGGATCATCAGTGTCCGTCTAGATTATCTTCCTCCTGAGGCGCATTTTGCCAGTAATTTATCGGATTCGACTCAAGCGTACATTAGCCGTTATGCTTTAGGACGTGATTACCATAAATTGATGAGAAATAAGCTAAAGCACTTAGCGACTAAAATAGAACAAGAGGTCGGCCAGTTAAATTACCGACCTTTCGTGGATTCAGCACCAGTATTAGAAAGACCGTTAGCAGAGAAAGCAGGGCTAGGCTGGACAGGTAAACACTCCTTGTTACTTGATGAGCATGCCGGTTCTTGGTTTTTTCTCGGTGAATTGATGGTAGACCTGCCATTACCCGTCGATAAAGTAATAGAAAACCAATGTGGTAAATGTCGATCTTGCATCACCAGTTGCCCTACAGGAGCAATTGTTGAAGAGGGCGTAGTTGATGCTCGCAAGTGTATTTCATACTTAACTATTGAATATGACGGCATCATTGACAAGGCTCTATGTGATGTCATGGGCAATCGCATCTATGGTTGCGATGACTGCCAACTTGTATGCCCATTTAACCGACAAGCAAAGATCACTAAGCAAGCTGATTTTCATCGCAAAGAGACCATCAAAAACAGCGATTTATTGCATCTATTTTTATGGGATGAAAGCACTTTTTTAAAGAATTTCGAAGGCTCAGCCATTCGGCGTATCGGCTATATTCAATGGTTGAGAAATTTATCTATTGCTATCGGTAATAGTCATTATTCAGAAGATGTGATTAACACATTAAAAACTAAACTGGGTCTAAATGATGTACTCGACCATCATATTAACTACGCCATAGAACGACTCACATCCCAAGCGTCATCCGTTTCAACCAAGCAACAAAGATTGATTCGTATCGTACAAAAAGGATTACCCAGAGACGCGTAACCCTAGACGCAAAAACCAACCTTACTCCGCCCTGCTAATCCCCAACTTTCACTAGAATATAATTCGTAGGCTACATAAAAAACCGCCTTTTATGCACATTATTTCATTTGAAACTAGCGAAATGTATTGGGGCGTAGGGCAATGTGGAAAAAGAAGCTGAAGAGAAGCCCATTTAAGCACGCACTAAAGTTAAACACAGAAGATAAATATGATAAAGATCAAATAATAAGGTAACCAAGATCGAATAATCACATTGCAACGATCAATGGTTTTACTTGTTATCCCTTTTATATCAATTAGTTATAGTGATGGTAGAGTGTATTATTGTGCTGCAATATGAAATAGATCTTGACAGAGGATCTTGTAAATTCAATATTTTTTATTTTTATCAACCAAGTTATCCACAGTTTTGCTTTTGTGGGTAACTCTGTGCATTAATTATTAACTTCATGTGTTAAACACAGGAAAAACTAAAGATTAATGATAATTAGAGCTAAAAATGGTCAATAGGGATAAGTAGGACTTAAATAACCTTAGGAAGACGCATGAGGAGTTAAACAATAGAAATTGGTTGCGGGGGCTGGATTTGAACCAACGACCTTCGGGTTATGAGCCCGACGAGCTACCAAGCTGCTCCACCCCGCGTCCGTATTGTGTCACCGTTAAGTACGATGAAGACTTTTTATCTCTCAAAGAAAGAGATTGGAGCGACACACGAGGTTCGAACTCGTGACCTCAACCTTGGCAAGGTTGCGCTCTACCAACTGAGCTAGTGTCGCATTCCGCTGACAACCCGATATTTTCAAGTTATCTAGAATTTGGTTGCGGGGGCTGGATTTGAACCAACGACCTTCGGGTTATGAGCCCGACGAGCTACCAAGCTGCTCCACCCCGCGTCCGTATTGTTTCACCATTTAAAAGCATGGTTAAGCTTGATATCTCAAAAGAGATTGGAGCGACACACGAGGTTCGAACTCGTGACCTCAACCTTGGCAAGGTTGCGCTCTACCAACTGAGCTAGTGTCGCATTCCGCTGACAACTCGATATTTTCAAGTTATCTAGAATTTGGTTGCGGGGGCTGGATTTGAACCAACGACCTTCGGGTTATGAGCCCGACGAGCTACCAAGCTGCTCCACCCCGCGTCCGTATTGTGTCACCGTTAAGTACGATGAAAACTTTTTATCTCTCAAAGAAAGAGATTGGAGCGACACACGAGGTTCGAACTCGTGACCTCAACCTTGGCAAGGTTGCGCTCTACCAACTGAGCTAGTGTCGCATTCCGCTGACAACTCGATATTTTCAAGTTATCTAGAATTTGGTTGCGGGGGCTGGATTTGAACCAACGACCTTCGGGTTATGAGCCCGACGAGCTACCAAGCTGCTCCACCCCGCGTCCGTATTGTGCCACCGTTAAGTACGATGAAGACTTTTTATCTCTCAAAGAAAGATTGGAGCGACACACGAGGTTCGAACTCGTGACCTCAACCTTGGCAAGGTTGCGCTCTACCAACTGAGCTAGTGTCGCATTCCGCTGACAACTCGATATTTTCAAGTTATCTAGAATTTGGTTGCGGGGGCTGGATTTGAACCAACGACCTTCGGGTTATGAGCCCGACGAGCTACCAAGCTGCTCCACCCCGCGTCCGTATTGTTTCACCATTTAAAAGCATGGTTAAGCTTGATATCTCAAAAGAGATTGGAGCGACACACGAGGTTCGCTTTCCCTTGAACATAAGCGTGACCTCAACCTTGGCAAGGTTACACTCTACCAACTGAGCTAGTAGTTACATTCAATTTTCTCAAAAGAGATTGGAGCGACACACGAGGTTCGAACTCGTGACCTCAACCTTGGCAAGGTTGCGCTCTACCAACTGAGCTAGTGTCGCATCATAAACGTGTTTAAATCGTTTAGGGGTGCGAATTATAAGAGGTTATTTTTGTGATGCAAGCCTTAATTCTGGTTTTTTTTCTTATCGCTCATTTAATGAGCGATAATTGAGCAAAATTAGATGTTCATTATCGTCTGACGGTAATAACGAAGCTCTGCAATAGACTCTCTAATATCATCTAAAGCTAAATGTACGCCCTGCTTAGAAAAACCGTCAAGAATCTCTGGTTTCCAGCGACGAGTTAATTCTTTTAAAGTACTGACATCCACATAGCGATAATGGAAATATTGCTCAAGTTCTGGCATGTGCTTGTACAAAAAGCGACGGTCTTGGCCAATACTGTTACCACAAATAGGTGAAGCGCCTTTAGGAACCCATTGTTCTAAAAACTCAATGGTTAATGCCACTGCTTTATCTTCATCTATCTCACTATTGATGACTCGTTCAACCAATCCACTATTGGTGTGAGTATTGGTACACCAATCATCCATTTTTGCTAACTCAGCCTGCGATTGATGAATTGCAATCACGGGCCCCTCAGCCAAAATATTAAGCTCGCTATCCGTTACGATAGATGCGATCTCAATGACCTTATGGACTTCAGGATCTAACCCAGTCATTTCAAGGTCAACCCAAATTAAATTTTTATCGTTCAACGCCATGGATTAAATTGCCTATTATTGTTGTGGAAGAAACACCAGAAAAGTTACCAAAATGTGGCCGTGATAGTCGCATAATTACCAACAGATACCGCTTAATCTCGCATCTTAAGGTCAATTAGGTATATCATACTCTTCAATTATAGAAAGCCAACTGGACACATAAGAATACATGGCTAAAAAGAAAAAGCTAACCAAAGGACAAGTACGTCGTGTTCGCGGTAATCAAAAGAAACGATTACAACAAGACAATACAGTTCAATGGGACGAGCAAATGCTTGGTGAAACCAAAAAGGGATTAGTTATCACTCGCTTTGGCCAGCATGCCGATATCGAGGATACTGAAACTGGGGATATACACCGTTGTAATTTGCGTCGTGGTATCGAAAGTTTAGTCTCTGGTGACCGTGTGCTTTGGCGTATTGGACTTGAGTCCATGGCTGGGATCTCTGGGGTGGTTGAAGCGGTAGAACCAAGAACATCCATGCTAACAAGACCAGATTATTACGATGGTCTAAAGCCTGTAGCGGCCAATGTTGAGCAAATGGTTATTGTCTCTTCTGTACTGCCTGAGCTATCGCTCTCTATTATTGACCGTTACTTGGTAGCCTCAGAAACTCTCAGCATTGCTCCGCTGTTAGTGCTCAATAAAATCGATTTAACCACGGCGGAACAGCTGAAAACGCTTAAAAAGCAGTTGAAGATTTATAGTGATATTGGTTATAAAGTTTTGCTAGTAAGTAAAGAATCTGGCGAAGGCATCACAGCCCTTGAAAGTGAACTTGCTGGAAAAATTAATATCTTTGTAGGTCAATCTGGAGTAGGTAAATCGAGTTTAGTGAATGCGTTAATGCCCGAACTTGATGTCGAAGAAGGCGTAATCTCAGAAAACTCAGGTCTTGGTCAACATACCACTACAGCGGCTAGGCTGTATCACTTCCCTGCAGGAGGCGATCTTATCGACTCTCCAGGAGTTAGAGAATTTGGCCTTTGGCACCTTGAACCCGATGAAGTCACCAACGCTTTTGTTGAATTTAGAGAGTTCTTAGGGCTATGTAAATTCCGCGATTGTAAGCATGCTGACGATCCTGGCTGTGCATTACAACAAGCGATTAGTGATGGCAAAATACATCCTAATCGCTTTGAAAACTATACAAGAATTATTGAAAGCATGGCGGAAAATAAAGCAAACCGTCAGTATTCAAAAAACAAAAAGTTAGACCAGTAGTTAATTTAGACAAATCGCGGCAGTTTAAGTAACATCCCGCGCAAATTTACGAATAATGGACTTTATTGTGATAAATAAAATCAAAGTCGGTGCCCAATACTGGATGCCACAACACGGCCTTACACGCCTAGTTGGAAAGCTTGCATCTGCGAAACTTGGCGGGGTTACCACGTCGATTATTCGCGGTTTCATTAAGCAATATAAAATTAACATGGACGAAGCGTTGCACTCAGATCCAGCGCATTTCGCAACATTTAATGACTTTTTCGTTCGCGAACTCAAACCAGGAATAAGACCCATCGTTGAAGATGAGTCTGTCATTACTCATCCTGCTGATGCCTGTGTTAGTCAATTTGGTCCAATCGTAGATGGTCAGTTGATTCAAGCAAAAAAACATAACTACTCTGCACGAGAACTGCTCGGTGGTGATCTAGAACTCGCTGACGCTTTCGCTGATGGCAGTTTTGCTACTCTGTATTTATCGCCAAGTGACTATCACCGCGTGCACATGCCCTGTGATGGCACATTAAAGCAAATGATTTATGTGCCTGGTGACCTGTTCTCCGTTAACCCATTAACCGCTGAAAACGTAGAGAATTTATTTGCACGTAACGAGCGTGTAGTTTGTATTTTTGACACTGAATTTGGCCCAATGGCACAAGTATTAGTGGGTGCAACTATCGTAGGTAGCATAGAACTTACTTGGGCTGGGACTGTCACACCACCACGTGGTAACACTGTGTATCGCTGGGATTATCCAACACAAGGGGACAAAGCGATTCATATTAAGAAAGGGGAAGAAATGGGTCGTTTCAAACTCGGCTCAACGGTTATCAACTTATTCCCTAAAGATGCCATTGAGTTTGACTCTAGCATGCAATTGGAAGCGATTACACGCTTGGGTGCCGCTTACGCTCATCAACGTAAATAACGGCCACTTAAACAGCATAAAGGAGCTTCGGCTCCTTTTTTATTTACTGTTGTTCTGTAGGAAATGCCATTTCTAAGCTTTCCTCAAGTAACTGCAGTTGTTCTTTTCCTGTTATGGTCGCCAAAGGTTTCACCATTGCCAAGATCTGTAGCATTCCTTGCATGATCATCGACTCAGTCACTTTTTTATTGGAGTTCATGGCCGATTGATAACCTAACCACCCCGTAGCAATCAAATGCAAATTGGTCACCAAACGAGAAATATCCTGCCCCTCGACACGAATAAGCCCCAACGTTAAAAAAGATCTCACTATGGCAACTAAGTTCACGCGTAGTTTATCTTGAACGGCGCAGTATGCTGCGTGAAGTTGAGTATCACGACTTACGATGTCAGCGAGGTTGACGTATAAAAAACGATATTTCCACATTAAAGAAAACGTAGAATTAATGTAATGCTTGAGTAGTACTAAGCTTTCTTCTTGCGCGGCGTAAGGGCGGAACCTATCCAGTAATTCGGCAGTATAATCATCAAAAATGGCACGAATAATCTCTTGTTTATTCGAATAGTGATAATAAAGATTTCCTGGACTCATCCCGAGATGTTCTGAAATATGGTTAGTGGTAATGTTACGTTCACCATGTTGGTTGAATAGCTCTAGAGCTCCATGCACGATTCTTTGCTTTGTTTTCATTTAGCGACTCTATACCCTAGGCCATTGTTAAATTGATCAAATAGAAAATAGTTTTGCTATACTCAGCACTTTCACAATAACGTAAAAGCTATTATTACTTTGTCTGCATCTCATTGGCTATCTGCCGCTAGACCTAAAACATTGCCTTTGGCTCTCACTTCCATCGTTACTGGAAGCTGCCTGGCCTATACCCACCAGCATTTTTCTTGGAAAGTGAGTCTTTTAGCACTGCTAACGGCGACGCTATTGCAAATATTATCAAATCTAGCTAACGATTTTGGTGATGCTAAACAAGGAACCGACAATCATGACAGGCTTGGACCTACTCGGGCTATCCAATCCGGCGAAATTACGGCCAAACAAATGCAAGTGGCGATGGTTGTCTGTTCCATATTGAGCTTAATGTCAGGTCTTGCCCTCATTCTATCATCACTCACTACCCTGTTAGATATTGCTATTTTCCTTGGGTTAGGTGTTCTTGCGATATTTTGTGCCATTGCCTACACCGTAGGTAAACGTCCATACGGGTACATGGGTTTGGGTGATTTAGCTGTTTTTGTATTCTTTGGTTTACTCGGTGTCGGTGGGACATTTTATTTACACACTCTGAGCATCTCAGGCGATTTATTATTACCGGCCACAGCAACTGGTCTGCTGGCCGTCGCGGTGTTGAACGTCAACAATATGCGCGATATCGACAATGACAAAGCCTTTGGCAAAACCACGGTGGCGGTTCGTTTAGGGCTCACGAAAGCCAAGCAGTACCACGCCTTTTTGATTTTAACGGCATGGCTTGCTTATTTGGCTTTTGTTTTAAGTAACCATTGCAGTTCATTGAGCGTCTTGATGACCGCGCTGATCTTAGTACCAAGCGCATTACATCTTCGCGCTCTACAGAGTGCAAAAGATAGCTTAGCCATTGCGCCTTTGATGGCCGGAGTGGTAAAACTGGCCTTAATTGCTAACTTAGTCTTTTCTCTGGCAATTATTGTTTAATCAAAACGTTAACTTGCATCAACTATCCAAGGCTGTTGCAATATATACTCAAGCTTAAGAATACTAACTTAGAAGGTGACACTGATTATGGAATACAACACTTCAGCCCTGTGTGATGTCTACTTAGATCAGGTTGATGTCGTAGAACCAATGTTTAGCAATTTTGGTGGCAGCGCTTCATTTGCAGGTCAAGTAACCAGCATCAAATGCTTTGAAGATAATGGACTAATACGTTCTGTTCTAGAGCAAGATGGCCAAGGTAGAGTATTACTGATTGATGGCGGTGGCTCCTTAAGAAAAGCGCTTATTGATGCTGAAATAGCCTCCCTAGCCGAAGAAAATGAATGGGAAGGCATCGTTGTTTATGGCTCTGTTCGTGAAGTAGACGAGCTAGAAGAGATGAATATCGGCATTCAAGCACTCGCTTCTATCCCTGTTGGCGCCATTCAAAGTGATGCGGGTGAAGTGGATGTCCCCGTTAATTTTGGTGGAGTGAGTTTCCTACCAGAAGACTACATTTATGCTGACAATACCGGCATCATCTTATCTCAAGAACCTCTAGATACTAACTTCGACCTGGATGAGAGTGAAGAAATAGCGTAATTTCAGCCCTTGCCATGGGATATATTTAGAAACAGTTCGATAAAATCGAGCTGTTTTTTTTTGATTAAAAGCAAAGTAACCACAAATAATTGACTCGCATTTGCAAAAAAGTGTAGAACGTCCGAATAATTGCAACATGTTTCTTATACCCTGCCATTTCTCAGAGAAAAGGAAATAGCGGGATGAACAAAGAACACTCAAGCCAGGTCACTAAACTCGCATTTTGTATCCTGATACCGATATTGATACTAATGATGCCAAGCACTTGGTTTCCCATTGACGACCTGACTGTGATACAGCATCGACTGTTGGCTATTTTTATTATGTCGGCACTACTTTGGGTACTGGAACCTGTACCGGTTTTTGCCACTTCAATATTGATCATCACATTAGAGTTAATCTTTTTATCTGATAAAGGCTTAACGGTTTTACGCATTGATCATGCTAACGAATCTTTTGGCTCATTAATTCCATATACCGATATCTTAGGCTCATTTTCTTCGCCCATTATCATACTGTTTATGGGGGGATTTGCCCTTGCTATTGCCGCCTCTAAATATCAATTAGATAACAACCTAGCTCGAGTACTGTTAAAACCATTTGGGACACAACCTAAATACATCATGCTAGGGCTCATGCTCATTACTGCTGTGTTCTCTATGTTTATGTCCAATACAGCGACCACTGTCATGATGTTGGCCTTACTAGGACCTATCGTCGCCTCAGCAAAGCCTGGCGATCTTGGAATTAAAGCCTTGGTACTTTGTATTCCTATTGCCGCCAATACAGGCGGGATAGCGACGCCCATAGGCACCCCTCCTAATGCCATTGCCTTACAGTACCTTACTGGTGAGCACAGTATCGACTTTTTAAGCTGGATGATGTTTGGCCTACCCTTTGTCATCATTCAATTAGCGATTGCGTGGGTGTTACTACAAAAACTATTCCCGTCGTCACAAGAAAAAATGGTGCTGGCTTTAGAAGGTGAGTTTCTAAAATCTTGGCAGGCCATAGTGGTGTACATCACTTTTGCGCTCACCATAATTTTATGGATGACCACCAAACTGCACGGAATGAACACCTATGTAGTATCTGTGATTCCTTTAGCCGTCTTTACCTTAACTGGCATTATGGGTAAAACAGAGATCAAACAAATTAACTGGGATGTACTGTGGTTGGTTGCCGGTGGTATTGCCATTGGACTGGCTTTAGACAAAACCGGTCTTGCCAAAGCCTTAGCGCACTCCATTGATTATCAAAGCTTATCTCCTGTGGCTGTGGTGCTGACTCTATCCATCATCTGCTGGCTAATGGCTAACTTTATGTCCAACACAGCCACCGCTAACCTATTAATGCCTATTGCAGCGGCAATAGGGGCATCCATGCCAAGCCTAGTGGCCATTGGTGGCCTACAAGGATTACTCATAGTGGTCGCCTTCTCTGCGTCACTGGGTATGATTTTACCTGTATCGACACCGCCTAACTCTTTGGCTTATTCCACCGGCCTCATCGAAAGCAAAGATATGGCAAAAACAGGGCTTATTCTCGGTATCTTTGGTTTAATACTGGTGTACATCGCCATGTTTCTCTTAACTTAACTGGCTAAGATTGACTACATAAGGAGGCCGCTATGTTTGTTATTGCTCATCGAGGTGCCAGAGAAACCCACCCAGAGAATACGTTACTGGCCTTTGATAACGCATTAAAAGGGGGCGCAAAAGCCATTGAGCTGGACATTCATCAACACCAGCAGCAATTTTGGGTGATTCACGATAGTTGGGTTAATCGCACGACCAATGGTGTCGGTCTATTACATTGGTTTAGCACACAAAGCCTTAAAAAATTGGATGCAGGACAAGGGGAATGCATACCGACATTAAAAGAAACCTTACGCCACTTAGCTGGGAGTTGCGCCTTAAATATAGAGCTAAAAGGAATGGACAGCATAGCGCTACTCATAGAGCACCTAGACTATGCGATCAATAAATGTGGATTTTCCCATGAGCAGTTACTGGTATCTTCTTTTAATCATCATTGGCTTGCAGAGCTTCACCAGCAAAGACCCGATATAAAATTGGCGGCTCTAACAGCCAGCAAGCCCATAGGTTTATGTCTATTTGCACAACAGCTTAATGCCTACAGTGTCAATATTGATCTCCATGTCGTAGATAGTGAGATGATAAACGACGCCAAACAACGTGGACTAAAAATCTTTGTCTATACAGTCAATCAAGCAGAGGATTGGGCTCGCCTGCAACAAATGGGAGTCGATGGCATTTTCTGTGATAATCCCCAGCAAGCTGTCAGCTATTTTTCCTCGAATATTCGGCAAAACCCAAGCTGGCCTTAACCAGTCCCCCCGGCTTATTTCCCTATGGTTTGGGGTTTCTTATTCCACCTCAATGATGCATATTGAGAGCATCTTGCGTAACTACACATAAATAAACACCATGAAATACGAATGGCTCGCCCTTGCTGCGGCGTTCTTATGGGCTATATCTAGCCTTATCTCTGTTAAACCTGCTCGCTACTTAGGTCCTTTTGCCTATAGTCGCTGGCGAATGGGTTGTACCGCTGTCATGTTAACCGCTATGGCCGCCTTCACCGGTGGGTGGTCTACGGTGAACTCTGAGCATATTACCCCTATGATGCTGTCTGGTTTAGTCGGTATTTTTATTGGCGATACCGCATTATTTGCCTGTATGAATCGAATGGGACCACGCCAAGCAGGGTTATTGTTTTCCTGTCACGCTGTCTTCTCTGGCATTATCGGTTACTGGCTGTTTAGTGAAACCTGGCAAGGAATGGAATTACTCGGGGCAATATTGGTGTTCTCTGGAGTCGTTACGGCGATCTTTTTCGGCCGTAAACAATCAGGTAAACATGAATGGGAATCCTTGCAGGGAAAAATGGCCATTGGTATTGGCATGGGGCTTCTTGCGGGGCTTTGCCAAGCGCTCGGGGGCATTATTGCTAAACCGGTTATGTTAACCAGTGTTGACCCTATTGCTGCCTCTGCTATTCGAATGATTAGTGCTTTTGTAGCTCACTCGCTGTTTTATTTCAGTGGCTCGAAACAGGCCAAAGCCAAGCAAAAAATCAACCTCAATATTTTTGCCATTACCGCCTTAAATGGCTTTTTAGCTATGGCTGTAGGAATGACATTAATTCTCTACGCATTGCAAGATGGTAATGTGGGCATGGTGGCCCTACTTTCTTCAACAACCCCAATCATGATACTGCCGCTGCTTTGGTTTATCACTAAACAGCGGCCTAACCGCTACGCATGGTATGGCGCAATATTGGCCGTAATCGGTACCGGTATGATAGTCCTTTAAGCGCGCGGAAAAGCAAACGCCGTAACTTTATCAATGTGCGTCTGTTGGCAAGCCAGCATAATAAGACGATCTATACCGAGGGCGACGCCTGAACATTGCGGCAACCCGTGCTTAAGCGCCTCAATTAAATGATAATCAATAGGTTGAGGTGACAATCCCATCTCAAGGCGCTTTTTATTGTCTTGCTCAAAGCGCAGTAGTTGCTCGTCGGCATTATCAAGCTCATGAAAGCCATTCGCTAATTCAATGCCTTTAAAATACACCTCAAAGCGGTCAGCCACACGGCTATCTTGGGCATTGATTTTAGCCAGTGCGGCTTGAGATGCGGGGAAATCATAAACAAACGCCGGTGCTTTCAAGCCTATTTTTGGCTCAACACCAACACTAAAGAGTAGCTGTAATAAGGTATCTCGATCGCTCTCTGATTGGGCAATGTCGGCCAACCCTAAATGGGCGGCTGCGACCTTTAATTCATCCATTGATGACTGCAAAGGACACACCTGTAGCTGTGATAAAAATGCCTGTTGATACGTCATTTTTTCTGCTGCGTTACAACCTAAGACAAGCTGTAGCAATTGGTCCATTTCATTCATAAGTTGATGATGGTCAAAGCCGATACGATACCACTCTAATAGCGCAAATTCTGGGTTATGGTAACGACCGGCCTCTTCATTTCTAAACGCTTTACCTATTTGATAAATACAGCCACTACCTGCTGCCAATAATCGCTTCATATGAAATTCAGGACTGGTCATAAAGTAAAGTTTTTTTCCATCAGCAAACCCAGGCCCAACAAACTCTGTTTGAAAGGTGTGCAAGTGAACATCGGTGACGGTGGCATGACTCATGGCAGGGGTATCCACTTCTAGCACGTTTCGTTCAACAAAAAACTGTCGAATGGCTGCGATAATTGCAGCTCTTTTTCTTAAAGAAGATATCTCTGCTGATGGTTGCCAGCTATCGGTGCTCATAATGCGTCCTATGAAATAAATTTAATATTAAAAATCGGTTTTCCCCCTATTTTGGCATGATAACGATCACAGTCCTTGCTGTTTTTAGCTTTTTTGACATTAATCAATATGAAAAAACCAATTGAATCAATTTTTTCGTAACACGAATCCCCTAGAATGACAGGTAAAGTATATTTATAGATTTACAACCACGAGCAGGACAACCTGCCTTACTCTGGAGGATAACTGTGAAGATACTCAACACAGATATCGCGGTAATCGGCGCAGGGGGTGCCGGTCTTCGAACTGCTATCGCAGCAGCTGAAGCGAACCCTGAATTGGAAGTGGCTCTCATTTCTAAAGTTTACCCAATGCGCTCACATACTGTGGCAGCTGAAGGTGGATCTGCCGCCGTCGTTAAAGACGAAGACAGCCTAGACAATCACTTCAATGATACTGTTGGCGGTGGTGACTGGCTTTGTGAACAAGACGTTGTTGAATATTTTGTTGAAAATGCAACCCGTGAAATGATCCAAATGGAGCAATGGGGTTGTCCGTGGAGCCGCAAGGAAAACGGTGAAATCAATGTGCGCCGCTTTGGTGGTATGAAAGTAGAACGCACTTGGTTTGCAGCGGATAAAACTGGCTTCCACATGCTACACACTCTCTTCCAGACATCGATGAAATACCCTCAAATAAAACGCTTTGATGAGTATTTTGTTGTCGATTTACTTGTGGTAGATAACGAAGTCCAAGGCTTGATTGCTATTCATATGGCTGAAGGCGAATTAGTGACGATTAAAGCAAAATCCGTGGTATTGGCTACTGGTGGCGCTGGACGTGTTTACCATACCAACACGAACGGTGGCATCGTTACGGGTGACGGCATGGCAATGGCGTATCGTCATGGTGTGCCATTGCGAGATATGGAGTTCGTCCAATATCACCCAACCGGCCTTCCAGGCACTGGCATATTGATGACCGAAGGGTGTCGTGGTGAAGGCGGTATCATAGTTAATAAAAATGGCTATCGCTATTTGCAAGACTATGGCATGGGGCCTGAAACCCCAGTAGGACAGCCGAAAAACAAACACATGGAGCTTGGCCCTCGCGATAAAGTATCGCAAGCATTTTGGCACGAGCAACAAAAAGGCAACACCATCAAGCACCCACTCGGTGATGTGGTACATCTCGATCTTCGCCACCTTGGGGAAGAGTACCTACAAGAGCGCCTGCCTTTCATTTGTGAATTGGCTAAAGCTTACGTCAACGTTGATCCGGCTAAAGAACCTATCCCAATTCGTCCTACGGTTCACTACACCATGGGGGGTATTGAAACCGATGCAAGTTGTGAGACACGGATTAAAGGTCTATTTGCTGTAGGTGAGTGTGCTTCTGTAGGTCTGCACGGTGCTAACCGTTTAGGCTCTAACTCTTTAGCCGAGTTTGTGGTATTTGGCCGCGTTGCGGGTGAAGCTGCTGTGAAACATGCCTCTGAGTTTACTGAGTGGGATGACGATGCGATTCACTCCCAAGTAGAGTTGGTTGAAGCGCGTATTCAAGCTCTTATGGATCAAGAAGGCGATGAAAACTGGGCAACCATTCGCACTGAAATGGGTAATACCATGGAAGCGGGTTGTGGTATCTATCGCAGTGAAGACTTGATGAAAGAGACCATAGACAAGCTTACCGAGCTCAAAGAGCGTTACAAGAAAATCAGCATCAAAGACAAAGGTAAAGTGTTTAACACGGATCTACTGTACGCCATTGAAGTGGGCTACGGGCTAGAAGTAGCGGAAGCGATGGCGCATTCAGCGTTATTGCGTAAAGAGTCTCGTGGTGCTCACCAACGCCTTGATAGCGGTTGTACAGAGCGTGATGATGAGAACTTCTTGAAACACTCACTGGCCTTCTACAAACCCAATCATGCCCCGAGTATTGATTACAGCTCAGTGAAGATCACTAAATCACAACCAAAAGCCCGTCTCTATGGCGCTGAAGCCGAAGCCGCTGCTGCTGCAGAAGAAAAAGCGGCTAGCGATGCTGCCAATAATGCAGAGGAGCAAAAATAATGCCCGCTCGAATTCAAAAAGTAGATATTCTGCGTTACGACCCAGAAAAAGACTCAGAACCGTACTTTCAATCTTTTGATGTGCCCTTTGATGAGACTATGTCTGTGCTGGATGCGCTAGGTTATATTAAAGATAATCTAGATAAAGACTTAGCTTATCGCTGGTCTTGCCGTATGGCCATCTGCGGTTCATGTGGCATCATGGTCAACCAAGTGCCTAAATTAGCGTGTAAAACCTTTTTACGTGACTACCCTAACGGCGTAAAAATTGAAGCACTGGCCAATTTCCCTATCGAAAAAGATTTAATTGTAGATATGACGCCTTTCATTGAGCGTCTTGAAGCTGTTAAACCTTATATCATAGGCAATGATCGCACCCCTGAAGATGGCACAAATATCCAAACCCCAGAGCAAATGGCGCGCTATAAACAATTTGCCGCCTGCATTAACTGTGGCCTATGTTATGCCGCTTGCCCGCAGTTTGGTTTGAATCCAGATTTCTTAGGGCCTGCTGCGCTAACCTTAGCTCATCGCTATAACTTAGACAGCCGAGATGATGGTAAGCAACAACGTATGCCACTTATTAACAGTGACAACGGCGCTTGGGGTTGTACCTTTGTTGGTTACTGCTCTGAAGTTTGTCCAAAGAGCGTCGATCCAGCAGGTGCTGTAAACCAAGGCAAGATTGAATCGTCAAAGGACTTTGTCATTGCAATGTTTAAGCCGGAGGATGCGTAATGTCTAACCGTAAACCTTACGTACGAGAAATGAAGCGTAGTTGGTGGCAAAACCACCCTTTCTATCGCATGTATATGCTAAGGGAAGCCACTGTAATCCCTTTAATCCTGTTTACCTTGTTTATCACATTTGGTTTAGGTGCGCTGGTAAAAGGGCCTGATGCATGGGCAACTTGGTTAGCGTTTATGAGTTCCCCTATTGTGGTACTGATTAATATTCTGGCGCTCATTGGCAGTCTATTTCACGCATATACTTTCTTTAATATGATGCCTCAAGTTATGCCAATGCGTTTTAAAGGCAAAACACTGGACAAGAAAGCTATTGTTCTTGCTCAGTGGGCTGCGGTCGCCTTTATCTCTCTCATTGTTCTAGTCATTGTTTAAGGAGTCAACTGTGATGAATAAAAACCCTAAACGCTCAGATGAACCAGTATGGTGGGGACTCTTTGGAGCCGGTGGCTCATGGTTTGCAATGATAACGCCCGTCACTATTTTTGTGCTGGGTATTCTTGTGCCTCTTGGCATCATAGATTCGAATGCGATGAGCTATGAGCGAGTATCCACCTTTGTGACATCTATTATCGGTGGCCTATTTGTCATTGCGACTATTGCGCTACCTATGTGGCACGCGATGCATCGCTTGCATCACGCTATGCATGACCTTAAATTCCACACAGGCACGGCTGGCAAGGTTGCAGCCTACTTTGTGGCGGCCTTTTTAACGGGTCTTGCCATTGTGTTTGTATTTATGGTGTAACGCCTATTACCTAAAGACAAAAAGCCGCGGTTCCTAAGAACCGCGGCTTTTTTAATGCATTTTAAACAATGTTATGAATGCGTTATTTTACACGACCAACGTATTCGCCAGAGCGTGTGTCGCACTTAACAACTTCACCAATTTGAATAAATAGCGGAACACGAACCACAGCACCTGTGCTTAGTGTTGCAGGCTTACCACCTGTACCTTGAGTATCACCTTTCAAGCCTGGGTCTGTCTCAACCACTTCTAGCTCAACAAAGTTTGGTGGAGTAACTACAATTGGGTTACCATTCCACAAAGTGATCATACACGTGTTGTTTTCAACGAGCCATTTAGCGTTATCGCCTACAGCTTTAGCGTCAGCAGCAATTTGCTCAAAAGTTTCGTTGTTCATGAAGTGATAGAATTCACCATCTGAATAAAGATAATCTAGATCGATATCTAGAACATCAGCAAGCTCAACAGATTCACCAGACTTAAATGTCTTCTCTAGAACTTTGCCAGATAGTAGTTTACGAACTTTAACACGGTTGAACGCTTGGCCTTTACCTGGTTTAACGTATTCGTTTTCTAGGATTGAACATGGCTCGTTATCGAGCATGAACTTTAGACCGCCCTTGAATTCATTGGTACTTACAGTAGCCATTTTTTCCTCTTTAGATTCTTAGAGTAAGTTTTTAATGTCGCATATAATACCCCAAAAAAACCTATCTGTTGAACAAAACTGGTTACAACAACTGGCGAATGGGATCTCTGATCCTGCAGAATTGCTTTCTATACTTAATATAGATCCGAAAAATTATGCTACTGACTTCAGTGCTCGTACACTTTTCGCACTGCGTGTACCGATAAGTTTTGTCGAAAGAATGGAAAAAGGCAATCCGAATGATCCTCTTTTACTGCAAGTTATGCCTGTTAAAGAGGAGTTTCAGCACGTTGCCGGATTTAGCACCGATCCACTAGAAGAGCAAAACAACACACAACCCAGTTTGCTGCATAAATATAAAAACCGAGTGCTGCTAGTTTTAAAAGGTGGTTGTGCTGTTAATTGTCGCTACTGCTTTCGCCGTCATTTTCCTTATTCCGAAAATAAAGGCTCTAAATCCATCTGGCAAAAGAACCTACAATATATTGCTGACCACCCGGAGATCTCTGAAGTTATCTTATCTGGTGGCGACCCGCTCATGGCCAAAGATCATGAGTTACAATGGTTAATTAAAGAAACCGAAAAAATTAAACACGTTCGTACATTTCGCATTCACACCCGCTTGCCGGTAGTTATTCCAAGTAGAGTCACCGACTCCCTTTGTTCTATGCTCAAAGAAACACGCCTTAATACGGTGGTGGTCACACATATTAATCATCCTAACGAGATAAATAATGAACTGGCTCATGCCATGACCATGCTCAAACAGAGTAACGTCACTTTGCTTAATCAAGGCGTTATGCTGAAAGGAGTGAACGACAACGTGGCAACACTCGCCTCTCTAAGTGAAAAGCTATTTAGTATCGGTATTTTACCTTACTACATGCATGTATTAGATAAGGTACAAGGTGCGGCGCATTTTTATATTAGTGATGAGAAAGCAAAACAGTTAATGCGTGGATTAATGGCGGAAGTCTCTGGGTATTTAGTCCCCTCCCTCACCCGAGAAATCGGTGGCAGGAGCAGCAAAACACCATTGGATCTTAATTTATGCCAATAATAGTAAGATTACTCTCAGCAATAGCGTAAAAAAGCTTTGAGAGTAAAGCCCCGAAAAATATCGAGGCTTATACTTAGTGCAGTCAATCACCGTTCATTCTAGCGAGTGACGGTGAGGCTGCTAACGGTTACTTAGCAAAGTTCACAATTGGGAAGCACTTAAAGAAACCATTGTCTGCACAGTTAATTAAACCTATTTGCACACCTTCAATGTTATCCGTTTTATTGAAGATACCGAGCTGGAATGTCGATGTCTTAGAGATACTAGCAAATGCTACGTCAGCCACCGTTTTGCCTTCTGAGTAGTTAGCAAGACCTAAGTTAAGCCCTTTCACATTGTTAGTAATGTTCACCATACTGATGTTGGCACCGGTAGTATTACCCGGCATCCAGTTAAATAAACCAAATGCAGCGCCAGTCATCTGTTGGTTTACCTTAGCACCACCAAAAAGAATCCCTAAGTTCACGCCGGTCATTTTATCGCGCTCTGACATGCCCAATACCGAAATATCAAGCCCTTTCACTTCACTCACTTGACCGTGTAATACTGAAAGGCGAACACCACCTACTGAGTTGGCATTTGGCGCATTAAAACCATTTAAAGAAGAAAACATCACAGGTGCACTATCTGCCATAGCAAATGGAGAAGCGAGTGCCGCTGTTGCTGCTAGTGCTATTAGTCGTTTTTTCATTATTAAAATCCATCTTGTTGAGAACAACTTAACAGGTTTGATATACAAACCCTGTAGAAATAAGCATAAATCAAATTCAACTTATTGCATATAAATTATCACTATTTCAGGAACTTATAATAAAAAAAGCCCCTGCTTATGCAGAGGCCTATAAAAGATTCAACAATGTGATTCGGTTTAAATTCCGCGAGCTTTTAAAAACTCAGCATACGTACCGCGGAAGTCCATGATCTTATTGTCTTTAATTTCTAAGATACGCGTAGCCAATGAATCTACAAATACACGGTCATGAGAAACGAAGAACAGTGTGCCCTTGTAGTTTTCAAGTGCTAGATTCAAAGACTCAATGGATTCCATATCCATGTGGTTGGTTGGTTCATCCATTAACAAGATGTTTGGTTTATGCATCATAATCTTACCTAGAAGCATACGACCTTGCTCACCACCAGAGAGTACCTTAACCGATTTTTTAATATCGTCCTGACCAAACAGCATACGACCTAAGAAGCTACGTACAACCTGCTCATCGTCCCCTTCTTGACGCCATTGCGCCATCCAGTCAAATACTTTTAAGTCTTTCTCAAAGTCATGAGCGTGGTCTTGAGCATAATAACCAATGTTCGAGTTTTCTGACCACTTATACTCACCGCTGCGAGGAGCTAAAGCACCCGCTAAAGTGTTGAGTAATGTTGTTTTACCTACACCGTTCTCACCGATAATAGCAACACGCTCACCCACTTCAAAAATCGCATTGAAATCCGTGTAGAGATCGTCTTCAAAGCCTTGAGTGATATTTTCTACAATCAATGCATTACGGAAAAGTTCTTTCGATTGCTCAAAACGAATGAAGGGGTTTTGACGGCTAGACGCTTTCACTTCATCCAGTTGGATTTTATCAATCTGCTTAGCACGAGAGGTGGCTTGTTTTGCTTTTGAGGCGTTAGCCGAGAAGCGAGAAACGAAGGTTTGTAGCTCCGCAATTTGCGCTTTCTTCTTGGCATTGTCCGATAATAGACGCTCACGAGCTTGTGTTGCCGCTGTCATGTACTCGTCGTAGTTACCTGGGTATAAACGCAGCTCACCATAATCTAAATCGGCCATATGCGTACATACAGAGTTTAGGAAGTGACGGTCATGGGAGATGATGATCATGGTGCAGTTACGTTGGTTTAACGTCTCTTCTAGCCAGCGGATCGTATCCATATCCAAGTTGTTGGTAGGTTCATCAAGTAACATGATATGCGGGTCAGCAAACAGAACTTGAGCGAGAAGCACACGCAGTTTCCAGCCGGGAGCCACTTCGCTCATTAAGCCAAAGTGTTGCTCTTCTGGAATACCTACAGCCAATAGCAGTTCACCTGCTTTAGCTTCGGCCATATACCCATCCATTTCCGCGAACTCAACCTCAAGGTCGGCCACTTTCATGCCATCTTCTTCACTCATTTCTGCTAATGAGTAAATACGATCACGCTCTTGCTTTACTGACCATAGCTCTTTAAAGCCCATGATAACGGTATCGATAACCGTAAATTCTTCATAGGCGAACTGGTCCTGATTTAGTTTCGCTACACGCTCATTTGGATCGTAACTCACATTACCACCAGAAGGCTCAAGCTCTCCGCTCAAGATCTTCATGAATGTGGACTTACCACAACCATTTGCACCGATCAGACCATAGCGATTGCCTTCGCCAAATTTAACTGAAATGTTTTCAAATAGTGGTTTTGCACCAAATTGTTGAGTGATATTAGCTGTGGAAATCAAACCAGACCCTTATGCATTGAGAATTTAACCGCGCAAAGGTACTCGTTTGCGCTAAAAATAGCCAGTAAAGTTTGAACCAGCACACATATTTATATGCAAAAGATTAACTAATCACCAGTCTGTGCCCTTGTTCTACGGGTTCAAAATCGATGAAATGGTCTATGGCCTCTAATGAATCTTCAGCGTAGTGCGTCACATACAGTAATTGGCTCATATTGGTCTTAGCAATACGGTTTAGCACAAACAGCACTAATTTACGGTTAATGTAATCTAGCCCTTGGTAAGGTTCGTCTAGTACTAATAATGCAGGTTGTTTAATTAAAGCTCGGCCAATAAGTAGCAAACGTTGCTGCCCATAATCTAGAGTTTTAAAGCCGACTTTTTCAAACTCCGCCATTTCCAACACTTTGAGCCATTGTTGGGCTATTTGGATTTGTTTTTTGCTCGGTCGCTCATACAAACCTATGCTGTCATAGAAACCCGACAACAAAACATCTAGGGCATTACAGTTGACTCGATATTGCAGATGCAAGGCCGATGACACTATGCCTATCTGCTTTTTAATGTCCCATATGCTTTCCCCTGAACCACGCTTCATGCCTAGTACGGTAATATCGTTGCTATAGCACTGCGGGTGGTCCCCCATGATTAAGCCCAATAAAGTACTCTTTCCGCATCCGTTCGGACCACGAATTTGCCAATGTTGTCCCAACTTTGCTTGCCAATTAAAATCTTTAAAAATCACCCCATCTAGATACTCTACTTTGACATTATTCATATCAATCAAAGGATCTGGGAGAGTTTGTGGCTCATGATAAGATTCAATTAACTCAAAAACGCCGCCCCCTTTTTGTTGAGATAACTTTTTAATGTGCTGTTTTATGGGGTGGTTTTGCCACTCTTCTAAAGTCATTGTTTGGGTTAAAGCGTGCTGATTGAACAGCGCCACATGGCTAATGCAATCGGGCAGTTCATCTTCACGAGAGGTGATAACGATTAACTGCATTTGCTGAGCGCAAAGGTTAAGCAACTGGCTAAGGGCCAATCGATGCTCTTTATCTAACCCTGTATAGGGTTCATCTAAAATCAATAACTCCGGCTTGGTCACTAAAGCACGGGCCAGCATAACCCGTCTTGTCTCACCGGTAGACAGTTGGCGAAAAGGACGCTGGCGCAAAGCGTCTAGATCCGTCTTGTTAATCACCTCTTCCAACTCCGATGAAGTGCAACCCATATTAGAAATCAGCTGTTGTACTGTAGACCCATAATCAATACTGTCTTGAAAATCCGTTTCATCCTTAGCAATTTCTTCTTCTAGTAAACGTTGTTGATGCAACAAAGACACGCAAGCAATGCGTTGAGGACTATCAGAGATCTCACCTGAATTAGCACTTAACTCACCACTTAATAGCTGAACAATGAGCGCCGAGCACTGGCTTTGAGATGAAAAAATGCCCCAGTGTTGCCCTGTCTCAATATGCCAATCCGCTATGGATAGCGCAGCCATGCCATCTTTGTATTTCAGTTTCTGTATGTGCATCATTGTTCTCTAACTGTTTCGATGAGCTTAGTGTGCAAGATATTTGAAGGGAAGACTAGTCACCAATACACATAAAAAAAGCACCACTTAAATAAGTGATGCTTTGTTTTAAGCCAACGAAGCTAGTGATCAATAATCACAGATAGATGGTAAACACCTCTATTGTTGTTTAATGGAAACCACTTTGCTTAAAAAGTTGAACGTGACTTCATAAGTCGCTGTCGCAACTGGAGTGAAATTTAGATTGCCACCATTTTCATCAATCGCTAGAGAATCACTCGCGATGGATACATCGGTATACCCATGCTCACACGCTCCCCAATCACCACAGGTCATTTTGAACTCATAATCCACTCCTGAAGTGAGTTCGGCAGTTGTAAACAACGCGACGCCTTTTTCTTCAGAAAAAACCATTTTACGTTCATCAGTATGATCCCAGTTACCGGAAATGGAACCTGGGATATACCACTGTTTACCTTCGTAGCTCTCCACCAGTTTAGCCTCGACAATTTCAGGAGTAGACGTATCACTCGCATTCAAAGCAAACTCATACATTCCCATTTCGTTGACTTCTACTAAGCAGTTTTCACCATCACAACCAATAGCACTGTCCCAATCACCCAGTGTGAATTTATACTCAGCACTCTCACTTAAACCCAGAGTAACGCTGTACACACCATTGGTTAAATAAGGCACTTCTATTGTTGCAGGCTCCCAAGATGCCGCAGGAAAGCTCCCAGCAATGTAAACCGGTGACGCGCCAAAGGGGGGAAGATCTTGATCTTTTTCAGCAACCGCTAATCCATTTCCTTGTGTATCCCCCTGAGGTAGCACAAAAACAGCCGTGGTTAATGCAGGAACAGAGAAAGCTCCCTCGGAGAATGTTGCAGTACGCACAATTGAGTCAGCGGATGCGGCGTGCACCTCATGAAGTTCAAAACCGGCTGCCCCCTCAATGTTAAAATGCTGCTCTTCTGCCGAAGCATTAATCACCACCACTATGGCGTCATTATTAGGGTCAAGGTCATCCCCGGCATAAACACCATCATCAATAGACATAACGATTAGGCCCTGAACTTGCCCTTCACCTACGTTACGAAAGTCTACGCGTTTCATTACCTCTTCTTTAGAACCAAGTAAGAACAATTCACTAGAGTTGCGAATGTGCAATAACTCGAGGAATTGCTGCTTTGCCAGTTCAATATCTTCGACACTTGGTTTATTCGTGCTATCGGCAATAATGTCAGAGATTAAAGGCCAATTTGCACCATCCTTATCAAAACGAGGTAATCCAACGTTCCAGTTATTATCTGAACCATCAAATCTCACTCGGTTAAACCAATCACCAGAGTCATAAGAGTCTCGCTGCATGGATTTAGAACGAAGTAGCTCTGATCCCATGTGTATAAATGGTATCCCTTGCCCCATCATCACAGTAGAGATACCAACAGACTGCATACGAGCGCGCTGATCTGAACTCACTGCTGTCGCCGTTTTATAAGCATTGTTGTCCCAGAAGGTTTGGTTATCATGCTTAGAGACATAAGAGATATTTTCTGACGGATCTTGGGTGTAGCCAGCAGGTGCACCATTGTAGTCAATGCTACTTCCTTTTTGAGTTACCCCTTCATAATCCACTAAAATAAAGTCAGCCAAATTTCCTGCCATACCCAAGCGCACTAAATCTTGATTATGTAATAGGTCTTCGGTTTCTTCTGCGCTCATCTCTCGACGTTCATTTGGATAGGCCGCATTAGCAAAACCCTGATTTCTGCGCAAACCAGTACCATCGCCATCAAATGGGCTACCACCACGCACAGCATCACGCAATCGATCAGAGAAAGTACCAATACCGGTTCCGGCCATGTTTATCTGAGTGGCTTGCTCGAAACGAGCATTATTAGCCACTTCACCAAAGTCCCAACCTTCACCGTAGAACAAAATATCTGGGCGAATTTTGCGTATCTCTTCCAGAGCTTCAATCATTAAGTCTTTAGGTTGGTGCGCCATGAGATCAAAGCGGAATCCATCCACATTATAATCTTTTGCCCACGTTACTAATGAATCAATCATTAGCTTGCCCATCATTAAATGTTCGGTTGCAGTGTTGTCGCAACAGGTTGAGTTTTCTACGCCACCCGTATTCACATTCAAGCGGTGATAATATCCAGGGACAATCTTATCTAGTACGGACTTATCATTGGTACCAGAAGCATTGGTATGGTTATAAACCACATCCATAATCAATTTAAGATCCATATCATGAGTGGCTTTCACCATTTCACGAAACTCTTTTACACGATAAGAGCCTTCGGCATTAGTCGCATAACTCCCTTCTGGGACCGTATAATGGAATGGGTCATATCCCCAGTTAAAGCTGTCTAAATCACGTAAATCGTTCATTAGAAGCTGTACTTGGTCGGTTGTTGGATCGTAGCTTTGTAGGACACTTTCTAAAGTAGCGCTTGAATCCTCAGCACCACACACCACCGCACTTGGCCTTACCTCACAAAGTTCAGCGACCGTATCATTAATATCAACGGTGTCTTCTTCATTTACGGTGGCGATATCAAAGGCGGGAAGAATATGGAGAGTGTTTAAGCCTGCCGCTTGAAGTTCTTTAAGGTGACTCACCGATTCACGATCTTGTTCAGTAAGAGCAAGATATTTTCCGTTGAGGCTTGCCGTGCCCTTGGTATCACTGAAGCTAAAGTCTCTCAGGTGCGATTCGTAAAGTACATGAAACTCATCTAAGTACTCTCCATCACTGTTTTTCGGGGTTTCTGGTCTATCGTAGTTATCCCAATTATCAGGTTTCAGATCCGGATCATTGTCTAAATCGACAACTTGAGAATAGGTAGAATTAGCAGAAACACTTAAAGAGTAAGGGTCTGTCACCATAACGGTTTCAATTTTCTTCGTCGTTGGGTGATAGACAGTGACTTCATAGCGATAATACTGATCTACAACACCCGCTACCTCAGCGGACTCCCATACCCCAGTTTGCCTGTTCTCCGTTAATGGCACTTGCTTAACTTGCTCTTTAGCAGAGTTATAAATATACAGGTCTACATTCTGCGCTGTGGGTGCCCAAAGTTTGAATACTGTCGTTGAGTCATTAACAAGGGCGCCAAGCTGTTGTGAAATAGCATTACCTGCCCCCTCACGAACAAAGACATCATCCAATACACCGGCTTTCTGCACTTCAGTTGAACTGGTTAGCTCATCACTTTCATTGTAAGTCGCTAAGACAATCTGGCTTTTTAGTATCTGAGTTAATGTATTGTCATCCACATCGATATGAGTGGCCGTCAAACCCGCGAGGTGCGGGAAATTCGATTTAAGTTCATCACTTAAACTGCCTTGAATTTGTAAAGTAACTGAGGTGCCACCCGTGATGATTTTAGAGTCAGCATCAAGGGCGATATTGTTGGTAGGTGAATAATAGAGCACTACTTTTGTCGCCGTGGCAGCCGCTTCTAAGCCAATGGTTTGCTTATCTAACCAATGGGCTTTTTGCCCATCAATCGCTACTGGACGTTCGGCGATAGGCTCATAATAAAGTTCACTACTGCCATGAAAACCAAATAAGCTACGGCTGTCACCCAACTGCACTAGCTGCACTTTTTGGTTGGCACTACCAAAGCCTTTTTCATCGCCTTTATGCAGAATAAAGTTCATACATTGGTGAGGATCAGAAGCGAGCTCATCCACTTTCAGGACATAGTAGGCACCGTAAGTTCGATTAAAACCAGTGGCTAGGTAAGGTTCAGCCCAACTTGTACCGGAGTCACTTATGCCCATATCCTCTAGGTCAGTGCTGGTACAACCTTCGCCATTCCACAGGTGTAGACCCCAATCGTCATAGTCACTTTCTGCCGCGCCATCACGTTTATAATAGATAACAACTTCATCCGCTTGTGCGGGATAAAGAGCTTCATTGCCAGGAGTATCATCAGGCACTAGTGGGTTATCAGGAGAGAGATCATCGTCTCCACATCCAGAGAGTAAAGCTGCCACTAACATCGGCATGGTCGCCTTCGCTAGTATATTCACGTTAAAACTCATATGTCTTCCCTTATGTCTTTATTATTATGATTAAACTTCAAGATTATTGGCTCTTGATAGACCGACATAGTAGTGAAGAACATAAACTACATAACGTGATTGACCACAAACAAAATCAATAAAAACAAACACATAAGACAACTCAAGAATAGGATCACACTTTGCAGGTATACAAAACATTATCACTCTCAACGTTTGTACGCTGAGTCGCTACGCCTCAAAAGTAGCGATGTACGCCCTCTTGTATCCCCCTATTGGCATAATCAGCCTTGTCACCTCACACATTGTGCTTTATAGCGTTTTTAAACAAAAAACGGGAGCCTAATAGGCTCCCGTTTCTAATTTAAAGGTAAATGATGCGTTTACATCATGCCAGGCATGCCGCCCATTCCACCCATGCCGCCCATATCAGGCATTGCTGGTGCATCGGCTTGTGGCTTGTCAGTTACCATAGCTTCTGTGGTGATCATAAGACCGGCAACAGAGGCTGCAAACTGAAGTGCGCTACGAGTGACTTTCGTTGGATCAAGGATACCCATCTCTAACATGTCGCCGTATTCACCCGTTGCTGCGTTGTAGCCGTAGCTACCTTCGCCTGCTTTAACGTTGTTAGCAACCACTGACTCTTCATCACCTGCGTTAGTGGTGATTTGACGAATTGGCGATTCCATAGCACGTAGAGCAACGCGGATACCGACGTTTTGTTCTTCGTTGTCACCGGTAAGCTCAGTTAGCTTAGAGGCTGCGCGAATGAGAGCAACACCACCACCAGCAACTACGCCTTCTTCAACCGCTGCGCGAGTAGCTTGTAGAGCATCTTCTACGCGGTCTTTTTTCTCTTTCATTTCAATTTCAGTTGCTGCACCAACTTTGATTACTGCAACACCACCAGCCAATTTAGCGACGCGCTCTTGAAGTTTTTCTTTGTCGTAATCAGACGTTGCATCTTCAACTTGCTGACGAATCTGAGATACGCGAGCGTTAATTGCCACTTCGTCACCAGCGCCATCAATGATAGTTGAGTTTTCTTTCGTGATAGACACGCGTTTAGCTTGACCTAGGTCTTCTAGAGTTACTTTTTCAAGGTCTAGACCGATTTCTTCAGAAATCACTGTACCGCCAGTTAGGATAGCAATGTCTTGAAGCATCGCTTTACGACGGTCACCAAAACCAGGCGCTTTAACAGCGGCAACTTTAACGATGCCACGCATGTTGTTTACAACTAGCGTTGCCAGTGCTTCACCTTCTACATCTTCTGCAATGATAAGCAGTGGACGTGATGCTTTAGCCACCGCTTCTAGCGTAGGAAGCAACTCACGGATGTTAGAGACTTTCTTATCAATAAGAAGAATGAATGGGCTTTCTAGATCAACACTGCCCGCTTCTTGGTTATTGATGAAGTAAGGAGATAGGTAGCCACGATCGAACTGCATACCTTCAACTACGTCTAGCTCATCTTGTAGAGCCTGACCTTCTTCAACAGTGATAACACCGTCGCGGCCTACTTTTTCCATCGCTTCTGCAATGATGTTACCGACTGTCGCATCAGAGTTTGCTGAGATAGTACCCACTTGCGCAATAGCTTTAGTGTCAGCACATGGTTGAGATAGCGCTTTTAGCTCTTCAACTGCCGCAATAACCGCTTTGTCGATACCGCGTTTAAGATCCATTGGGTTCATGCCCGCAGCAACCGCTTTTAGACCTTCAGTGATGATAGATTGTGCAAGTACTGTTGCAGTTGTTGTTCCGTCACCTGCTGCATCATTTGCTTGAGATGCAACTTCTTTCACCATTTGTGCGCCCATGTTTTGGAACTTGTCTTCAAGTTCAATTTCACGCGCTACAGATACACCATCTTTAGTGATCGTTGGTGCACCAAAAGATTTGTCTAGAACGACGTTACGGCCTTTAGGACCTAACGTTACTTTTACTGCGTCAGCTAGAACGTTGACACCTTCTAGCATTTTGATTCGTGCGTCGTTACCAAATTTAACGTCTTTAGCAGCCATTTTTTAATTCCTTTCTAAATTCGATTCTATTTTTAGTTGTTGATTCAGAGAATGGTTACTTATTCAACAATCGCCATGATGTCATTTTCAGACATGATAAGAACTTCTTTGCCATCAATCTTTTCAGTCTTAGTGCCGTAGCCTTCAGCGAAGATCACTGTGTCACCAACTTGAACGTCTAGAGGTTGAACGCTGCCGTTCTCTAGGATGCGACCTTTACCGACTGCAAGGATTTTACCGCGAGTAGATTTCTCAGCAGCAGAACCAGTTAAAACGATGCCGCCAGCAGACTTGGATTCAACTTCTTGACGTTCAACGATAACTCGATCATGTAATGGACGAATATTCATCGATTGATTCTCCTAAATAATGTTTCTAACAAATGGATAAAATGCCGTTTCTTGGCTAGTGAAGAATATGTTGGGGACAATCCGTGTGATCGCAAGGGTCAGCAGAGAGTTTTTTACAAAAACTTCATATAAATGTGCGCTTTGATAACTTACATTCGTGATTACTTCTCTGGTTGAATGAGATGTTACAGGTTATTCTAAGCGCCCAATCAAAACAGCAGAGCCTCTATGCAAGATAAACATGGCCTACTCACCGCTCCTATCGACAAGGTTTTACGTCAAATGACGCTGCCTATGGTGTTCGGTATCGTGGCTATCTTAATGTTTAATCTGGTGGATACTTTCTTTATTTCTCTGCTAGGTACTGACGCCCTTGCCGCCATCAGTTTTACGTTTCCGGTCACTTTCGCCATCAACTGCATCACTATGGGGATAGGCATGGGGCTCTCCACCCATATTGGGCGATTTTTGGGGCAAAACCTCCCCGAACAAGCGGCTCGATTTGCTAGCCATGGCATATTACTCGCCATTGTGTTGGTTAGTCTTGCTTCCTACGCTGGACTGCACAGTATCGACCCACTATTTACTCGGCTCGGCGCAGAAACCAAACTACTGCCTCTTATCGACCAATATATGTCCATATGGTATCTCACCATCCCGTTATTAGTGATCCCTATGAGTGGCAATGCCGCTATTAGAGCCAGTGGTGATACCAAGACTCCCGCCAAAATCATGATCTGTGCCGGTATAGTCAACGGTATCTTGGACCCATTATTCATCTTTGGTATTGGTCCATTTCCGCAACTGGGCATTCAAGGTGCCGCTATCGCCAGTGGCATAAGTTGGTTTGTCGCCATGATTGGCGCATTTTACTTTTTGGTCACTCGGGTCAAGTTACTGGCGCCACCTAAACCGAAACAACTGTTTAGTGATTGGAAGTGCATACTACAAATTGGCACACCTGCAGCGCTTTCTAGTGCGCTCAACCCAATCAGTGCCGCAATTTTAATGATGATGCTAGCGGCACATGGTACAGCGGCCGTCGCCGCTTATGGCGCAGCACAACGTATTGAGTCTTTGCTTCTTATTGTGTTGATGGCACTCACTTCAGTTCTAACCCCCTTTATGGCACAAAATCTAGGGGCAAAAAACCCCCACCGAAGCCTTAAAGCATTATTTATGTGTATTCGGTTCTCGCTCACTTTTCAATTGCTTATCTTTATTATGATGGTACCGCTAAGTGCTCCTATTGCGCGCCTTTTCAGCCAAGAAGAGAGTGTTCGTCATTTACTGTGGTTGTACTTGATTTGCGTGCCTGTTAGCTATGGGTTCCAAGGGGTGATTATGCTACTGGTGAGCAGTTTAAATGCGATGCACAAACCCATATTGGCTTTTATTTGGAGTTGCTTACGTTTGTTTGTGTTCACCCTGCCCTGCGCTTGGATAGGAAGCCAATGGTTTGGTATTACTGGGCTGTTTTTAGGGGTTGCACTAGGCAATATACTCGGTGGGATAGCGGGGTATGTTTACGCGTTAAAATTGCGCCACCTCAGCGTCAATGAAATCAGTCCAGCCTAGGCTGGACTTATTGCTTAAAATTAAATGCTGTCATCTATAAGGTAGCGGCAGCGGATAAGGCACAATATTAAATGCCTGCACCATCGATAAAATGTTGTGAGCGACCATTAAAATTTTGATCCATATCTTCTGCTGGCTTATCAGATTTAGGCTTGCCCATAATCTTCGCTGGCACACCTGCAACCGTAGTATGTGGTGGCACGGCTTGTAGCACCACTGAACAAGAGCCAATCTTGGCGCCCTCGCCCACTTCGATATTACCGAGCACCTTAGCGCCCGCACCTATCATCACCCCTTCACGGATTTTAGGGTGTCGATCGCCCCCTTCTTTACCGGTACCGCCCAGTGTCACGTCTTGCAAAATAGACACGTCATTTTCTACTACAGCCGTTTCACCGATAACAATGCCTGTGGCATGGTCTAGCATGATCGCTTTGCCAATTTTTGCAGCTGGGTGAATATCTACCTGACAGGCGACAGATATTTGGTTTTGTAGGTATGTGGCAAGAGCTACACGACCTTGCTTCCATAGCCAATTGGCAATGCGATAACCTTGTAATGCGTGATAGCCCTTTAAATACAATAACGGTATCGAGTACATTTCTACGGCAGGATCTCGATTGACTGTAGCGCAAATATCACACGCGGCAGAATCGGTAATACTCGGATCAGCGGCCAGCGCCTCTTCCACCACATCACGAACTCCCATGGCGGGCATGCTTGCGGTTTTTAGCTTATTTGCCAGTATGTAACTTAGCGCTGCGGCAAAGCTATCGTGGTTAATGATGGTTGCGTGATAAAAACTCGCCAGCATAGGCTCTTGTTCTGCTTGCTCTCGAGCTTCTCTAACAATGCATTGCCATACTGCATTTGCTTCACACTCATCCATAAATACAATCCTTTCTACTCTATGCGATTATCTTTCTGCTTTTTTGTCACGAGCTAATAAATCTTGAGCCGCTACCATGGCATCTTTGTCTTGATAAAGAACTTGATAAATTTGCTCAACGATTGGCATTTCTACCCCTTGGCGACTCGCCAACATCCATACTTCCTTAGTATTTCTGTAGCCTTCAACCACTTGGCCTATCTCTTGTTGCGCGGTATCTACATCTTGCCCTTTACCTAGCGCGAGTCCAAAGCGGCGGTTGCGTGACTGATTATCGGTACAAGTAAGTACTAAGTCACCTAAGCCGGCCATGCCCATAAAGGTCTCTGGCTTGGCTCCCAAAGCAATACCAAGACGTGTCATTTCAGCAAGCCCACGGGTAATCAGTGCTGTACGCGCATTAGCACCAAAGCCAATACCATCTGACATTCCTGCCCCTATGGCGATCACGTTTTTCACCGCACCGCCGAGCTGCATGCCAATAAAGTCATCATTGGCATAGACACGGAAAGATTTGCTGCAGTGGATTTTTTCTTGCAGTTGGCTGGCAAACTGGCAATCAGAAGAGGCAACGGCAATCGCCGTAGGTAATCCCATGGCCAACTCTTTGGCAAAAGTAGGACCGGACAATACCGCCAAAGGATAGCTGTCGCCAAGTTTCTCTTGAGCCACATCTTTTAACAGGCGTCCCGTTTCAGGCTCAAGGCCTTTCGTTGCCCAGCAAATACGCGAATCCGCTTTTAAGTGAGGCTTTAATGAGTCGAGTACGATGCCAAAAACATGGCTAGGTACAACCACTAGCAGATCTCGACTGGCGGCCACCGCTTTCGCCAAATCGGCTTCTACTGTCAAAGAATCAGGAAAAGGGACATCCGGCAAGAACTCTCGATTCATACGATCGACTTGCAAGTTCTGCATATGCTCAATCTCGTGACCCCAAATGACGACTTTTGCTCCATTACGAGCGAGAGATATCGCCAATGAAGTCCCGTAAGAACCCGCACCAATAACTGTCATTGATACGTCTTTTAGCTCACAATTTGTTGCTGCCATATTCCAATCCATAATGCGTGATAAATGGTCTAGCGACCGCGCCAGTTAAGAGCAACTGGACAATTAAGATAGTATAAATAAAAAATGCACAATGCATCCGTTAATCCGGTGCAATGTGCATTTTAATTTCTAAATAAATTCAATCAACTATGATTGAAGCTATCTTTTATTAAGCGTCAGCTGGAGATTGCTCTTCTTGCTGCTGTTGGCTTTGCAGGTAGTTCATGAACAATGCATCGAAGTTTACTGGAGCAAGGTTCAATTGTGGGAACGTACCTTTAATTACTAGGCTTGAGATAGTTTCACGAGCGTATGGGAATAAGATGTTAGGGCAGAATGCGCCTAGGCAATGAGCAAGTTGACCTGCTTCCATTTCTTCTGCAGTGAAAATACCTGCTTGTTGCACTTCACATAGGAAAGCCGTCTCTTCAGCATTTTTAACTGTAACAGTTAAACGAAGAACAACTTCATATACGCCTTCACCTAGTTGAGCACTTTTAGTGTCTAGGTCTAGGTTTACATCTGGTTGCCATTCTTTTTGGAACATGCTTGGTGAACTTGGTGCTTCAAAAGAAACATCTTTCAGGAAGATGCGTTGAATAGTGAAGTTCTGTTGTGGTGCTTGGGTTTCAGCTGCTTCAGACATTATTTTATTCCTTAAATTACATATTTTTGTATTGAACACTCTGCATAGGTGTTCAATTCATTATTTATTCGGTTAGAGCTTTCTGTTTTTTCTTCTTGCGCGGCTCTTTTTTAGCTCGAACTAGAGGAAGATTGGCATCACTCCAAGAAGATAAACCGTGTTTCAAAACGAAAACTTGTTCAAAACCAGCTTTCGCTAACAAGTTGGCACTATCGACTGCTGTTTGACCTGTCTTACATACAACAATGATTGGGTCGCTTTTCTTGTTTTCAAGCGCTCCAAAAGTACCATTTTTAATTTCAGACGGTAAAATGTGAACCGAGTCAGTAATATGACCCTTTTTAAACTCTTCTTTAGTACGTATATCGGCTACTACACCGTTTTCACGGTTAATCAAAGACGTCACACCCTGGGTATCTACTTCTTTATACTGTGCAGTGGAAGACTTAATAATGTTCATCACAAGGGCGACAACAATACCAACCCAAACTACAGCCAGAATCATGTTCTGGTGAAGGAAATCTAAAATTTCTTGCATCGTCGGATACTCTTTTTAATTCATAAGCGGTAATTTTAACGCGCAGTATACCATTACAAACGTAGGATGCGAGATAGAGCCTACCCTGTTCACTTTTTAAAAAAGAAACCTAGATCACGATTACACGACTATTCACGCAAAAATTTCAATATTTAAACTCGAGCGCAACCTAATAGATCGTAAATACACACTTTTTTTGAAAGTCAGTTACTCCTACTGTCTAAAATTTCATCGCATTGTGCTTTGCAAAGCCATAATAGAAAAATTAATTTGATCTTAAACGACTGCAATTGGGGTATTCTGTAGTAAAATTACGCTAATTAAAGCTATTGAAACTTAAAACGAGGCCAAACTATGTCAGCTAAGAAGCCTATGGCTCTAGTGATCCTTGACGGTTACGGATACCGCGAAGATAAACAAGATAACGCTATCGCAAATGCAAAAACTCCCATTTTAGATGGTTTAATTGCCAATCAACCAAGTACTTTAATCTCAGCTTCTGGCTTAGATGTTGGTCTACCTGACGGTCAAATGGGTAACTCTGAAGTAGGTCACACCAATATCGGTGCTGGACGTGTGGTATATCAAGATCTGACTCGTATCACTAAGTCTATTGCTGATAACGAATTCCAAAGCAATGCCACTCTTGTTGACGCTATGGATAAAGCGATCAAGTCAGGCAATGCCGTACACATTATGGGACTTATGTCTCCAGGTGGCGTTCATAGCCATGAAGATCACATCTATGCTGCTATCGAAATGGCGGCTGAACGTGGTGCAGAAAAAATCTACCTACACTGCTTCCTCGACGGACGTGATACCCCACCTCGCTCAGCAGAGAACTCTCTACAGCGTTTCCAAGAGTTGTTCGCGAAGCTAGGCAAAGGCCGTATCGCTTCTCTTGTTGGTCGCTACTACGCTATGGACCGTGATAATAACTGGGATCGCGTACAACAAGCTTATGACCTTCTCACTGAAGCAAAATCTGAATTCACATTTGATGATGCGGTTGCTGGCCTTGAAGCGGCTTATGCTCGTGACGAAAACGATGAGTTCGTTAAACCAACGGAAATCAAAACGGAATCAGAAGCGTCTGCCGCTATCGTTGATGGCGATGCCGTTATCTTTATGAACTACCGTGCTGACCGTGCACGTGAAATCACTCGTTGTTTCGTAACAGAATTTGCAGGTTTCGAGCGCAACGTATTCCCTGCCGTTGATTTTGTTATGCTAACTCAATACGCAGCTGACATCCCTCTACTATGTGCATTCCCACCAGCTTCGCTAGAAAACACCTACGGTGAATGGCTATCGAAAGCGGGTAAAACTCAGCTTCGTATTTCTGAAACTGAAAAATACGCTCACGTGACTTTCTTCTTCAATGGTGGCATTGAAAGCGAATTTGCTGGCGAAGAACGTCAACTTGTTGCTTCACCAAAAGTGGCTACTTACGATCTACAACCAGAAATGAGCGCTCCTGAGCTAACTGATAAATTGGTTGCTGCTATCAAATCTGGTAAATATGACGCTATCGTTTGTAACTACCCTAACTGTGACATGGTTGGTCACACAGGCGTTTACGATGCAGCAGTGAAAGCAAGTGAAGCACTAGACGCATGCCTAGGGCGCGTAGTTGAAGCCATTAAAGAAGTGGACGGTCAAATGCTGATCACCGCAGACCACGGTAATGCTGAAATGATGGTGAACCCTGAAACGGGTGGTATCCACACGGCGCATACTAACCTGCCAGTTCCTTTAATCTACGTTGGTAACAAAGACCTAGAGTTTAAAGACAATGGTAAGCTATCTGATCTTGCACCAACTATGCTTAATTTGGTAGATATGGACATCCCAGCTGAGATGTCTGGTCAGGTTCTTGTAAATCTGAAATAATCATTGCCTATTATTCTTTGTCACAGTGTATGCTGTGGCAAAGAAAGCCAAGATTAAAGATTTAGGATGAATCTCATTCCTCATAAGCCAACATTATTCAAAAAATCAAACGTCAGTGCCATTTGTGCTGGCGTTTTGTTATGCCTATCGTCTGCGATTTTTACCTCAACACCCGCTTCAGCCAATACGGAAGAATTAAAAGGGGTGAAGGGAGAGATTACTCGTCAGCAAAAAAACTTATCTCATCAGCAAAAAGAGCTCGATAAGCTACAAAAGCAACTTAAAAGTGACGAGCTTGCTATTGCCAATACCAGCAAAAGTCTTGCTCAAACTCGCACTTCACTCAAACGCTCGAAAGCAAACCTTAAAGCGTACGATGAACAGCACCGAGAGTTAATGGCAAAAACACAATCACAAGCGGAAGCGTTGCAGAAGCTAGTGAAGTCCTATTACATGATGCAGACTAACGCCAAAATTGAAAGTTTTCTTAGTCATGAAAGTACTCAAGAAAAAGACCGTATCAGCCAATACTACCAACACCTCGCCAAGCAACGTGCTGCGATTATTAGTGAACTGCAACAAAGCAATATTCAATTAGAGAAAAAGAATCAACAGTTAGTGGCTGAACAGCAACAGATTGAGTCGCTACTCGATCAGCAAACCCAACAACTAACAAAAAGACGCAGTAGCCAAGCCAACCGAAAAACAACCGTGGCGAAAATTAAAAAAGGCATTGCCGGTGATAGCGCTTACCTCAATGAGTTAAAACGCAACGAATCTAGACTAAAAGCTGAAATCGCTAAAGCAGCGAAGCGTAATTCGGTTCCTATGGACGGACTAGCCAAACATAAAGGTAAACTGCCTTGGCCGGTTAAAGGACGTATTCTGCATTACTATGGCACAAAACAAAGTGGCCAAATGAATTGGAAAGGCTTGGTAATTAACGCCAAGTATGAACAACCTGTTAAAGCTGTTTATCCTGGTACCGTGGTCTTTGCTGACTATCTACGTGGGTATGGGTTAGTTCTATTGTTAGATCATGGTAAAGGTGACATGACCCTTTACGGCTACAACCAAGTACTGACTAAAAAAGAAGGGGATAAAGTCACCGCAGGGGAAACCATTGCTCTGGCAGGTGATACCGGTGGTCAGTCTCGACCTTCGGTTTATTTTGAACTGCGCCGTAACAGTCGAACGCAAAATCCTCGCTCTTGGCTTACCCGCCACTAAAGACAGAAACGCCAGCTATTAAGCTGGCGTTTCTGTCTTTAGCAATTAAGCAAGTAGTGATTATTCTACTTCTTCCATCTTGCCTAGCATGTTGCGAATGCGTTCTTGCCACGCATCGTGCTCAGCTTGAACTTGATGTGCACGTTGTTCTGTTTCTACTTTCTCATTACGCAACTGTTCTGCTTCATTAACGAGTTGTTGCTTTTGCTCTTTCAGTTCTTCAACTTCCATTTGCAACAAAGTAATTGTATCAACCGCTGTTTGCACTTTGGCTTCTAGTTTTTCTAATACTTCTAAAGACATCTTGGCCTACCTAATTCGTTATCTATAGTTAAAGACTACTTACCCATTCTACCCACAGCCATGTATATAAACACACCTAAAAATTTAATTCTGGTTTAAGTGAACAAAAATACTACGATTTTAATCAAATCCTGACAATGAAAAACGGATAGTTGTAATAAATGCCGCAGAAACAGAAAAAGGCATCCCATTCCTCCCCCTATTGAGGCTTAAAGTTGCACAATTTACGCAAACCTTCAGCGAAAGATATGCTAAAATCTCGGCTATTTTTTGAACCCTTTTGATTGGAGTCGATATGAAACGCGATTTAGCAATAGCCTTTTCTCGTGTAACTGAAGGTGCAGCCCTAGCCGGTTATAAATGGCTTGGCCGTGGAGACAAAAATGCGGCTGATGGCGCCGCAGTTGAAGTAATGCGCACCTTGCTCAATAAAACAGAAATCAGCGGTGAAATTGTTATTGGTGAAGGTGAGATCGACGATGCACCTATGTTGTACATTGGTGAGCATGTTGGTGTTGGCGGTGATGCTGTAGATATCGCCGTTGATCCTATCGAAGGCACACGCATGACAGCCATGGGCCAATCTAACGCCTTAGCGGTATTGGCGGCTGGCGAAAAAGGCAGCTTCCTTAAAGCGCCGGATATGTACATGGAAAAACTAGTGGTAGGCCCTGGAGCTAAAGGGGTTATCGACTTAGCGAAGCCACTGACTGAAAACTTAGTCAACGTAGCAAAAGCTCTAGGTAAATCACTGCATGAACTAACGGTAATCACACTGGCTAAACCTCGTCATGACAAAATGATTAAAGACATGCAAGCCATGGGCGTACGTGTGTTTGCTGTGCCTGATGGTGATGTTGCAGCATCAATTTTAACCTGTATGCCAGATAGCGAAGTAGACATGATGTACTGCATTGGTGGCGCACCAGAAGGTGTTGTGTCTGCAGCGGTTATTCGTGCCTTAGACGGTGACATGCATGGTCGCCTACTTCCTCGTCATGAAGTGAAAGGGGATACAGAAGAAAATCGCATCTATGGCAACGAAGAACTCAAACGTTGTGCTGAGATGGGTGTAGAAGCCAATGTGCTGTTAACCATGTCAGATATGGCTCGCAGTGATAACGTAGTCTTTGCCGCAACCGGTATTACTAAAGGTGATTTACTAGAAGGTATTACTCGTAAAGGCAATATTGCTACCACTGAAACATTACTGATTCGCGGTCGCTGTCGTACTATTCGTCGCATCAAGTCTATTCATTACCTTGAGCGTAAAGATGACGAAATTAAAGAGCACATCCTTTAATTTCCCCGCAAAAACGCAGCGTTCTCGCTGCGTTTTTTAATTTTTAAACGCTTCGCCATAGCTATTATCACCTTGGCTGCCCTTCAAAAAACCACACTCCACTAAAATCCATAAACCGCACGCAAGCGCAATCAATGAAAACAGACGCGACAAGCCTTCAGCTGTTTCAGCTTGAGCTGAGACGGGGAGCAGAAGTCGTCCCACAATCAGCGGAATATTAAGCAATAAAAACCGATTCGACTTATTACGATCATGCCAACGTTTTGCCGTTACGGCTAAATCAGGGTAGAGCAGGATCAAAGACATGCACGGCACGGCGTATAACGCCACAGTCGGTGACATTTGTGCCAGCGCAGATCCTAACATCGACAGGAATAGGTAATAGCTGATGTTCCACAACCAAAACTGCTTTCTTCCTATACGCCCATCAAAGGAAAGTAATAGCCATTTAAGGTCCATATTTCGCTTCCTATATATTGGTCTGCTTACAAAAACAGTCCATATCCATATCTCTTATATTGACGGTTAAACTCCCCACCCAAGCGGCTTGTTCAATTAGTAATTGAAAAATACGTTGAGAGAGCAACCTCTTCTGCTCCGCCGTTCTTCCACCGAGCATTTCCACTGTAATATGAATAAAATCATGCTGATCTTCTGAATCACCAATAAGCCACGAATGACAACGTAAAGCCCGAGATTTGATCGAGTTTAATTCAAATAGATCACTTTCGATCATGGCTTGGTGGGTATCTTGTAACAACCCATGAATATTCAGTCGACTCTCTAAAGAATCCGTATATTCCATTACTAAATTCGGCATTGTTGGTTCTCCTATAGCTCTAAACCATACACCAAGCTCACCACTTTTTACGGCTATGACGCTGTTTTTGCTGATGGGATCACCCTTGTCTCATTTATCAAATGAGACAAATGTAGCAGCCACAATACAACAAATGATAGTGATTGAGATTTCACTGTTTTTATCTGTTATATTCTCTGCAACGTATATCTTTTACTAATTTAGAAGGGAGTATTTTTATGCGTCATCCTGTAGTTATGGGTAACTGGAAGCTAAACGGCTCCAAAAAAATGGTTATCGACTTATTAACTGGCCTAAATAAAGAGCTAGAAGGCGTAACCGGCGTTGATGTGGCAGTCGCGCCACCAGCACTTTACATCGATCTTACTGAACGCACGTTAACCGATGTTGGCAGCGCAATCATAGTGGGCGCTCAAAACACCGACGTGAACAACCAAGGGGCTTTTACTGGTGACATGTCTCCAGCAATGCTAAAAGAGTTTGGGGCAACTCACATTATCATTGGTCATTCTGAGCGTCGTGAGTATCACCAAGAATCAGACGAATTTGTTGCTAAAAAATTCGCATTTCTAAAAGAAAACGACTTAACACCTGTACTGTGTATTGGTGAGTCTGAAGCGCAAAATGAAGCGGGCGAAACCGAAGCAGTATGTGCACGTCAAATTGACGCTGTCATCAACCTGCTTGGAGCTGAAGCTCTAAATGGTGCGATTATCGCCTACGAACCTATCTGGGCTATCGGTACAGGTAAAGCAGCAACAGCTGACGATGCACAACGTACCCACGCATTTATCCGTGCGCACATTGCAGAGAAAAACCAAGAAGTCGCCAACAATATTGTGATTCAATACGGTGGCTCTGTTAAGCCTGAAAATGCAGCCGCATACTTTGCTCAACCAGACATCGATGGTGCTCTCGTTGGCGGTGCCGCTCTTGATGCGAAAAGCTTTGCCGCTATCGCTAAAGCCGCTGCTGAAGCGAAAAAAGCGTAACAAATTACGCATTTCAGTTTACTAAAGTCAGCTCTAAGCTGGCTTTTTTGTTTTTATGACACTCTATAAAAACAAAAAACCGCAAACATTAGTCTGCGGTTTTCATTATTCGTATCTCTAGACGGGTTTAAAATAACTCGTCGGCAACCTCATAGAGATCATTACGAACAGGTCGGCGCATATTTTCAATGGCATCGATAATATCGTGATGAACTAACTCTTCTTTTTGGATACCCACACAGCGACCACCATGACCTTCCAATAGAAGATGGACGGCGTAGTTGCCCATACGAGAAGCCAATACTCGGTCAAATGCCGTTGGACGACCACCACGTTGAATGTGCCCCAGAACCGTTGCGCGTGTTTCGCGTCCCGTTGCCGATTCAATGTCTTTTGCCAATTCGTTAGCGTCAAACATCAACTCCGTCAGAGCTATAATGGCGTGCTTCTTACCTTTAGCAATACCTTCTTCAATGCTTGTAATTAACTCTTCTTTGCTCCATTGGCGTTCAGGCGTAATGATGTACTCACATCCCCCAGCAATCGCTGACATTAAGGTTAAATCACCACAATGACGCCCCATGATCTCTACAATTGAGATACGTTGGTGAGAAGAAGACGTGTCACGCAAACGGTCAATGGCATCAATAACGGTATTCAGCGCCGTTAAATAACCAATCGTATAGTCCGTGCCCGCAATGTCGTTATCAATGGTTCCAGGTAGACCGATACATGGGTAACCCATTTCTGTGAGTTTCTTCGCCCCCATATACGAACCATCACCGCCGACAACCACAAGAGCATCAATACCGTGCTGTTGAAGATTTTCAATGGCTTTAGCTCGTACCGCTTCCTCTTTAAACTCAGGAAAACGCGCTGAGCCTAAAAATGTGCCACCCTTATTGATAACATCTGAAACACTTGAACGGCCTAATTTTTCAATTCGGTTTTCATACAGTCCTTGATAGCCATCATAAATACCATAGACTTCAATACCTTTCGACAATGCCGTACGCACCACCCCACGTACTGCTGCATTCATACCCGGTGCGTCACCACCACTTGTTAGTACACCAATTTTTTTAACCATGTTGCCCCTCAACTATTGGGATAATTCTAATTTATTTTTGTATTGCCTTATCACTGGCAAGAACTCCAATCACCCTGCTAAAGCCCCCTTCTAGACTTGTACAAGCAAAGCGAATAGATATTCATTGAGTAGAGTATTGCAGTTTCCTACACAATTAAGATTGACTCAAATCAGAATCTGAAAACTTAACCACTCTACTTAAGATAACTAACTTTAACTTAATTTCACTCACAACTCAGCGTTTATCATCAGTTTGTGAGCGCAGTGAATCATTGCTATCAACAACTGAAAGCGGGTCTTGATGTATCAATACATCACTGCCCTCAAAACGTTGTTCAATTCGGTTTTCTACCTCTTCGGCGATATTGTGCGCTTCAATCAAGGGCAGTTGATCATCGAGCTCCAAATGTAATTGAATAAATCGAGTCGGCCCTGACATGCGCGTTCTTAAATCATGGATGCCATGTACTTTATCCACCGAACTTGCAATATCGATAATCTCTACCAACTCCGTCTCTGGTAACTGTCGATCCAGTAAAGATTGAACCGCCAACATAATCATTTGGTAGGCACTATACAAAATGAACACACCAATACCGATGGCAAACACCGAATCCGCTTGTCCAAAACCAAACATGCTCAGTACCAAGGCCAATAAGATCGCGCCATTCATATACAAGTCTGTTTGATAGTGTAGCGAGTCTGCAGCAATAGCTTGGCTTCCCGTTTGTCTAACCACACGTTTTTGAAAAACCACTAACGCAAAAGTCAGCACAATGGAGAATAAACTCACATAAATACCCACTTCGGGCTGATTTAACTCTTGCGGTCGAAAAAAGCGCTCTACACCATTCAGAATCAAAAATAATGCTGAACCGGAAATAAACATAGACTGCGCTAAGGCGGCTAAAGACTCAGCTTTACCATGGCCAAATGTATGCTCTTCATCGGCCGGTTGCAGTGAGTACTTCAATACCACTAAATTAATTGAAGACGCGGCTATATCTAAAAGAGAATCAACAACAGAAGCCAAAAGGCTCACCGAACCGGTTAACCACCAAGCGACAATTTTCACTATCAACAACAAGGTTGCAATCAATGTGGCAGACCATGCTGCTATGGTCACTAATTTTTTATACTCTGGTTTCATAATTTTCTAATAGCACTAGTTTAAGAAAATTATACTACATCGAATTGTAAATAGGTGCATTGCTAGACAGTAACCTAAACTCGCTATATTGGATTAAAAAAAGAGTTACAGAATTTAATCACAACGGCAACTTTGGTCTTTTTTCTTAAATAGCTAACAAACAAAAAAAGCGCAACTTCAACAAGTTGCGCTTTTTTCAATCTAGCTCACTCCGAACTATGACATTCTATAAAGGCGTTATTCATTGCCTTTTTTCGACATTTTCTTTTGCATTTTTTGCTCACACTTAGTTGCTTTCTCTGCTTGTTTGTCCACAAGCTTTTGCTTTTGATCATCGGTTAATACACTCATCATGCGATGCATAGTGCGCATTTTTTCGACTTTCATCGCTGTACGTTCCGCAACCATTGAAGAGGCGAGTTGTTGTGCTTTGGCTTCATCAAAATCAGCGGCTAAAACCAGTTGCTGCTCCTGATCTTTCATGGATTTCATTTGTTGACGCTTGCTATCACCCTCGGCTTTTTTTGATGCACGTACTTCATCACGAATTTTTTTCATTTCCGTTTTTTGTGCGTCCGTTAAATCTAAACCGCGAAAGGCTTTCTTACCGTCCATTCTCATTTCACAGGCATGGCCACCTTTATGACCTTTGTCGCCATCTTTTTTGCCATTAGCAAGCACTGAGGCACTACCTAGTGTCAGTGGAACCATCATTGCTACTGCTAACCATTTTTTATTCATTGCCATGATATTAACCTCAATTATTTAGACATAGGCTGCTGTTTTCAGCAGGTGTTTTTATAATAATAGTTCTCTTGTAAAGTGCGGTATGTTGAACGTAAAGATAAGTAAATCGCCCCCATCCTTTTCCTAATCCCCTTACAATCTAAGTATTGAAGATAGCAGTAAAGTGAGAATTTTTTATGCACCATATACTATTGGTCGATGATGACATCGAGTTAACGGCTCTATTAGAAGACATTCTTACTTACGAAGGTTTTGCTGTATCGCAAGCCCATAATGGGCAAGAGGGGTTAAATGCCGTCGATGAAAGTGTTGACCTGATTTTACTCGACATCATGATGCCGAAAATGAACGGCATGCAAATGCTAAAACAGCTGCGTGAAAACTGGCAAACTCCGGTGTTATTTCTGACCGCTAAAGGAGAGGAGGTTGATAGAGTGATCGGTCTAGAGCTTGGCGCTGATGATTTTCTGCCAAAACCGTTCAGTGATAGAGAGTTACTGGCTCGTATTCGCGCTATTTTGCGTCGCACATGCACTCCAGTTACTACAACCGCGGGTACTGTTTTTCAAGACATCACACTCAACCCAGGGGCTCAAGAAGCCTATTGTAACGACACTCTGCTCGATCTAACGGGCACAGAATTCAGCCTTTTAGAGTACTTTTTACGCCACCCCGGTGAAGTGCTCACCAAAGAGAGCATTAGCCTTGATGTACTCGGTAAACGCTTAGCCGCTTTTGATAGAGCGGTCGATATGCACGTTTCCAACTTACGTAAAAAGCTACCGGAACGAGCAGATGGAAAACCTCGCATCAAAACATTACGTGGTAAAGGCTATCTATTTATTGAGAGCACACAATGAGACTGCCTAAATCCAACAGCCTCTACGGTCGTATCTTCGCCATCTTTTGGCTCACTATTTTAGTCGTTTTGCTAGCGGTCATTGGTTTACAAAAACTCGATCCGAGAAAATCTCATGCGATAAAGCACGACTCTCTAAATAAAATCAATCGCCTGGTATCCTCCATAGAGCAAAAGGTCACCGATAGCCCTACCCCACACCTCGCGCTAAAAAACTTAGAAGAGCGACGCTTTGGCAGTAAAGATTTTCGACTCTATTTAGTCAGTGAGCAAGGTCGCCTTCTCAGTCGCGCAAGTGGCCCAAAACGTCAAGCTCTGCAATCGATGGCGGCGCAATATGTCAATGCTAAAGAACCCAACCAGCAATTGTTTGGACGTTATATGGTTGCAGGTCCCTTCCCCATTATTATTAATGGCGAAAACTACACTGTCTATGCAGGGTTCTCTACCAAACGTCCACCGCCGATCCTCTACCAGTTCTTAGATGCGCCCTTTAAATTACTGTTATTTATTATGCTAATAAGCACCCCCTTATTGTTGTTATGTGCTTGGCGATTAAGTTTACCCGCTCACAAACTTGAGCGAGCAGCAAAACGCGTGACTCGCGGCGAATTTATCGTTGATCCTAGCCTTGAGAAAGGGACGAGTGAGTTTAAGCAAACCGGTGCGAGCTTTAATCAAATGGTGCTCTCTATTAATCAAATGGTATCGGGACAACAAAAACTATTATCTGACATTTCCCATGAGCTTCGCTCTCCCTTAACACGTTTAACAATGGCCAATGCACTGGCTATCCGTAAGCAAGGCACGTCTAAAGAGCTACAACGTATAGAAACAGAAGCCGAAAGATTAGAGCAGATGATTAAAGATCTGTTGGATTTGTCACGTATACAAATAGACAGCCACCACAATCGAGCCCTACTGGACGCTCACTCATTATGGGGCGAGATATTACAAGATGCGCAATTTGAAGCGGAACATAACCATATAGATCTGCATTTCCAAGCGGTACCTAAGGTCAAATTAACCGGTAATAAAAAACTGCTAACCAGCGCCTTTGAAAATATCGTGCGTAACGCCATTCGTTATGGACATTCAAAGATCGATATACAGTTTTCTATCCACAATAATCAGCTCACCTTTATTGTCGAGGATGATGGTGATGGCGTTGCTGAAGATGAGTTAGAAAGTATTTTCCGCCCCTTCTACCGCGTTTCAGAAGCAAGAGACAGAGAAAGTGGCGGTACTGGGCTGGGCTTAGCCATCACTGAAAGTGCTATTTTACAGCACAACGGTACCATTAAAGCGCAAGCGGGAAGCTTGCTCGGCGGGTTAAAAATGACCGTATGTTTGCCAATACAAATTTAGTGGTATCCATTAAATAGTATCTCTAACGGGCAGTGCACCTAAGATAGGTTTGGGTATATACTGCCCCCATTCATTTTAATTACAGTACAGCTTATGTTTGACATTGCCTTATACGAACCCGAAATTGCGCCTAATACAGGCAACATCATTAGACTTTGCGCAAACTGCGGCGCAAACTTACATCTTATCGAGCCATTAGGGTTTGATTTAGAAGAGAAAAAAGTAAGACGTGCCGGGCTTGATTATCACGACTTAGCCCGTGTTAAGCGCCATAAAAACTACCAAGCTTTTATCGAGTATTTAAATGAGCGAGAAGGCGAATATCGCATTTTTGCTTGCACCACTAAAACGACGGGACACCACGTAGATGCCCAATACCAACACGGCGATGTGTTGTTGTTTGGCCCAGAGACTCGTGGATTACCCGCAGACTTAATCGATGCTCTGCCTATGTCACAAAGAGTACGCATTCCAATGGTTCCGGATAGTCGCTCACTCAACCTATCGAATGCCGTAGCCATTATTGCTTTCGAAGCATGGCGTCAGATGGGCTTCCCTGACGCGATCTAAATCACTCTATAATATGGATGATTAATTAAGACGGTCTTTATCTTGATCGTCTTTTTTCTCGTACTCACCTTCAAACACATCCCCGTCCTCTTTTTGCTGAAAAGGACCGTTCTGCCCAAAGTGCGTATGCCCCTGAAAACCCGAGTGCATGCCATTAACTTTGACTTTCTTCATTAACTGACGAGCAATAATCGCTCTCGGTTTAGGTAGTAAAACCACCATACCCAATGTATCGGTCATAAAGCCAGGAGTCAGCAATAGTACCCCTGCCACAGCTAGCATGACACCCTCAACAATTTGCTGAGCCGGCATTTCACCTTGTTGGAGACGAGACTGCACGGAAAGAAGCGTTGCAATCCCCTGACTGCGCACCAATGATGCGCCAATTAACGCAGTCGAAATAACGATTGCTATCGTAGTCCAAACCCCGAGGAATCCACCTACTTGAATAAATAGACCTATTTCAACTATGGGTACACATATGAATAACAACAATAAAATAGGAAACATGCATCCTCCTCACATTAAGGTGCTCAGTTTAAGCTCAAAAAGGGTATAAGCTCAATTGTTATATACCTTTAGCCGCCTTTCATCTCACACAAATACCAAGCAATGGTCATTGTGTGCAAAATTCTGTGTTTTTCCCTCGTAAAAGTGATCAATTTATAATTTTTATTTTCTTATTCCATGTATGGTGTTGCATATGAAATCTAGTCTGATTTTATCGCTAAATAATCTACGAATGGACTCATTAAACTGAATTGATAAATGAATAGTTACTTCTAAACTATTCATTGTTATATCAAATAAGATGAATAAAGGTCCATGCTATGACAACATCTGCTGCACTGTTAGCCACCCGTATAGAAGAAGATCTCCTTGGGCAACGCCATGTTCCTGCCGACGCCTATTATGGTATCCACACCCTGCGCGCTATTGAAAACTTTACCATTTCAAGTATGACGATTTCCGATGTGCCGGAATTTGTTCGCGGCATGGTTATGACGAAAAAAGCGGCGACCATCGCCAATAAAGAACTTGGTGTTATTCAACCCGATGTTGCTCAGCACATCATTGAGGCATGTGACGTCATACTGGAAACAGGACGTTGTATGGACCAATTCCCTTCCGATGTCTTTCAGGGGGGGGCAGGCACCTCAGTCAACATGAATACCAACGAAGTGATTGCCAACCTAGCCCTTGAACTCATGGGCAAAGAGAAAGGCCAATACGACATTGTTAACCCCAATGATGACGTTAACAAAAGTCAATCAACCAACTGTGCATACCCCACTGGCTTCCGCATCGCGGTATACAACAGCGTCAGTAAACTTATTGAAGCCATTGAGTATTTAAAATGTGCCTTTGCCGATAAAAGCACTGAATTTGACGGCATCCTCAAAATGGGACGTACCCAGTTACAAGATGCGGTACCTATGACCGTGGGCCAAGAGTTTCATGCGTGGTCGGTCACCCTGTCCGAGGAGATTCGCAACCTACAATACACCGCCAAACTGCTGCTTGAGGTTAATTTAGGGGCAACGGCGATTGGAACGGGATTAAACGCTGCCGAAGGCTATCAAGAGTTGGCTGTCAAAGCCTTAGCCGAAGTCACTGGGCTTGAGTGTGTGCCATCAGAAGATCTCATCGAAGCCACTTCAGACTGTGGTGCTTATGTCATGATGCACGGCGCACTTAAACGTCTTGCCGTTAAGCTTTCTAAAATTTGTAATGACCTGCGCCTATTATCCTCAGGGCCACGCGCAGGCCTTAATGAACTCAACTTACCGGAGCTTCAAGCCGGTTCATCTATCATGCCCGCTAAAGTAAACCCTGTGGTTCCCGAGGTGGTTAACCAAGTGTGCTTTAAGGTGTTGGGAAATGACAACACCATCTCATTTGCAGCAGAAGGGGGGCAACTTCAGTTAAACGTAATGGAACCCGTCATTGCGCAAAGCATGTTTGAATCCCTAACCATTTTAACCAATGCCTGTGTCAATCTGCGTGATAAATGCATTGCCGGCATTACCGTAAACAAAGAGGTTTGTGAAAGTCACGTTTTCAACTCCATCGGTATCGTCACCTATTTAAACCCATATATAGGACATCACGAAGGCGATATCGTCGGTAAAATTTGTGCTCAAACAGGCAAAAATGTCCGTGAAGTGGTTTTAGAGCGTGGACTGCTTACAGAGGCGGAACTGGAAGATATCTTCTCAGCTGAAAACTTAATGAAGCCACAATATCGAGCTAAGCGCTTCGAACAAACTCACAGCAAATAGGTACCGTCTCTTTTCATTCGATAAGCTCAAATTTTATGCCTGAAATTTGAGCTTAATGTTACTAACACAATTTAATTAAACGAAAGGAAACAACAATGATAATGATACAACTACTGGTTGTTCTGGTGTTCATCTATATAGGTGCCAGAATTGGCGGTATAGGCATTGGTCTCGCGGGCGGACTAGGCGTTATTGCGCTCTCTTTGGGGCTTGGTGTCCCAACTAGCCAAGCGTTTATACCGGTCGACGTTATACTAATTATTATGTCGGTCATTACCGCTATTGCCGCAATGCAAGTGGCAGGTGGTATGGATTGGCTGGTACAACTGGCCGAAAACTTCTTACGCAAACACCCAGAAAGAATCACCTTCTACGCGCCGATCGTAACCTTTTTCATGACCCTTATGGCGGGTACTGGGCATACTGCATTCTCAACTCTACCGGTTATTGCCGAAGTAGCAAAAGGCCAAGGCATTCGCCCTTCAAGACCTCTTTCTATTGCCGTTGTGGCCTCACAAATTGCAATTACCGCTTCACCAATTTCTGCTGCCGTAGTCGCTTTTGCAGCCATGCTTGATCCTCTCGGTGTCGATTACCTCACTCTACTTGCTGTGTGCATTCCAACCACTTTTATCGCATGTATGATAGGGGCGTTTGTTGCCAACTTTATTGGCTGTTCACTTAAAGATGACCCTGTTTATCAGGAGCGTCTAGAGCAAGGACTCATCAAACTAAATAGCAGTACCCAACGTGAAATACTGCCAACAGCAAAACGTGCGACCTTTATTTTCTTAGGTGCCATTTTATTTGTGGTCCTATATGCGGCAGCCATCTCTGGTTCTGTTGGCTTGATTGAAAACCCGCACTTAGGTCGAAACGAAGCCATCATGACGGTGATGCTCGGTGCTGCTGCCATTATTGTTCTCACCACTAAGATTGATGCGTCTCTAATTCCATCAGCGGCGACGTTCCGTTCCGGTATGACCGCTTGTGTGTGTGTATTAGGTGTGGCTTGGCTTGGCTCTACCTTTGTGAACGCGCATGTTAATGACATTAAAGAAGTGGCGGGAGCACTGCTAGAAACCTACCCATGGATGCTGGCTATCGTGTTATTCCTAGCGTCTATGTTGCTTTACTCTCAAGGAGCGACCACTGTGGCACTGATGCCTGCAGCTCTTGCCATTGGCGTAGCTCCTCTTACTGCGGTAGCTTCATTTGCGGCGGTGAGCGCTTTGTTTGTATTGCCAACCTATCCAACACTTTTGGCGGCGGTAGAAATGGATGACACGGGTTCAACTCGAATCGGTAAATATGTGTTTAACCACCCTTTCATCATCCCTGGAGTGGTTACCATTGCCACATCAGTAACACTTGGCTTCTTAATTGGTAGTTTCTTTATTTAAGTCACCGCTTATTTAAGTTCACTACTTAACATAAAAAGGGGCGCACTATGCGCCTCTTTCTGTTTTAATCTAAATTAATACGATAGACGACGAAACTTAACACCCCTCTATCAGGTCTCTTTATTAACTGAATTCGATTTGTACGGACACTATGCGCTCAACCCTAATCTCATTATTGTTATTATGCTTTTCTCACGCCACTTTGGCCGCGTTTAGCAGTCAAACGACGCCTACGCCTCAACCGAACTTTGAGCAAGCAAGCTTTGGTCAACCGGCCTTTAAAACCGTAGAGCAAGCCTTCCCTTTTACGACTATCCAACAGGATAACCAAGTTCAATTAACGTGGCAGGTTTCTAAAGGCTACTACCTTTATCAGTCTCGATTTGATGTGCAAGCTCAAAATGCCACCTTAGGTAAGTTACAATTAAGAGATGGCACACCGTACAAAGATGAATTTTTTGGCTTAGTGAATATTTACACTGAGCCTGTGACGATAACGGTGCCCATTACAGAATCACACAATAACGCACAACTTACCGTGCAATACCAAGGCTGTGCTAAAGCAGGGTTTTGCTACCCCCCAGAAACTAAGGTCATTTCCTTAGCACCGAGCAGTGCCACAACCACCAGCACCGCACTTACCATACCCCCTACCGAAACATCCAAGAGCGCCTCCATTGACGCTCTACCTAAAAACGACAGTGATATGGCGGCGCTACTTAGTGACTCTATTTGGACGCCATTAATCTTTTTATTACTCGGTATCGGCCTAGCCTTTACACCCTGTGTATTGCCTATGTACCCCATTTTAACCAGCATAGTTTTAGGTAATGGCAAACAGTCTTCGGCTCGCGCCCTATCATTGTCTTTTATTTATGTGCAAGGTATGGCGTTAACATACACCCTACTAGGACTAGTGGTGGCCTCTGCTGGAATGCAATTTCAGGCGGCACTGCAGCATCCTGCGGTGCTCATCACCATTAGTGTCCTGTTTGTCTTACTGTCGCTATCCATGTTTGGCCTATATAACTTACAACTTCCTAGTAGCGTGCAAACTAAGCTCAGCGAAATAAGCAATCAGCAAAAAGGTGGGCGCTGGTTGGGGGCTTTTGTTATGGGCATTATATCTGGATTAGTGTGCTCTCCTTGTACTACTGCCCCTCTATCTGGAGCCTTGCTGTATGTGGCTCAAACCGGCGATATCTTAACGGGCGCCATCACTCTATATGCATTAGCTCTAGGGATGGGCATACCACTCATCATACTGGCTGTTTTTGGTAATCGCTTCTTACCCAAAGCTGGATTATGGATGGATAAAGTCAAAATCGTATTCGGTTTTGTATTACTGGCAGCTCCGCTATTTTTCTTGGAAAGAATCATCAATGAGCAATGGGTGTTAGCTCTGTGGTCTCTTTTAGGGATCTCGTTTTTTGCTTGGCTCTATCATGCAAAAAATCAATTACCTTTTGGCAGTTGGAAACAAAGCCTTATTGGCGTCATTGCGGTATTAGGTTTAATTGGTTCAGCACAACCTATATGGAATAAATTACTCGGCTTAGATAGCCATATTGCGCCAGTTACATCTGAAATTTCCTTTACCCGAGTCAGCACAGTTGCTGAATTGCAACAGCAACTAGATAAAGCCAAGCTCGCAGGAAAACCTGTGATGCTCGACTTTTATGCTGACTGGTGTGTGGCCTGCAAGGAGTTTGAGAAATACACCTTCCATGAGGCGCAAGTAGAGAAAAAACTGACTCAGTTTGTACTACTGCAAGCGGATGTCACTAAAAATCAAATGCAGGACATCAAACTCCTTGAACACATGCATGTGCTAGGGTTACCTACCATCGAGTTTTGGGATGCTAACGGGGAACACCAGCCCGCATCTCGACTCACCGGTTTTGTCAAAGCGGAGCCTTTCTTAAATCACCTGCAGCGCATTAACCCATAAAACACCCACATGCCCATTCCTCATTGAATGGGCATTTTTCAATCTGCTCAATAAATATCGATATAGCCCAGAGTTTTCACTCCTCAATGTTGTTCATTGCATGAAAAGTATTAATAATCTATTAAATAAACTCTAACAACATGGATACAAGTGACATGGACGCCACCTATACTATTGTTATCGCTGATGATCACCCGTTATTTAGGAATGCTCTATTTCAATCAGTGCATATGGCCATTAGTGGGGCGAACTTACTTGAAGCCGATTCACTTAACACCTTGCTTGAACTGCTACGCAAACAACAAGACGTTGACCTTATTCTGCTGGATCTGAAAATGCCAGGTGCGAATGGCATGTCAGGGCTAATGCAGTTACGCAGTGAGTTTCCAGATATTGCCGTTGTTGTCATATCCGCAAGTGAAGATCCTTCGGTAGTCAGCCAAGTAAAAAGCCATGGCGCTTTTGGTTTTATTCCTAAATCCAGTGATATGCGCAGCCTAATTAATGCCCTAAATCAAGTTCTCAATGGCGATCAATTCTTTCCCGAACATTTAGTGAAACACGCCCAACAATACAGTGATATCACAGATAAGCTCGCCTCTCTAACCCCACAACAATATAAAGTATTGGCTATGTTGGCTGATGGTTTGCTCAACAAACAAATTGCCTATGAACTGGATGTCTCTGTGGCTACCATAAAAGCGCATATGACCGCTATTTTCCGCAAACTTGGCGTCACCAATCGCACGCAAGCGGTTATCTTACTGCAGCAATCCGAAGTGGGATCTTAACCGCTGCTTAGGGCAATAATGAGCAAATAATCTCTTTTGCCAATCCAATCCTTATTAGACCTTTGGCTAATACCATACAAACCCAAGCTCACACTTTCTCCCACACATATCGTAACCTTCTGATTTAAAAACATTTACAACAAACGTTCATCACGACCAAAGTTGAAAAGCGTTATTGGAAGCACACTGCTATCGTATGTTTGAAACATTTCATTAACATACTAAGCGTAAGGAGACGGTAATGGCATTTGAAAATGAAGAACGAGCCAAAGCCTACTGGAGCAAAAATGTGCGACTGATGATCAGCCTATTGGTGATCTGGTTTGTCGCATCATTCGGTTGCGGTATTTTATTTGTAGACGAACTTAATCAATTCCAAATTGGTGGATATAAACTCGGCTTCTGGTTTGCACAACAAGGCTCTATCTACTGTTTCTTAGGCATTATTTTCTACTATTCGTGGAAGATGCGTCAGATTGACCGCGAATTTAACGTAGAAGAATAAGGAGCAACAAAGATGGATCTTAAGACGATTACCTACCTTGTTGTAGGGGCCACATTTGTCCTCTATATCGGGATTGCGATATGGGCAAGAGCCGGTACAACTAAGGAATTTTATGTTGCAGGTGGAGGGGTTCACCCCATTGCAAATGGCATGGCAACCGCAGCAGACTGGATGTCGGCGGCTTCGTTTATCTCTATGGCTGGCTTAATTGCCTTCATGGGATACGGTGGCTCTGTTTTCCTTATGGGTTGGACTGGCGGTTATGTACTGCTCGCCCTACTGCTTGCTCCATACTTGCGTAAATTTGGCAAGTTCACCGTTCCTGAGTTTGTTGGCGAACGCTTCTACTCTAAAGCTGCCCGAGTGGTGGCGGTAGCCTGTCTTATCATCGCCTCTGTGACCTATGTTATTGGTCAAATGAAAGGCGTGGGTGTAGCCTTTGGTCGCTTCCTTGAAGTGGACTATGCCACAGGACTTGGCGTAGGTATGTGTATTGTCTTCATCTATGCCGTTATGGGTGGCATGAAAGGCATTACCTACACTCAAATAGCTCAATACTGCGTACTCATTCTTGCTTACACTATTCCAGCAGTATTTATCTCTTTGCAGCTTACTGGCCACGCTCTGCCACAAATTGGTCTCGGCAGTACCATGACAGGAACCGATGTTTATCTACTCGACCGGCTTGACCAAGTGGTGACCGAACTCGGCTTCACCGAATACACAACACATGTACGGGGAGATACCCTCAATATGTTTGTGTATACCATGTCCTTGATGATAGGTACTGCAGGTCTACCCCATGTCATTATTCGTTTCTTTACTGTGCCTAAGGTGCGTGATGCGCGAACGTCTGCCGGTTGGGCGCTAGTGTTCATTGCCATTCTTTACACAACAGCACCTGCTGTAGCGGCAATGGCTCGCTTAAATCTAATGGAAACCGTTAACCTACCGTCCGGTCAAAACCTTGTTTACGACGAGCGCCCAGCTTGGTTTAAGAACTGGGAAAAAACGGGCTTGCTAGGGTTTGAAGATAAAAATGCGGATGGAGAAATTCAATACACCTCAAGTGCTGAAACCAATGAGCTCAGAGTAGATAGAGATATCATGGTATTAGCCAACCCTGAAATTGCAAAATTGCCTAACTGGGTCATTGCTCTAGTAGCTGCAGGTGGATTGGCGGCCGCGTTATCCACCGCAGCAGGCCTACTGCTTGCGATATCCTCGGCCATATCGCACGATCTGATAAAAGGGGTGATAAACCCCAACATATCCGAGAAAAACGAACTGCTCTCCAGTCGGATAGCTATGGCCGTCGCCATTGGGGTTGCGGGGTATCTGGGGCTCAACCCACCAGGCTTTGCCGCCGGTACAGTGGCTCTGGCATTTGGGCTCGCCGCCTCCTCCATCTTCCCTGCCTTGATGATGGGTATATTTAGCAAAGGCATCAATAAAGAAGGGGCGATTGCAGGTATGATCGCAGGTATCAGTATTACTCTGTTCTATGTATTCCAACACAAAGGCATCCTATTTGTTGCCGATTGGAAGTTCCTACAGAGTTGGGGGAGTAACTGGTTCCTAGGTATTGAACCAAACGCCTTTGGTGCCATTGGAGCTGTGTTCAATTTTGTTGTGGCATTTGCGGTATCAAAAGTAACGGCTGAAACGCCACAAGAGGTAAAAGACCTTGTTGAGCACGTTCGTGTTCCTGCTGGTGCAGGCTCAGCTCAAGACCATTAAGATTAGTTTAATCTAGTCCACAAAAGCCCCTGCGGGGGCTTTTTTAATCGCCTCACTCAAGTATGGTAACAAGGTGGTGTTTAGGAAAATGACACCTTTAATCAATCACCTCCACTATTTACATTGTCGCTAGGATGCAAAAATGTTCAAAAACAAACACTTTATCGTTGCTCTATTAGTTGCACCTATTTTGGCTGTCATTACCTATTTTGGGGTTGATATGGCGGTAAGTGAAAAACCGCACGCCGCGAAACAAGGTAAAAGCTATAAACTGATCAGTAAATCAAATTGTCGCTATACCAGTGGCTTATGTGATTTTGAAAATGGCGAGTTTAAAGTACAGTTCCGCTCAGAAAAGCTCACCTCTGATAGCTTGCAGTTAACCCTGAAATCAAAATTCCCACTGCAAGGGATTAAAGTGGCCTTAGCTGATGAAGCCGATGCCAACCCAATAGCCATGACCTCCACCAATCAAGATATGCGAAACTGGGCAGTGTCATTACCTGTTACGGATATTAAAAACAAAAAACTTCGCATCGCAGTTCAAGCTAATGACACTCTGTATTATGGTGAAACAGAGACCACTTTTGTCACCTATGAGACGCTATTCACCGAAGAAAACTAATCCGATAATGTATTCAGTAGGGTTCGAAGGCGCAACGGTTTCACCGGCTTGGGTAAAAATTCGAACCCTGCATCGCTCACTTGCTCAATGATATCTGGCGTTCGATCGGCACTAATAATAACGCCACTAAACTCTCCCCCTATCACTTGACGAAAACGTTGCAATACTTGCAACCCCGTTTTGCCATCGTCTAATCGATAATCTGACAAAATAATGTCCGGTTGCCAACCACCTTCCAGTCTCAGCAAGCTCTGCTCTAAATCGGTAGCGAGCTTTACATTGCACCCCCACCGTTGCAGTAAGTTCTCCATTCCTTGCAAAATAGAGACGTCATCATCAACACATAACACGCATAAATGACTCAAAGGGGCTGGGGCTAATTCACTGGTAATGGCAGGGGTTATATTTAGTGGGGTTTTATCCGCAAGAGGAACAGTAACAGAAAAGACACTGCCCATACCCGGCCAAGAACGTAAAGAGATATGATGTCCCAGCAACTGAGCAATACCCTTTGATATCGCCAGGCCCAAGCCTAACCCTTTATCTGAACGTATTTGATTGGTGCGAGTAAACTCTTCAAAGATAAGTTGCTGTTTATCTTCTTCAACGCCAATGCCATTATCCCAAACTTGTATGGATAACATGCCCCCCTCACGGCGAACCCCGAGCAAGACTTTACCTTGCGGGCTGTATCGAAAGGCGTTGGTGAGAAAGTTTTGAATAACTCTGCGCAATAACTTGCCATCAGAGCGTACAAAGAGCGATGTGGATACCGTTCTAAAATTAATGCCTTGCTGCTCAGCAATAACGGCAAATTCGGCATCCAAATTTGACAACATGTCACTCAAAGCAAAGACCTGAACTTGTGTTTCTAGCTTCCCTGATTCTAGGCGTGAGATATCGAGCAAATCACTAATGAGCTCTTCGGCCGCTTCCATAGCACTTTCAATATGACCTGCCACGCGCTGCGTTTCTTTATCTGTCGCCATTTCCGATAAGGAAGAGGTAAATAAACGGGCGGCATTTAAAGGTTGCATCAAATCATGGCTGACCGCCGCCAAGAAACGCGATTTGGATTGAGACTCTTGCTCTGAGCGCTGCGTGGCAATAGTTAACTGACGGTTCAACTGCTCAAGCTCGTGCGTGCGTTCTTGTACGCGCTCTTCTAGCGTTACATTCGCATCTTTTAATGCCTGTTCGGCTTGCCGATACACAGTAATGTCACTAAAACTCATAGCAAAACCACCACTGGGCATAGGGTTACCCTGCACCTCGATCACTCGCCCGTCAGCACGCTGACGAGAAGAAGTATGCGTGGTCCCGCGCCTTAAGTGCTCAAGGCGTCGCTGCACATGTATTTCAGGATCGCCCGGCCCGCAAAGCCCTTGCTCAGCATTATGCCGAATAATATCAGCAATGGGTCTCCCCACCTGAATAAGCCCTTGAGGAAACTTAAACAGCTCTAAATATCGTTGGTTCCATGCCACCAAACGCAACTGTTTATCCACTACCGCAATACCTTGCTCAATATGCTCTATAGCACCTTGCAATAGGCTGCGACTAAAGTCATATAATTCAGAGGCTTCATCAACAATCGTCGCCACCTCATCCAGCTGCATATTTTTGCCTTGCAACGCAGAAGTAAGCACTAACTTTGCCGAAGATGCGCCAAACACACCGGCTAACACTCTCTCTGTATGTCGAATCAAGGTTGATGGGGCGTACTGATTTGGCAACAACACTTCATCTTGCTGACTCCAAAATTGATTAAACGCACTGCGCACTCGATGCCTTCCAACAAACTTGGATGCAACCAACTCAAGCTCCGCCACCGTCACCCGGCTTTGGTAAAGACTGATATTATCCGACTCAGGAAGGGGGGAACCAATAAAAGCGGCGGACTGTAAGCGCTCACTAATATTTGGCCGAGTGACCATAGACACCAATACATAACAAACACTATTAGCGGTAATGCTAAGCAGCATTCCCCAGTCTGAACTTTTAATCTCTAAGTGTGCCAAAAATTCTGGTGGCGAGATGACCCACAACAACACATTGCTTCCCGCATCCCCTGCCAAAATGCCGGTTTGGCTCATTAAGGTCACTAACCATAAAATAAAGCCAACCACTAACCCCACATATACGCCATTGCGGTTACCATGACGCCAGTACATTCCGCCAAGCAAGGCTGGGGCAAATTGAGTCACAGCAGCAAAAGAGAGAAAGCCAATAGCAGATAAGCTGCCAATACTGTCGAGCACTTGATAGAAAAACCACGCCCCAACAATCAACAGAACAATGAGGACCCGACGAATGACTAACAAGCGCCCAGAAAAGTGGCGAAAGTTATGCTGTGATAACTTCATACGGCGCAAAAGCAAAGGCATAACTAAGTCATTTGACACCATGATAGCCAGAGCTATGGTTGACACTATCACCATGCCACTGGCCGCCGATACCCCACCGATAAAGGCCAGTAGGGCGACGCTTTCCGCCCCTAGAGCCAGAGGAATACTGATGACATAACTGTCAGCAGGTGTGTTTGGTAATAAACTGGATCCCACCCAGGCTATGGGTAACACAAATAGCCCCATCAAGGCTAAGTAGCTGGGAAATACACGGCGCGCGGCGTGCAAGTCATGAGCCCGTTCGTTTTCGACCACCATAGTATGAAACTGTCGAGGCAAGCAGAATATGGCCATCATAGTTAACACGGTATGAATCAATAGGGTGGGAATATTTGGCGGAGAATAGGTTTGCTGAGCAATGTCCCACAGCGCAATATCACCCTTTTTCCACACTAGTGTCACCACAAACAGGCCAACAAATAAGAACGCCACCAGCTTCACAATAGATTCAAAAGCGATGGCCATCATCATCCCGCGATGGTGCTCGGTATTATCAATATGACGGGTGCCAAATAAGACGGTAAAGGTCGCAAGAGCGACGACCATTAACCAAGATACTTGGTATTTTTGGCGACTAGACTCCCCTAATACTTCGGGAGCAACAAACTCTATTCCCGTCATTATGCCGCGCATCTGCAAGGCAATGTAAGGCAAGATCCCCACCACTGAAATGACAGTAACAAAAACCGCTAAACCTTGAGATTTGCCATAGCGTGCGGCAATAAAATCGGCAATAGAATTGATGTGCTCTCGTTTTGCCACTAAGATCATCCGCGCCAAAACACGCCAGAAAAAGACAAAAACGATAATCGGTGCCAGATAAACAGGCAGAAATGACCAAGGGTTATTAGCGGCTTGGCCTACCGTACCAAAAAAGGTCCAAGAGGTGCAGTACACGGCAATAGACAAACTGTAGATCCACGGTCGCCAACTCGCTAACCATTGCGGACGTTTATCGCCATACCATGCAATTAAAAACAGTAGAACCAAATAAAGTAGCGATGCGGGGACGACCACCCATCCTTGCATAAATAACCCTTAACCCATTTTAACAATGTCACAGTGACTGAAATTAGTATAAGACTAGTCAAAATTCGCTTTATAGCTCAATAAGTTAGATTATTTTTGTGGTTCAATCCCCACTTCTGGACTGTTCTCTGGTTGCGGGTCTAATTTAACCAACATCGCCACCACACCCATACAGGCCATTACCCAAAATACATTCACACCCCAACGCTCATAACCCCAGCCACTCACAGCGGTCATGACGGCCATGACAATACCGAGTGGAATCGCATTGTATAACGCTTGTAACGCCACCATTTTATTTTGTTCCGAACCTTGGATATAACGAATTGCCGCAATGTGCGCCAAAGCAAAAGTGACACCATGCAATAGCTGTATCATAACCAGAGCAGGTAACATTGTGGTTGAAGCCGTTAGCCCCCAACGCACCACGACACCAACCGACGACACCAAAAACAACGAACGTAAACTCCAATTACCGAACCAGCGACGACTAAAGGCAAAGATACACACTTCAGCTGCAACACCTAAACTCCACAAGTAACCAATAATATCTGCGGTGTACCCTGCTTCTTTCCAGTAAATAGTACTAAAGCCATAATAGGCGGCATGGCTACCTTGAATTAAGGCGATCAAACCCAAGAACTTAATCACGGATTTATCCCCCATTAATTGACTTAACTTGGGCCTAACCGAAATAGTGTCACCTTGTGTGACAGGCATTAAACTCGGGTTGCGCATGGATAACAAAACCGAGAAAGCAATCCCCACTAGCGCCGTATATACAATCCAGTCAAGGCCAAAGTGCGCCACCAAAAAGCCCACAACCGTTGAACCCATAATAAAAGCAATCGATCCCCACAGGCGTGTTCGACCATAGTCGAGCGCTTTTAAGCGAGCATAATGATTAGCCATAGCATCAGATAAAGGAATCGCAGGGCCACAACAGAGGTTAAACAACACCGTTGCCAGCGCCATCAACCAAAAACTGCCTCCGGTAAAAAGGTGAAAAGCGATGAAGACCAAAGAGGCAATGCTTAATATTCTCAGGGCAGGAAGTAAATGTTCCACTCGGTGAATACGAGGGGTGATCAGTAAATTCGCCACACACCGAGTCGCTAATGCTACGCCCAACAAATACCCAATATCTGTAGGAGAGATCCCCTGCCCTTTAAACCATAGAGCCCAAAAAGGAAGATAGACTCCATAGGCAAAAAAGAAGCCCAGAAAATACTGAGAAAGCCATGCGTATGGCGACGGTTTCAACATTGGGCAGCCCTAACATTAAGATAATTTGGCTAAGGATTATGAATTGAATTGCAAAGAATAAAAAGGGATAACTGCTATTTCTCCTTTTCCGTATTAGACCAAAGTCGTCTGGAGCTTATGCGAGGATTTGTCACACTAGTAATGTGTCAAAATATTAGCGAAAAGGAGCTATCTTCATGCCTGAAAAATTCAATACTCAGCACCCTCCTTTTGATCGTCTAACTCCGGCTGAGGTAAAAACATTAACCGCCTCCCTCGATATCGCGTACTTTCGCACTGGCGACACACTCTTAGAGAGTGGCCAAGTCAGTAGCCACCTATTTGTGTTAATCAAAGGTGCTGTAGAAGAAACTTCTCAAGGCGAAGTGTTTGCTCACTACGGACATGATGATCTGTTTGATGTTCGTTCATTATTTGACGGAAAAGTGCGCCACCAATACATCGCCCTAGAAGATGTATTGTGTTATCAACTTCCTAAAGAGGTGTTTCTTTCGTTATTTAATAACCCTGCTTTTGCCGACTACTTTGACCACCGTTTAGCCAAACGACAACAACTGATGAAGCAGGCGAAGAAACAACAAAATCTGGCCGAGTTTATCCTCACTAAAGTAGACGACTCCATTTATCATCCACCGCTTATTCTCACCCCCGACACCAGCATAAAAGAAGCCACCATACAACTTAACAATGACGATATTGATGCCGCTTTAGTGGCACTGTCAGCCACAGATTCACGCTTACAAGAGCATCCCGACTCGTCTCCATACGCCATCGTCACCAGAACCAATTTATTGCATTCACTGGTACTGCAAGAGATGAATGTGCAAACACCTGTCAGCCAAATTTCCACCTTCCCTGTCTTTGAGGTACAAGAGGGAGACTTTGTATTTAACGCTATGCTAACTATGACTCGCAACAAGATGAAAAGAGTGATGGTAGTGAACGATCAGCAAGCGGTTGGTATGCTGGATTTAACACAAATCCTCAGTGCCTTCTCTTCTCACTCTCATGTGCTTAGCCTTAGTATCGCTCGCGCAAAAAACATCGACGAGCTCGCTCAAGCCTCGCAACGTCAACAAGATTTTGTCAAAAGTTTATTAGTCAACGGCATCAAAACTCGCTTTATGATGCAACTTATCTCTGTACTCAATGAACAAATCATAGAAAAAGCATTTCAACTCATCATTCCCCCACAAGCACAAACACATTGCTGTTTGCTGGTTTTGGGCTCTGAAGGGCGAGCCGAACAGGTATTAAAAACCGATCAAGATAACGCGCTGATTATTGAAGAGGGGTTTGACTGGCCAGAATGTCACTCTTATATGCAGACGTTTAGCGAAACCTTACTGCAGCTAGGCTACCCTCTTTGTCCAGGTCAAGTCATGGTGAACAACCCAGCGTGGGTCGCCACTCAAAGTGACTGGCAAAAAAAGGTCGCACAATGGATAGCGGTCAGTAGCGCGGAATCGGTAATGCATTTAGCCATATTTTCCGACGCCCTCCCTGTGGCGGGCAATAAGCGTTTACTCGAACCTATTTCTAACACTCTACATAGTACACTCGCAGGTCGAATGTTGACGCTATCTGACTTTGTTAGACCAGCACTGCAATTCTCAGTGCCACTGACTCTATTTGGTAATGTGAAAGCACACAAAGAAGGGTTAGACATTAAACAAGGCGGTATTTTCTCCATCGTCCATGGCATTCGGGCTTTGGCTTTAGAACATAATATAGTGCAACGTAACACCTTCGATCGCATATCAGGTCTGCATCGCTTAGGTTGCCTAGAAGAAGATACCGCAGACAACTTAACAGAATCATTAAAGCTGTTCTTCAAATTGCGCTTGGCGCAACAGTTAACTCAACAAAACGCTTCCAATAATTTAGATATTAATCGGTTAGATAGAACCGAGCGCGACCTGCTAAGACACAGCTTACATGTCGTGAAGAAATTTAAGCAGTTCCTTAGTTATCACTACCAAATAAGGGACTGACTATGAATTGCTTATTGAAATATTACTGGCACCGGAAATTAAAAGGCTCCCCTTTCCAAGCGCTCTTTCGGCACAGTGACAGTACTGAATTTGTTTCCATTGATTGCGAAACAACCAGTCTACAACCGCAACGAGCCGAGTTAGTCACTATTGCGGCGACGAAAATCATTAATAATAGGGTGTTAACTAGCGACCCTTTTCATGTCAAATTGAAAGCGCCACAATCTTTAGATGCCCATTCCATCAAAGTACACCAGATCCGTCACCAAGATTTAGGGGATGGTCTCGATGAAAAGCAAGCGTTACAGCAATTGCTGGATTTTATAGGCAATCGCACCATAGTGGGTTACCACATCCGCTACGATAAAAAAATTCTCGACCGCGCCTTCAAAAAACATTTTGGTTTTCCGCTCCCCAATACCATCATTGAAGTCAGTCATATTTATCAGCAAAAACTTGAGCAACATCTGCAAAATGCCTACTTCGACCTTAGTCTCGAAGCAATTTGTCGCCATTTAGACTTACCCATACGCGACCACCACAACGCACTGCAAGATGCGATTACTGCGGCTTTGGTTTTTGTCAGGCTCACCAAAGGCGACATACCCAATCTCAACATGCCACACATTAAGTAACCAATATGTGCGCTAATTCATATTTATTTTGCGGTGCCATTCCCCATCTCATCCTAAAGTCTAATTGTGAAAATGTATTAGGTAATAGAAAGTGATAAGCATTACTACAAAATATTAAATAGCACGTCAGTTAGCGAGCGACCGTCACATCGCACAGCGGCAAAGTTCACAAGGAGAGAAGCAATGAGTGAAGCCCACATTTATCCAGTTAAAAATAATATTACATCTGTCACCCATGCCGACAACGATACCTATTTGAATATGTATCAACAGTCTGTAGAAAACCCAGAGGGATTTTGGTCTGAGCATGGAAAAATCGTCGACTGGATTAAACCCTTCACTAAGGTCAAAGAAACCTCCTTTGATACCGGGCATGTCGACATAAAATGGTTTGAAGATGGCACATTGAACGTTTCAGCCAACTGTATCGATCGCCACCTAGCAGAACGCGGAGATGAGGTCGCCATTATTTGGGAAGGCGATGACCCCGCCGATGACAAAACGCTCACCTTTAACGAACTGTACAAAGAAGTCTGTTTATTTTCCAATGCCTTAAAAGCACAAGGAGTACAAAAAGGGGACGTGGTGTGTCTGTACATGCCAATGGTGCCAGAAGCGGCGATTGCCATGCTCGCTTGTACTCGAGTGGGTGCCGTGCACACTGTGGTATTTGGTGGTTTTTCTCCTGAAGCACTGGCTGGGCGAATTGAAGATTCTGATGCAAAAATAGTGATCACCGCCGATGAAGGTGTGCGTGGCGGTCGCAGTGTGCCGTTAAAGAAAAACGTAGATCAAGCATTACAAAACCCTAATGTCACTACCATCAACACTGTAATGGTATTCCAACGCACGGGAGCAAACATTGACTGGAATGCGGATGTGGATGTGTGGTGGCACGATGCCATTGCTAATGTGGACGCCCATTGCCCACCAGAAGAAATGAACGCAGAAGATCCGCTATTCATTTTGTATACATCGGGCTCAACCGGTAAGCCAAAAGGGGTATTGCATACTACGGGTGGCTACCTCGTTTATGCCACTATGACCTTTAAGTATATTTTCGACTATCAACCTAGTGACGTGTTCTGGTGTACTGCCGATGTAGGTTGGATAACCGGACACTCTTATCTTGTGTATGGCCCATTAGCCAATGGGGCGACGACGATTTTATTTGAAGGTGTACCTAACTACCCCAACACCAGTCGCATGAGCGAAGTGGTCGATAAACACCAAGTCACTCTGCTGTATACCGCTCCCACCGCTATTCGCGCACTAATGGCAAAAGGTAACGAAGCGATTGAAGGCACCAAACGAGACAGCCTGCGCATTATGGGGTCGGTCGGTGAGCCCATTAACCCAGAAGCATGGGAGTGGTATTACAACACCATAGGCAACGGGCAATCTCCTATTGTAGATACTTGGTGGCAAACAGAAACCGGTGGCATTCTTATTAGCCCATTACCTGGTGCCACCGCTCTAAAACCCGGTTCAGCTACGCGTCCCTTTTTTGGCGTGCAACCCGCTCTAGTGGATAACATGGGGAACATCATTGAAGGCGAGGCATCTGGAAACTTAGTGATTCTCGACTCTTGGCCGGGACAAATGCGCACAATTTATGGTGATCATGACCGTTTCGAGCAAACCTATTTTTCCACCTTTCAGGGTATGTACTTTACCAGTGACGGGGCACGACGTGATAACGATGGCTACTATTGGATTACCGGCCGAGTGGATGATGTACTCAATGTATCAGGGCATCGAATGGGCACGGCCGAGCTAGAGTCGGCATTGGTGGCTCATGAGAAAATTGCCGAAGCGGCTATTGTGGGCGTTCCTCACGATATTAAAGGTCAGGCCATTTATGCCTACATTACCCTCAACGCTGATGAATACCCGAGTGCCGAACTGCATAAAGAGGTCAAAGATTGGGTGCGCAAAGAAATAGGCCCAATCGCAGTACCTGATACCTTGCACTGGACGGACTCACTACCGAAAACTCGTTCAGGTAAGATAATGCGTCGAATATTGCGCAAAATCGCCACTGGAGACACCAATAATCTTGGCGATACCTCAACATTAGCCGACCCAAGTGTGGTTGAAAAACTCATATCCGAAAAAGGTGAACTGGTTTAACCACTCCCCTCAAAGTCATTAGCCGTCACATCGTGACGGCTTTTTCATTTAAAGACAGTTACAAATTAAACATAATAAAATGAAATGTTTAACCTATTATTACTGAATCAGCATTATTCACATTTATCTAACAGCTTTTCCATAGCAAACCTGTCGCGCCTCTCGGTGATTAGACCAGTAAAATGCTGTTAATTTCGTTGAATTAGCTATAATCATGCGCTACTTTGCTTTTTTACATAATTCTGACTGGATTTAATTCAGAATTCGTAAAATAATTAAAGACTATAATGAACAACTCACATTAACGGAAGATAGCGACAAGATGACAACAAAATCACGTGTTCTACTCCTAAATGGCCCTAATTTAAACTTACTCGGAAAACGAGAGCCTGAAGTTTACGGTCACGCTACATTAAATGACATAGTCAATAACCTGCATACACAAGCAGAGCAGGCAGGAATAGAACTCACTCATGTTCAGTCAAACCGAGAATATGAGCTTATTGATGCTATCCATAATGCGATGGGAGAGATTGATTTTATTATCATTAACCCCGCAGCATTCACCCACACCAGTGTGGCACTAAGAGATGCTTTGCTGGGGGTCAACATTCCGTTTATTGAAGTTCATCTATCAAACGTACATGCCCGAGAACCATTTCGTCATCACTCTTATCTATCAGATAAGGCGGTGGGAGTGATCTGCGGACTAGGTGCTCAAGGCTACAATTTCGCATTGTCTGCAGCAGAGAAGCAGCTACAGGCAAAATAAAATCTAAGCCGTCTCGACACTATCGAGAGGCCCAACACAAGACAAGAGAAGAATCATGGACATTCGCAAAATAAAGAAGCTAATTGAACTAGTAGAAGAGTCGGGAATTGCAGAGCTTGAAATTTCTGAAGGTGAAGAGTCTGTACGCATTAGTCGTCATGGTAATGCTCCAGTAGCACCAATCCAATACGCTGCTGCACCCGCTCCTATTGCAGCTCCTGCCCCTGTTGCAGCGCCAGTGGCTGCAGCTCCTGTTGCCGCAGAAGTTGCTGCGCCAGTTGAAGCAGGTCATAAAGTTCTTTCTCCAATGGTAGGTACTTTCTACCGTGCTCCTGGTCCAGACACTAAGTCTTTCGTAGAAGTTGGCCAAACCATCTCTGAAGGCGACACTATTTGTATCGTTGAAGCGATGAAAATGATGAACCAAATCGAAGCTGATAAATCAGGCGTTGTGACAGCAATTCTTGTTGATGATGGTGCTCCGGTAGAATTCGACCAAGCTCTGATCGTTATCGAATAATTGAGGTCCACACTATGCTAGACAAATTAGTCATCGCGAACCGAGGCGAAATTGCGCTTCGTATTCTTCGCGCATGTAAAGAGCTAGGTATTAAAACCGTAGCCGTTCACTCAACCGCTGACCGTGATCTAAAACACGTACTGCTTGCTGACGAGTCCATCTGTATCGGTCCTGCTCGCGGCATCGACAGCTACCTAAACATCCCTCGCATTATTTCTGCGGCGGAAGTATCAGGCGCTGTGGCCATACACCCAGGTTACGGCTTCTTATCTGAGAATGCTGACTTTGCTGAACAAGTAGAGAAATCTGGCTTCATCTTTGTGGGTCCAAAAGCGGAAACCATCCGCATTATGGGTGACAAAGTTGCCGCTATCAATGCAATGAAAAAAGCGGGTGTTCCTTGTGTACCTGGTTCTGACGGCCCTCTTGATGACAATGCAACAGTAAACAAAGCTCACGCTAAACGCATTGGCTACCCTGTTATCATCAAAGCCTCTGGTGGTGGCGGTGGTCGTGGTATGCGCGTTGTACGTGCAGAAGCGGATCTTATTGAAGCCATTGCTATGACTCGTGCAGAAGCAAAAGCGGCCTTCAACAACGATATCGTTTACATGGAAAAATACCTTGAAAACCCTCGTCACGTTGAAGTTCAAATCATTGCTGATGGCCAAGGCGGCGCAATTCACCTAGGTGAACGTGACTGTTCTATGCAACGTCGTCACCAAAAAGTTGTAGAAGAAGCTCCAGCACCAGGTATTACTGATGATATGCGTAAGTATATCGGTGAGCGTTGTACGCGCGCTTGTCTTGAAATCAATTACCGCGGCGCAGGTACTTTTGAGTTCCTATACGAAAACGGCGAGTTCTACTTCATTGAAATGAACACCCGTATTCAGGTAGAGCACCCAGTAACAGAAATGGTGACCGGTGTTGACCTAATCAAAGAGCAACTTCGTGTTGCTGCAGGTCAACCACTATCCTACACCCAAGATGATATTAAACTGCGTGGCCACGCTATCGAATGTCGTATCAACGCAGAAGATCCTGAACGCTTCCTACCATGCCCAGGTAAAATTGAGCGCTTCCACGCTCCAGGTGGCATGGGCGTTCGTTGGGAATCTCACATCTACTCAGGTTACACAGTACCACCTCATTACGATTCAATGATTGGTAAACTAATCACCTTTGGTGAGAACCGTGATGTTGCCATTGCACGCATGAAAAATGCATTAAGTGAAATGATTATCGAAGGCATTAAAACAAACGTGCCACTACAACTTGAAATCATGAATGACGAAAACTTCCAACACGGTGGTGCTAATATCCACTACCTAGAGAAGAAGCTTGGTCTTCAGTAGTCGCTAATTATCGCTATACGCTTTAAATAGGTAAATTTAAGGGTTACAGCCACGCAGATGGCTGTAACCCTTTTTCTTTTCATAGATGAAGTTGGTTAAAATTACTGCTAAAATCCACGCCAATTATCAAAACTCAGAGTGAACTCCATGCCTTGGATTCAAATCAAACTTAACGCCACTGACAAAAACGCTGAACAAATCGGCGATATGTTGATGGAACAAACGGGTGCCCTTTCCGTTACTTTCTTAGACGCTAAAGATACCCCTGTTTTCGAACCACTACCGGGTGAAACTCGCCTATGGGGTGAAACTGATATTCTTGCGTTATACGATGCCGAAGCCGATACGCAATGGATAATAAGCCAAATAGCGGCCAGCAACCTTCTAGAACAAGGCTTTGCCCACAAAGTTGAACAGCTTGAAGATAAAGATTGGGAACGTGAGTGGATGGATAACTTCCACCCAATGAAATTTGGTGAGCGCCTATGGGTTTGCCCAAGTTGGCGTGAAATTCCAGAGCCTGATGCGGTCAACGTCATGCTCGACCCTGGCCTCGCTTTTGGTACAGGCACACACCCAACAACATCACTGTGTTTAGAGTGGTTAGAAGGTCTGGATCTTAAAGATAAAACTGTTGTCGATTTTGGCTGTGGTTCAGGTATTTTGGCGATCGCCGCGATCAAATTGGGTGCGAAAAAAGTTATTGGGATCGACATTGATCCACAAGCGATCATCGCTTCCACCGCCAATGCCGAACGTAATGGCGTAAAAGATCAGTTAGCGTTATTCCTTCCTCAAGACCAACCTGAGGGCCTAATTGCCGATGTTGTAGTCGCTAATATTTTAGCTGGCCCATTGCGTGACCTTTCTCCTGTTATCAAATCTCTAGTAAAAGACAACGGCGTACTTGCCATGTCTGGGGTGCTAGATACACAAGCAGAAGATGTCGCCAACTATTATCGCGACCAGTTTGATATACAACCAATTGCAGAACTGCAAGAGTGGTGTCGTATCTCAGGAAAAAAGCACTCTAGTTGAGTCACATCAAAAATTGTGTAAAAAGTGCGCAAGTTAGCAAATATTTTTTGAAATGCTCAAATATTAGGCTTTTCACGCGCCCAAAAAATGCGTAAAATGCGCGCCCTTGCTGTTAATAATGTGACCATGATTTGAAAATCGGTAAATATCAACTTAAGAACAATTTAATTGTAGCACCTATGGCCGGTGTTACAGATAGACCGTTTCGAGAGTTGTGTCTACGCTATGGTGCGGGTATGGCAGTCAGTGAAATGATGTCATCTAACCCTAAAACATGGAATACAACAAAATCACTGCAACGAAGAGTACACGAAGCTGAATCGGGCATTCGCTCGGTACAGATTGCAGGATCAGATCCACAATTAATGGCAGAAGCAGCACAATTTAATGTTGAGGGCGGTGCGCAAATCATCGATATCAACATGGGTTGTCCCGCTAAAAAAGTGAACAAAAAACTAGCCGGTTCAGCACTACTTAAGCACCCAGAACTTGTGCAACAAATTCTGAAGGCGGTGGTAGATGCGGTAGATGTCCCCGTGACATTAAAAACTCGAACCGGTTGGGATACAGAGCATAAAAACTGTGTCGACATCGCTAAAATGGCCGAAGACTGCGGCATTCAAGCACTCGCCTTACATGGTAGGACGCGTACTTGTATGTACAAAGGAGAGGCAGAATATGAAAGCATCAGAGCGGTCAAGCAAGCTATTTCAATACCTGTTATCGCCAATGGTGATATAGATAGCCCAGAAAAAGCAAAGCATGTACTGGAATTTACCGGTGCAGACGCATTGATGATTGGTCGTCCCGCCCAGGGTCGTCCATGGATTTTTCAAGAAATCCAACACTATTTAGAACACGGCACCACGATGTCTCCACTTCCTATGCAGGAAGTAAAAGACATTATGCTTGGTCACGTTCATGAACTTCATCAATTTTATGGTGAGTTCTTAGGTCCGCGCATTGCAAGAAAGCATGTGGGTTGGTACTTAAAAGAGCATGAACAAGCGAGTGAGTTTCGCCGTATCTTTAATGCTATCGACGTTGCTCCAGAGCAATTAGACGCATTACAAGAGTATTTCAATTCCTATCAATGATAGGGATATGGTTGCATCATAATTACGAGAAGAGCTAGACTGAATATGTTCGAACAAAACCTGACTTCTGAAGCACTAACAGTTACAACAGTAACTGCCCAAGACCAAATCGCGCAAAAACCACTTCGCGACTCAGTAAAAGTTTCAGTAAAAAACTATCTTGCACAATTAAACGGTCAGGATGTAGACGACCTTTATGAGTTGGTACTAGCTGAAGTTGAACAACCACTACTAGACATGATCATGCAATACACTCGCGGCAACCAAACTCGCGCTGCGTCTATGATGGGTATCAACCGTGGTACACTTCGTAAGAAACTTAAAAAATATGGCATGAACTAATACATATTAGTTTAAGCATTTGAATTTAAAGGGTTTATCATTTTTTGATAAACCCTTTTTCTTTTTATAACGATCATAAATGATCATTCACTTTTCCACTTATATAGTTATTGGCTTTATGTAGGATAAAAGGTAGTTAGGCTACTCACGCGACGTTATACATGTAGCTTGCTGTTCCTTTCATATCAGAACCTCCTCTAAGCGCTGCCTTACTTAGAGTGGGTATAACTAACAAATATGATCAGACGACGTTTCATTTATATAGTTATCGGGTTATACAAGTCTAAAAGGCGACTTCCCTATCAAAATTAATATTGCCTCATTATTTAGTCACTCGCCAACAAATCACCGACCCCAATACCACCATAGACACCCCCTGCCAGAAGCTACTAGAGAGAGCGATGCCCAAAATAACCGATGAGAATAAGGTAGAAAAAATAGGGGTAAAATAAGACAAGGTCGCAAGCAGCAGCATATTTCCTTTCATGATGCCACTGTTCCACAAACCATAACCGCTGGCCATAATCAGAGCTGCGAGCACTAAATAGCAAATAGACTCACCATCAAATACAAGAGCGGGCTCATCACTAAATCCATAGTGAACCCATAATACCGATGCGGTCATCGCAAAAAACAAGGTAATGGCGTTTTTACCGTTAGACAAACGTTTAGTGATATTGCAATAAATTGCCCATAAAAATGCACCTATTAGCGCCATTGCATAAGTAGCCGGATTACTTTGCACATTGTGCGCTAGCTGAGTGATTGATAGCGCTTGATCCCCTGTTATAGCCCAAGCTACGCCAATAAACGCCAAAGCCACACTAGGATAGAGCCAAACGCTGGTTTTTTTGCCACTGCTAATCACCGCAATCAATACAGTTAAAGCTGGCCACAGGTAGTTAATAACGGCCATATCAAGGGCTTGGTGTCTATCGTGAGCCATCCCTATAGCTAACGACAAACAGACCTCATAAGCGGCAAACAAGCCCCCAGCAATCAGCACATAGCGCTTTGATAATGTGTTGAGTTTAGGGCTGCCCACCACTAGCATCAAAAACAGTGTAGCTAGAGTATAAATACTGGCAGCCCCACCTATTGGTCCCAAATGCTCGGCAACCTTGCGCGCCACGCCTATAACGCAGCTCCAAAGTAAAATGGCCATTACGCCGTATAGAGTGTACTTATGTGTTTGCAAAATTCGTCCTTATCTTCAACACTCTCCATGTTACTGAATAAGACGCCTTTGACTATCCCCCATTAAGTGCATATAAAAAAGGCCCGCGACTTGGCGGGCCCTTCATTTAAACTCTCTTTTAGTGCACTAAACCGCGTTGCAACAGCAAGCTGTGGATTTTTTGCCAATAGTAGCGGGCCATGAGTAAAGCCAAAACAATAGCTGATGTGATACTTAACCAGTGCGGGAGTACTTCGTGCTCACCTGCGCTCAATGGTTGTACTACAAAACCATAGGTCGAAACTAAATAATCTGTAGCTAAACCAAACACAATCGCTGTCCCTACCACTCCGGTTAAATAAGCAAATAACGAACGTTTACCTAACTCTTTACCCACTACTCCTAGAGTTGCAATATTAGTAGCAGGGCCTGCAAGCATAAATACCAATACCGCTCCTGGGCTAATACCAGACATTAATAAACCTGCGGCAATCGGCGTAGAGGCTGTGGCACAGATATACATAGGCACACTAATAGCGACCATGATGAGCATGCTCCAAATCGTCCCGCCCCAGTGAGCTAGAAAATCAGTTTCTACATACGTTTGCACTAAAGAGGCAAAAAATAAGCCAATGATTAGCCATGTGCTTATATCTTTGATCAAATCCGTTGTCGCAAAACTCACACCTGACTTTAGTTTGCCAAATGCAGATTTGCTATCGCCCCCTTTAGAAGAACAACATTTTGCTGTAGTTGACGTAGATTCTGCGGTTTTAGAAGAGCAGCACTTTGCTACAGTTGGCGTAGGTTCTACTGTTTTAGATGAACAGCATTTTGCTGCAGTTGGCGCAGGTTTAATGGCATTGACGGCAAAACCTGCACTGGGCTGATCCAAAGGTTGTGAATGGCGCTTTGACGATTTGACTTTAGAGGGCAGATCCTCTCGACCCACTAATAACCCAGCAACAATCGCACTGCAAATAGCGGCAATAGGTCTAATAATGGCCATAAAAGGCCCAAGTAACGCATAGGATACCGAAACAGAGTCTAAGCCAGTCTCGGGGGTTGCCACAAGAAATGAAGTTGTCGCACTTTTTGATGCTCCGCTGCGACGCAAACCTAGAGCGGCAGGAATCACCCCACAAGAACATAATGGTAAAGGCGCACCAATAAATGCCGCCTTTATTGTTGTCTTGGCTCCTTTGCCACCTAAGTGCTTAGCTAATAAATCGGTGGGAACCCACTCCTTTAAAAGACCTGCGACCACTAAGCCAAGGAGCATCCAAAAGCCCGACTCTATAAATAGCCCCACAAAGTTATGTAATAAATTCACTTTGTTTCCTCCTGTACATCACAATCAGCACTATCAAGAGCCTCTAAAATCGAACAATGCGTAGCGGGTTCATCACCACCACAACAAGAAGCACTTAACTTAGCCAATGAACTTTGGAAAACCTGTAACTCGCGCATTTTCTCTTCAATTTGAGCCAGTTTAAGATCAACAATGCCTTTCGCCTCATGGCAACGGTAATTGTCGCGATCAAGCTGAATGGATAACAAGTCTTCTATCTCGGTTAAAGTAAACCCCACCTTTTTGGCGCGGATAATAAATCCCAGTCTATCGGCATCATTATCATTATAAACTCGGTAACCACTAGCACTTCGAGAGCTTGCTTTTAACAGGCCATGCTTTTCATAAAAACGTAATGTATCTGGCTTGATGTAAAATCGTTTTGCCAGCTCTCCAATTTTATACATTCTCATACTCATTAAATTAGTTATTACATCATAAGTATAAACCTTAGATACAACTCCAAGGTCAAGTTTGTAAGCCAATTAAAAGTGAAATAGTGCTTACTTTAATTTTTGCTCATTCTGAACATCAATAAGCTCCAAATAAGGATTTTTTACAATAAAATGCAAATGCCAAACGATTGCGCGAGCTTTTTAGTAAATTATTCGCTAGAATACGCGCCATTCGAATTGATGTTTTTTTGCACGCTGAAGATTTTTGTCAAAGTTGTCTAATAGTCATAATACAGACTCAACTTTGACAAACATCTTTTCATCCAACTTGATTCCAAAATCAGCAGATGTTGTGAGGATGCACCAGACGATCAAGCTAATGATTCGGGGCTTCTCATTTATTCTGTCGATAACGGATAATCTTAAGTACTTGAGGAATATGGAAGCATGAGTATCGCTCGCCCAATTCGCCGCGCTCTTATCAGCGTATCTGATAAAACTGGCATCGTAGAGTTTGCTAAAGCACTTGCTGAACGCAACGTTGAACTTCTTTCTACAGGTGGCACAGCTCGCCTACTTGCAGAGCAAGGTCTAGCTGTCACTGAAGTGTCTGACTACACTGGCTTCCCAGAAATGATGGACGGCCGTGTTAAGACACTTCACCCTAAAGTACACGGTGGTGTACTGGGTCGTCGTGGTCAAGATGACGACATCATGGCAAAACATGACATCAAACCTATCGATATGGTTGTTGTTAACCTATATCCATTTGCTGAAACAGTCGCAAAAGAAGGTTGTACTCTTGCTGACGCAGTTGAGAACATCGACATCGGTGGTCCAACAATGGTTCGTTCTGCGGCTAAAAACCACAAAGACGTTGCTATCGTAGTGAATGCACACGACTACAACCGTGTTATCACTGAAATGGACAGCAACGAGAAATCTCTAACTCTAGACACTCGTTTCGACCTAGCCATTGCAGCATTTGAACACACTGCAGCTTATGACGGCATGATTGCTAACTACTTCGGTACTATGGTTCCTTCTTACGGCGACAACAAAGAAGGCGACCAAGAGTCTAAATTCCCTCGCACTTTCAACCAACAGTTCGAGAAAAAACAAGACATGCGCTACGGTGAAAACAGCCACCAAGCAGCGGCATTCTATGTGGAAGCAAACCCTGAAGAAGCGTCTGTTTCAACAGCACGTCAAATCCAAGGTAAAGCGCTTTCTTATAACAACATCGCTGATACGGATTCAGCCCTTGAGTGTGTTAAAGAATTTGCAGAACCCGCCTGTGTTATCGTTAAGCACGCCAATCCATGTGGTGTTGCACTAGGTAAAGATATCCTAGAAGCGTATAACCGTGCATTCCAAACCGATCCAACTTCAGCCTTTGGTGGCATCATCGCTTTCAACCGCGAGCTTGATGCAGCAACCGCTACAGCCATTACTGAACGTCAGTTTGTTGAAGTAATTATTGCCCCTTCTGTATCAAAAGAAGCTGCAGAAATCGTAGCCGCTAAGAAAAACCTTCGCCTGCTTGAGTGTGGCGAATGGACAAGCAAAACAACGGGCTTTGACGTGAAACGCGTTAACGGTGGTTTGCTAGTTCAAGACCGCGACCAAGGCATGGTATCTCAAGATGACCTTACCGTTGTTTCTGAGCGTCAACCAACAGCAGAAGAGCTAAAAGATGCATTGTTCTGCTGGAAAGTAGCGAAGTACGTTAAATCTAACGCTATCGTTTACTCTAAAGGCGACATGACTATCGGTGTAGGTGCAGGCCAAATGAGCCGCGTGTACTCTGCGAAAATTGCCGGTATTAAAGCTGCTGACGAAGGTCTACAAGTTGAAGGTTGTGTCATGGCGTCGGATGCGTTCTTCCCATTCCGCGATGGCATTGATGCGGCAGCAGATGCTGGCATTAAATGTGTTATCCAACCTGGCGGCTCTATGCGTGACCAAGAAGTTATCGATGCGGCTAACGAGCACGGCATGGCGATGATCTTCACTGGTATGCGTCACTTCCGTCACTAATATTTCTACATCTTTAGCACTACCGCGATAATCCAATTGTCACGGTAGTGCTTATTGTTTGAGATACCGCTTTAATTGCTTTCAAGAGTGTCTTTCGAACAACAAAAACAGCGATTTTTGAATTAAGGATAATATATGAACGTTCTTATTATTGGTGCTGGCGGTCGTGAGCACGCACTAGGCTGGAAAGCCGCGCAAAACCCAAATGTTGAAACAGTATTCATTGCACCTGGTAATGCAGGTACTGCTATCGAGCCAAAACTGCAAAACGTAAACATTGGCGTTGAAGATATCGAAGCATTGGTTGCTTTCGCTAAAGAAAAAAGCATCGAACTGACTATCGTAGGCCCTGAAGCGCCTCTAGTTATCGGTGTGGTTGATGCCTTCCGTGAAGCGGGCTTGCCTATCTTTGGTCCAACACAAGCAGCCGCGCAACTTGAAGGTTCTAAAGCTTTCACTAAAGATTTCCTAGCGCGTCATGATATTCCAACGGGTTACTACGCAAACTTCACTGAAATTGAGCCTGCACTGGCTTATGTTCGTGAACAAGGTGCACCGATTGTTGTTAAAGCTGACGGCCTAGCCGCGGGTAAAGGCGTTATCGTTGCCATGACCCTTGAAGAAGCCGAAGACGCAATTAAAGACATGCTAGCGGGCAATGCCTTTGGTGATGCAGGTAGCCGCGTGGTTATCGAAGAGTTCCTAGAAGGCGAAGAAGCCAGCTTCATCGTTATGGTAGACGGCTCTAGCGTACTGCCTATGGCAACTAGCCAAGATCACAAACGTGTTGGCGACAAAGATACTGGCCCTAACACTGGCGGCATGGGTGCATACTCTCCAGCTCCTGTTGTGACGCCAGAAATTCATAACCGTATTCTTGAGGAAGTTATCTACCCAACTGTACGTGGTATGGATGCAGAAGGCGCACCTTATACAGGTTTCCTATATGCAGGTCTTATGATTGCAGCAGACGGAACACCTAAAGTTATCGAATATAACTGCCGCTTTGGTGACCCAGAAACGCAACCTATTATGATGCGTATGGAGTCTGACCTTGTTGAACTTTGCCTAATGGCAATCGACGAGAAACTAGACCAAGCAGAATCTAAATGGGACCCACGCGCTTCTATCGGTGTGGTTCTTGCAGCCGGTGGTTACCCAGCAGACTACGCCAAAGGCGATGTAATTTCTTTGCCTACAAGCGAAGCGGAAGGTCAAAAAATCTTCCACGCAGGTACTGCAAACAACGACTCTGGCGATGTTGTGACTAACGGTGGCCGCGTACTTTGTGCAACGGCACTAGGTAACACAGTGTCTGAAGCTCAAGAGCAAGCATACGCCCTAGCAAAACAAGTGAGTTGGAACGGCATGTTCCACCGCAACGACATTGGCTACCGCGCCATTGCTCGTGAACTGCAAAAGTAAATTAACTATTTGCTCGCTGTATTAAAACAAAAAACCCAAATGTATTTAGTATGTTTGGGTTTTCTTATTCTAAGTCATTAATTTCAATAATCATCTACTATTTCCTTAATCTAAAAGAAATTAGACCTCATTAAATGCCCACTGCGAAATCTAGGTTTCTCCCGAATTCAACTCCGAAGTGCGACATTCTTAATATTCAAGTAGCCTCCATCATTTCTCTAAAAATGACAGCAGGTTGCTTGAACCCTAAACACTTTTTTGGACGATAATTAATTCGTTGTTGCGCCCTTTCAATATCATCATCACTGACCGTTCGTAGATCTGTTCCTTTCTTTACGTACTGTCTCAACAGGCCGTTAGCATTTTCATTCGCTCCTCGTTCACAAGAGCTGTAAGGGTGTGCGAAGTACACATCGGTTTCTAATGCCTGTGCTATTTCTTCATGACCTGCAAACTCACGACCATTATCTGCGGTAATAGTATGAACTAACGCTTTATAAGGCATCAGCATTGCTATGGTTGCGTTAGTCACGTCTTTTGCTGACTTAGAGGGCACTTTCTGTGTCAGATAAAAACGCGTTTGACGCTCTAAGAGAGTGACAATTGCCCCCGTTCCATGCTTGCCTAAGACCGTATCAATTTCCCAGTCACCAAAGCGTTCACGACTATCAACAATGTCAGGCCTTTCATCTATTGAAACTGCGTTTTTGATTGCAGGTGCTTTCTCTGTCTTGCCCCGTCGATACCGCTTATGGCCTTGGCGCAAGTGCTTAAATAGCTTTCCACCTTGTCGCTTATTACGAGCGACGAATCGGTAAATCCACTCATGGCTCACTTTAGCCCCTGCGCGGGTTAAGACATTAGATATTTGCTCTGGACTCCAATCGATAGACAACAGAACCTCAATAAAATCTATACGCGATTGAGGTACTTGATACTTACGGGCTTGCCGTCGTTTTTCTATTGATTGATGATGTGCTTTGTCTGGCCGATATTGTTCTTTCTTGCTACATCGTTTCAGCTCTCGATAAACGGTTGAGCGATGGCATTTAACTGTCTTAGCAATTTCAGATATTGAAATTCCCCGTTCCAAAAGGGCAGAAATTTGATATCTTCTTCCCTCGGTCAACTGCTGATAATTCATAGTAGTACTGCTTGTTTCTTTGGCGAGAAGAGCGTACCACTTTCGGCAGTTGGCTTCCTCTTCTATGCCTTTCCATGAATGTCGCAGTTATTATCTGAAATCGGGCCAATAAAGATACTCAATCAATCTCTTAATCGATTAAATCTAAACTGTATAAAATACCACCTAATAAAATATATTAAATTCTTAAAGGTATAACAGTGGTGATTTTTTCAAAAAAACTAACAGTCGGTGTACTACTAGTTTCATCAACAACTCTCTTTGGCTGTGGTGGTGGTGGCGATAAAGATCTAACGACAATAAAAGATGCAGATCTTACCCTCAGCCTTAATACTCATGAGCAAATTAATACTGTTGTATCGGAAGTCATAATGCCGTCATTTATTATACTAGATGATTATTCCACGGCTCTTAATGCCCACGATAGCGATAAGTACTCATCACATGGTGAATTTATTGCTGATTCAGGATCTCAAACATGGGATTGGGATGATCAAACAAGTACTATATCAATCAACTATAAAAATTCAACATATGATCATGCTGGCCTAACGATTAATGGCAACATTAATGATACCAGCAATGACAATTATATCCTCACTGCAAATATAAATATAAAATCAACTAATCATGATAAGAACTTAAACATTTCATTTAAAAGTATAAATCAACATGATTGGTCTATGACTACTAAATCATCATCTATGGGAATATACAAAGTTGACGCTAGTGATTTAGATTCAGATTTAGAACATCATCAAGGGCATTTGACAATTGTAGGTAAAGATAATAAAAAATGGCTAATTGACTTCTTTGATGGTGGATATTCAGTTAGTACACCCAATAGCGAAAGCTATAATTATTATAACGATGGCAGGACTGCTGAAAACCGACAGTCTTTGACATTAGAAAAAGGCACTATAAGTCAGTTTAGCAATGATAGTGACTCAGATATAATAGCTAGTTTAGTTAGCAATGGTCTAAAGAGTATCATTCATACTATGATCATCACTGAAAACAAAAGTGGATATCAAGCATGCGAAGACAGTGGCTCTTATCAAGAATATGATGATAATTTTAGCTTCAGCAATTGTAATAAAAATAATTTCGTTATTAATGGTAGTCTTAGTAAAAAGAATAATAAAACTAAAGCTGATTTAGATATTAATGACCTCGTTAAAAGTATTACAGGGCATTTATCAGCTAATTCAATGAAACTAACTTCAACCTCTGCTGAGACGTTTATTATTAGTAAAAATTATTATTATGATAAATTGACATTTGTTACTCAATATTCTAATTCCGACAGCAATAACCAATACGTTGTATTAAAATCGACACCCCCTCATGGCATCTCTTTTGATGCTGATGGTTTAGGTCAAGAATACCCGAATGATGGCTTTCTGGTTATATATAGTGGCAATTCAACTTGGTATGCAAATATCAAGGGTTCTTCTTTTGATCTTACATCTCCAAATGGAACAGTTACATCCCACTACCTAGATATTTTAAACTAATATTTAGTACTACTATAAATATAGCCCCAATAAATAAAAACTCATTGGGGCTGTACAAATATATAATAAAAAGAACATTTATCTACGATAAACACATCACTACCAACTAAATAGATAAAATCACAATAAACTAAACGATCGCTTACTCAACGGGCCTTTCAATACACTCAGCACCACAGTGCTGTAGAATCAGTAATTTATCGACCATCACGCTTTTGGCTTTGTACTCTCCAACAAAAGCGGCAAAGTTTTCCTCGTATCTTAAACGCTCATAATCACTGATAGTAATAGAGCATTTAAATTTAATGTCTTTAAACACTTTACCTTCGCAGGTCATGAAGACACCTTCTTTACTATAGCCTAAATTAATCTAGGCTAGGCTTTTCGTAATCTAGGTTCGTAGTCAAAAGAACATTGGCTACCGCGCCATTGCTCGTGAACTGCAAAAGTAATAGCCACTCTTTAGCGGATTATTGAACGCAAACAAAAAAGCCATTTCAATGAATGAAATGGCTTTTTTTATACTTATCATTTTCAATCTTAGCTATGCAAAACAGGTCGCTCAATGCAATCTTCGCTGCCGTTTTTCAGTATCAGTAACTGATTCACGACGACTTTCTTAGATTTATAGCCGCCAACAAAAACAGCAAAGTTATCCTCATCCACTAGGCGATCTATAATCACTGACGGCAGTTGATTTTTAAATTCCATGTCCGAGAAAGACTTTCCTTCACAGGTGGTAAACACCCCCTGTCTCCAGTGACCTTGGATTAACTCTAAACCTTGTTCTTGTTGAGACTTAGCTTTAACGACCAACTCACTGGCCTGCTGTTTGATCTCATTAATTTGCTCATCGCGCATAGGGATAACCTTGCCATTCTGGCGCAAGCGCTGATACACAGCTTCTCCTGCACGACTAAAGCGCAACGTCATCTGAAAAGGGACTAACTCGCCAGAACGAGACACTCTTTCCCCTTTACGAGTCACTTCCCTAATTTGTTGGTCGCTCCAAGTATAATAACTTTGATACCAACTCTTATCTTTGAATGTCACATTATCAGAACTTGATTCAGGGGAATCTACACGTTCAGTTAACCAGTAGATAGAGGTACTTTGGTTGTCAGTATCGCCACCAGAATACTCCGTAGGAGAGGCGGATTGACGTAGAGGAGCAGTAGCAGATGAACAACCTGCTAGGCTGAGTATAACTAAAGCAGAAGTAATGAGGTGTTTCATAAAAAATACGCCGAGCGATAACACTCGGCGTATTTTACATTAATTAACTGAATCTTTCAGTGCTTTACCAGCAGTAAATGCCGGAACATTAGCAGCTGCAATTTGAATCTCTTCACCAGTCTTAGGGTTGCGACCAGTGCGTGCGTTACGATGAGATACTTTAAATGTACCAAAACCAATTAGTTGTACTTGGTCGCCCTCTTTTAGAGCCTCAGTTACGCCTTCAAGAGTGGCTTCAAGAGCTGCTTTTGCTTGAGCTTTTGATAAATCGGCTTTTTCTGCAATTGCATCGATTAATTGGGTCTTGTTCATTGGGGTTTCCCTTCTAAAGTTTTTGAGAACAAAGCCACTCTAAATCAAAAACCCTCCATCTGGCAAAGGGTTGCAAGCGATCTTTCTGTTCAAACGAACATTTTTTAGCTCATTCTGTAGTTCAACTCACAAATTCACCACCACTGGTGGGCTCGACGCTTGTATTTTCAACCTCTAACACCTACTTACAAAGTATCAATTGCATATAATGGCTGTCATACTCAGCCTGATTTCTAAACGATCTACAAAGGTACTATGTTACTTCTTACTATCTATGTCTCCATCGCCATTGGAGTGTCATTTATTTGCTCTGTACTAGAAGCCGTTCTGCTAAGTATTTCGCCTAGCTATATTGCTCAGTTAAGACAACAAGGGCACCCCGCTGCTAGCAAGTTAAGTCAGTTAAAATCCGATATTGACCGACCGTTAGCGTCCATTCTGACCCTAAATACCATAGCCCATACCATAGGAGCGGCCAGTGCTGGTGCACAAGCCTCTATTGTCTTTGGCAGTGAGTGGTTAGGCGTATTTTCGGCGGTGCTAACATTGGGCATTTTAGTGCTCTCAGAAATTGTCCCTAAGACAATTGGCGCGACCTATTGGCGTCAACTGGCACCAACCTCAGCGAGAATACTGAACTGGATGGTATGGGGACTGCGACCCTTTGTTTGGTTCTCAGAACAAATCACTAAACGCCTCTCTCGCGGTAACGTAGAACCTAAGTTACGCGAAGAAATGTCAGCGATGGCGATTTTAGCGGAAGAGTCCGATGAATTTGGTGAAGACGAAACGCGCATTCTTAATAATTTGCTTAACTTACCTAACGTGCCTGTTACGAAAACAATGACACCTCGTCCTGTTGTGTTTCGGGTAAATGCCAAGCTGACCATTAATGAATTTTTAGCCACACACAATGACACGCCCTTCTCTCGACCTTTGGTGTATTCTGAGCAAAAAGACAATATCTGTGGGTTTGTGCATCGCTTAGAGTTATTCAAGCTACAACAACAAGGCCAAGGCACTGAGCTGCTTGGTAATGTAATGCGCCCTATTCATGTGTTTCTAAATAACAGTGTGTTACCTAAGGTATTTGCTCATATGCTGGCACAGAAACTGCACATTACTTTAGTTGTGGATGAATACGGCACAGTACAAGGTATTGTGACCCTTGAAGATATCTTTGAATTTTTATTAGGACAGGAAATTGTTGATGAAGCGGATAAAAACCGCGACATGCAGCAAGTGGCTCACGAGCGTTGGGACAATTGGACAAAACGCCATGGGGTGATCATTAGTACCGATGACGATCCTAACAAAGAGCAACAGAAAGATGCTCCGGCGCCTGAAGCGGATAAAAAATAATACAACGGGAGCCTAAAGCTCCCGTTTTCAATGGACCGCTTTATATCAAAGCTGCACCCCAATATTGCTGATGCCCTCTTCACGCAACTCAGCACGTAAATCTTTAATCAGCTCTACATCACGTTCAGTGCACTCACGTAATGGACGTGCAATGGCCCACTGTACATCCCACTCTTCACATACAGCTTCATTTTGTTTTTGATTTTCATTGGTGATTTCTTCACTGCCTTGAGCCACTTCAAGATCCGCTACCGTCATCACCGACTGTTGGCTGATATTTTGTACCGCATCACCCAGTAAATCACGATCTAGCAAAGCGTGTAATAATTCGGCTAGCCCCATGCACGCATCAATGGCAGGGTAAACACCGTAAAACTCAAAGTCTTCAGAACTAGGGACTAGCTCTTCAAGCTTTTCCAATTGGCGCTCAAAGTTAACTTTGGCATTTTTAATGGTCAGCAACTCCCAAATGCTATCGAGAATATCTCGGTAGATTCGTGCCTCGGCAAATTCCGTTGTTTGACAAAACATGGCATAGTTTGGGTACATTCGTTCACACAAACTGGCCATAAAAGTGATTTGTTGCCAAGGTTCTAATTTTTCAATACGAACCTGAAGAGGATTCTGTAACATAACGACTCACAATTGTGGAAAACAGCAAAAGTGTACACAATTCTTGAATGCTATTCATAGTTTTACTTAACTTTAAGGACCCATCCCGATGAAAACAGACATCCAGCACTTATATGTCGAGTCAAAAAACAAAGATGAGTACCTTAAACTACTCAAAAAAGAAAATTTGCCCCACCTTAAAGTTACCGAAGACAAAAGCATCGCTAACATCGTTCTTGCTAGCCCAACCATGATTGCAAGCCAGCTCGATGAGTTTGCCAATTTACAATGGCTACAATCCATCTATGCTGGAGTGGATAGTTTAATTGAACCTGCGCTGCGCAAGGATTACCTACTAACCAATGTCAAAGAGATATTTGGTCAACCGATAGCGGAATATGTACTAGGATACGCCATCAGTCATTTCCGTCATTTTGCCACCTATCAGCAACAACAAAGTGCCCAACAATGGCAACCCCACCCGTACAGTTGCTTAAATGAAAAAACCATCGTTATCCTTGGTACAGGCTCCATTGGTGCGCATCTCTCTATTGTGGCCAAAGCGTTTGGCTTAACCACTATCGGCGTCAACGCCTCTGGACGCATCCCAGAAAATAGTCAATTTGACGCCATATATACTACGCAAGCGATCAAACAGGCCCTAACGCGCGCGGATATCCTTGTCTCTGTATTACCTCGCACCGCTCAAACAAAAGGCCTATTAAACGCAGACACTTTCTCTAGTTGTAAAGATACGCTGTTATTTAACGTTGGCCGCGGGGATGCAATAGAGACTCAAGCGCTATTAAATGCCCTTCAGCAGAGAAAAGTAACGCACGCTTACTTAGATGTTTTTATTAATGAGCCAATTTCCCAGCAATGCCCGTACTGGCAACACCCAAATGTCACCGTCACACCTCATACCGCAGCACATTCTTTCCCTAATCAAGTTATAGGGCTCTTTAAAGATAACTACTTAAAGTGGCTTAATGAAAAACCATTAACGGCCATTGTAGACTTTAATAAGGGCTATTAATTTCCTATGAAATAAACTATCAAGATGACCAACAACCCGCCGTCATAACATCTAATTTTGAAACGCATTAAGCACTATGGTCTCAAGTTATGCCCGTTATGGTACTCATTATAAATCAGGGGGGATGGCAGATAGATGCTACTGGGAGTTTTGTAGGTCGTTTAGGTAACGAGTCTAGTTTGCCTAAATTATGGATACTGACGACGGCGCAAAATGGAATCTGGTATTAATGTTTGAACACAGGTCAAACAGTGAGTGGCGATTTTCTGGTGGGGTACACTTTAAAAAGTGTACGCTGGTGTAACCAATATATTTGAAAGCCAGCCTGAACTTTATCTCTGGGCAAAGTGCAGTTAATAACTTGAAACTAGGTGGCATCAAATTCGACCAAGGCTTTGTAGGTCAAATTACCGATCATGACGCTATGCTCAGAGAACCGAGCCTACTACGCAATAAAAAGCTCTACAGCAATAACAAAGTTACCATAGAGCTTTTTAATATAAATCTGGCTTACACGCCGTATTGTGCGCGATAGGCTTTTACAGATTCTAATTGCTCTGCGTTGCCACCTTTCTCTTCTAAGAAAGTAATCAGGTCTGTTAGGCTAACAATCGAGATGATTGAACAGTTAAAGTCGCGCTCTACTTCTTGAATAGCAGAAAGCTCACCCTTGCCTTTTTCTTGACGATCAATGGCCACTAATACGCCCGCAAGATCCGCGCCATTCGCTTGGATAATTTGCATAGATTCACGAATCGCAGTACCCGCTGTGATGACATCATCCACCAGCATAATACGGCCTTCCAATGCACTACCAACTAGGTTGCCACCTTCGCCGTGATCTTTGGCTTCTTTACGGTTAAAACAGTATGGCTTGTCAGTATCGTGATGATCCGCCAGCGCCACTGCTGTGGTCGTTGCAATTGGGATGCCTTTGTAAGCTGGGCCAAATAGCACATCATAATCAATAGCAGAATCTGCTAATGCTGCAGCATAAAAGCGACCTAGACGCGCCAAATCACGACCAGTATTAAACAGGCCAGCGTTAAAGAAGTATGGGCTAGTACGGCCTGACTTTAGAGTAAACTCACCAAACTTAAGAACTTGTTTCTCAAGTGCAAACTCAATAAATTCACGCTGGTATGCTTTCATTATTTTCTCTCTTATAAGATTCTAGATTATTAAACGTTGTATTTGTGCATCTCCAGTGGAGACAAAAAAATAGCCCCACAAGGAGCTACTTAAAAACTATTCAGCCAGTGCCGCTTTTTGCACTTCGATGATGTCTGCAATGCCCTTTTGCGCCAGAGCCAACAGTTTCATCAGCTCCTCATGTGAGAACGGTTCACCCTCGGCAGTACCTTGAACTTCAATCATTTTACCTTCTTCGGTCATCACGACGTTCATATCGGTATCAGCAGCTGAATCTTCAACATACTCAAGATCACACAGACCTTCACCGCCAACAATACCAACAGAAACAGCAGATACGTGCCCTTTCATTGGGTTTGCTTTTAGTTTGCCTTGTGCAACCAATTTTTGGAATGCATCAGCCATTGCCACACTTGCGCCAGAGATAGAAGCGGTACGTGTACCACCGTCAGCCTGAATCACATCACAATCAACGGTTATCATGATTTCGCCCATCGCTTCCAGATCAACCACAGCACGTAGGCTACGAGCGATCAGACGCTGAATTTCCATCGTACGGCCACCTTGCTTGCCACTTGCCGCTTCACGACGGTTACGAGTGTGCGTTGCTCGAGGAAGCATGCCGTATTCAGCGGTTACCCAACCTTTACCTTTGCCTTTCAACCAACGAGGTACATTCTCTTCTACAGAAGCGTTACACAATACCTTGGTATTGCCAAACTCGACTAATACAGAACCTTCTGCATAAGCGGTGTAGTTGCGAGTCATTTTAATTGGACGAACCTGATCTACTGCACGATCGTTTGGACGCATTGAAAGTCACCTAAATAATTGGCTATGGGATTGGCTCGAGATTATATAGGATCATGAATCAGGATGCGACCTTATGGGGTCGCTCGCTTTTGTGCTAAGATTGCCCGCAATATAGACGCACCAATGTAATGAATAAAGGTAATTTGATGATTTACAGCATGACCGCTTACGCGCGTAAAGAAGTAAAAGGCGACTGGGGCAGCGCAGTATGGGAAATTCGCTCTGTTAACCAGCGTTATTTAGAAACCTACTTCCGCCTACCAGAACAATTTCGTGGCCTAGAACCTATCCTTCGTGAACGTTTTCGTAAGCGCCTAGCACGCGGTAAGGTTGAGTGTCATCTACGCTTTGAAGCAAACCCAAGCGCTAAAGGCGAGCTAAGCATCAATACTGAACTTGCTAAACAAGTGATTAACGCGGCTAACCAAGTGATGGACATGACAGGCGAAACCACTCGCATCAACCCATTCCAAGTAATGCAATGGCAAGGTGTGATGGAAACGCCAGAGCAAGACATGGACAACGTAAACAAAGACCTTCTTGCAGGCTTTGAAGGTGCGATTGCTGACTTCCTTGAAGCTCGCGCCAGCGAAGGCGACAACATGAAAGCGCTAATCGACCAACGCCTAGAAGCCATCACTGCAGAAGTGGTGAAAGTGCGTGCTCGCATGCCAGAAATTCTACAATGGCAACGTGACCGCCTACTGAATAAATTTGAAGAGGCGTCTATCGAGCTAGATTCATCTCGCGTTGAACAAGAACTTATCGTTCTAGCTCAAAAATCAGACGTAGCAGAAGAACTAGACCGCCTAGACTCTCACGTAAAAGAAACCAACAGCATCCTGAAAAAAGGTGGCGCTTGTGGCCGTCGTCTAGATTTCATGATGCAAGAATTCAACCGTGAATCAAACACGCTAGCATCAAAATCTATCAGCACTGACATCACCGCTTCAGGCGTTGAACTAAAAGTTCTGATTGAGCAAATGCGCGAGCAAATCCAGAATATTGAATAGATTAATCTACAACATTAAATGATATCCAGCCCGTATTTTAATACGGGCTTTTTTAGGTCAGGATATTTAGGTTTGAAGCTAGGTCGCAGCTACCCTACCGACAGTTTTGCGGCTTGTTGCCACAGCGCGTTCACCAACATAATAACGTTCACGATCTAATCTATTTTCTATCAATTGAGTAATGAGTTGTTCATAAATGCCAATCTGTTGCATGCGTTACTTCTATCTCGATATTTTGATTTATTACACCTGGTTGCAATTAAAGAAGCGAACCAAATTTATTCAAAACACCTCTGCACAAACAAAAACCCCTTAGCTCATCACAAGCCAAGGGATTCTTAATTAAACGATATATTTAAGCTTCTTTTTCTGACAACACTTCTTTTGTAGATGAAGCATCTTCTTGTTGCGTTGAGGTTTCTGGAAGCAGGATGCTCATAATGATGGCGGTAATACCACCAGCTGCAACACCTGTTGATAGAAGGTTTTTAATTAGGTCCGGCATGAACTGAAGGATTTCTGGTTTTTGCGCAACGCCGAGTCCCATAGAGAAAGACAGTGCCATGATTAAAACAGCGCGGCGGTCTAGGTCAACGCGGGAGATGATTCTCACTCCGGCCGCGGCGATAGTACCGAACATAACGATAGTTGCACCGCCGAGTACTGGCTCTGGGATTAACTGCACAAAGCTTGCTACGCCTGGGAACAAGCCAAGCAAAATCAACATTGCAGAAATAAAGTATCCTACATAACGGCTAGCCACGCCGGTTAGCATAATAATGCCGTTGTTTTGGCTGAAGGTTGAGTTTGGAAAGCTGTTAAATACGGCGGCTAATGCGGAGTTAAAGCCATCAGCAAGTACGCCACCTTTAATGCGCTTCATATAGATAGGGCCTTTTACCGGCTCACCTGACACCTCAGAGGTAGCAGTAATATCACCAATAGCCTCTAGTGCAGTGATCAAAAAGATAAGCACTAACGGGATAAACAGTGACCAATCAAAGCTTAGACCAAACTGCATTGGGATTGGTAATGCGAAGATAGCGGTATTGCTTGGTTGAGAGGTGTCGATCATGCCCATTGCGTACGCAGCAACATAGCCAACAAACATGGCAATAGCAATTGAAGCCACTCGAATATAAGGGTTTTTAGAGCGGTTTAGTAACACGATAAACCCTAGCACAATACCCGCTAAGGTCAGTTTATCTAGGCTACCAAAGGTACCGTCACTCATAGCGGCATAGCCACCACCCATCGAAACCAAACCAACCTGAATTAGGGTTAAGCCAATCAGTGTCACTACTATCCCTGAAACCAATGGGGTAATAATGCGCTGTGCATGTTCCAATACCCGAGAAAGTAATATTTCAGCAAATGAAGCGACTAATATGGTGCCGAAAATAGCAGACATCATGGTTGCTATATCTGCACCGCCTGCCTTTAATGACATTCCCGCGCCAATAATAGGCCCCAAGAAATTAAAGCTAGTACCTTGTATAGAGAGAAGACCTGAACCAATAGGTCCAAAGGTACGAATTTGAATAAATGACGATATTCCCGAAGCAAATAATGACATGCTAATAATGGTATTGGTTTGCTCTGCTGGCACACCTAAAGATTGGCATATTAATAACGATGGGGTGATAACGGCCACGAACATAGCAAGAAGGTGCTGTATGGCGGCAAATAATGTTTGTGGAACTGGCGGGCGATCATTTAGTTGATAGACCAACTCTGATGGGCGTAGATCGTTCATGTTTTTCTCTCTAAATTTCCCTCCCCTGTGATTGCTGTTAATCAGGAGAGTATACGTTTAGGGCGGGATTATAAGAGCATAAACACAAAAAGCAATCGTTTGCGTTGTAAATAATGAAGCTAATTTCGTTGAAGGTTAATTAATGCTGTTTGTTCACTTTACTCTGTTCCTTAGTACCCTAGGGCGTGTTGAACTTTCGTGAGTGTTTTTTGAAGAAGCCTCAACGAATAGAAGCGTTACTTATGGTGATGACTCTGAGTCTTCTCATTAACGCAAGTTTAGAGCATAAAATCAGAGCGCAACTCTCACAAACTGAAGAGTTTTTCCCGAGTATGGTCAAAAACAAGACGACATCCAAGCCGACGGCACGTTGGGTATTTCTAAAATTTGAAGGTATAGACACTCTCGAATTTGATGGTCAGAGCTTCATAACAGGCATGCAAGAACATCAAAATAGGCTACTCAAGCTTCTTGGCAGGCTATATGATATTCCAAAATTGGCAGCGGAATCTTGGTTCTAATTCACGCTAAACATCAAATTGAAAAACATGCTTCATCAGTGGTTGCATTTCTACTTTATTTGGCGTCCGAAAATCATCAATATTCCTCATCGGCGCAACCGTAACAAAGCCCCAAAACTCCAGGAAACGTTTAATAAATCTCGATTCAATCATTATGACTAGTAACTGACTCGGAGATGAATACCCACCTTCAGGGCACCTCAACAGTAAATCAGGGAATGCGGTAATTACCTCTTCAATCAACTGTTCCGTATTGCCATGGCTTTGCAAACGCCACAGCATAAACAACCAGAAGGTTCTTAAATCAACATCGTGCTCCCATCCATCTAAGTAGCCCCAATTGTACCGAGAGGTTGCTGCTTCGAGCATAGGAATAAAGAACGCTTGAATACCGTGGGCTAGATACTGCTTTTGAGCCGCTTTTTTAACATGATAACGGCCACTACGGCGATAAATGATACCCGCTATCTCAGCTAGCACTCGGCTGTAATGCAATGCATTAAACTTATCTTCGTTACTACCTGCATATTCACTAATGCTGATAGGTCGTTCAAATTGAGAAACGGCAAACTCTGGCAATAACTCACTGGCCTGTTTAACGATTTTTGTCGGCAAGTTACCTTTGCTGGTGGCTTTAAATGAACCATCGTTTTGCATCGCTTCACCTAATACTAATTCTAAATAACGCATCACTGGGCTGGTTCTTAGGTTATCTGGCGTGTGTATTAGTACTCCTTCCAACTCACTGAAAGGCGCATATAACCAATTACTCATTTGTGTTGACGAAAGGCCACAGAAATCAGGATGAGGCCGATCATTAGCCGCCTTTATTTTTTGCTCTGCAACAATATTGAGCTCTTCTAAAGTCAAGTTAGGGTTCATTGCAGCAACTTGCTCAATATCATCCAACATTGATGCGTGTTGCTTAGAAACAGTGTTCATGCAGCAACGTTTGTACTTTTTACCGCTGCCACAAGGGCAAGGTTCATTTCGACCTGGTTTCATGCTTTACTTACTCGTCTTATTTATCTTAATGCTGCGTCACGTTAAAAAACGTCATCTCAAACCAACATCATCTCAAGCTAAAAGTGCCGAATTTTCTTGCTTACGATCTGCAAGTGTTTTTTCTATCGATGACACAGTGGTATTACTCACCCCGTATTGCTTAGCAAGTTGCCTAAACTGACTAATAGCATCTACTACCTCTTGAATGCATTGCTGTGCTTCCTTCCAATTAGCAAAGCCTGCACTAGCAGCCAACTTCTGCATCACTTTGAGTGGTGGTGCTTTGCCGTATCCGGCGAAGGCAGTCGCATGCTCGTTAAAAGGGTGAGGGCTAAAGGTTACATCATAAAATGGTGCGAGTTGCCAACTGCCATCATCGGCTTGTAAAAAGCCCCAGTTTTTACTGTGATCGTCTTGGTTCGCGGCAAACAAGTTAAACATTGCGCGACGAAATTGAAGTTGCCCAGCAGCGGGTGACTTACACAATTGACGACTGGCTTTAATCAAGTCGCTGTAATCTAAGCTAGGGCTTCGGAAGTCTGCATCCAATAAGCCGCAGGCACTGTGCATATGTAAACGCCCAGCCTTCTCCTGCGCGGGTAAATAATCGAAACGCTTTAATGCAAGCCATGCTTTAGCGCCGCTACTTGCAGGTGCTTCAATTAGCTGCCAAATCGGTGGCTGACATTTTGCCAATTCAGCCATTTCTAAATAGACCGCTTCACACAAACCTTCTTCGTGGCCCAACGCTAAGTTCTTCGAAGTAAACTTAACTAACCATGCTTCATCGCCAGATTGCGCATAAGTACGGCATTGCGTCGCGTCGCCAGCAGGCATATAAATTTGCGCTTTAGGTCGAGCACCGCCGGAGCTACCAACGGCTACCAAGGTTACTAACACTTGCTGAGTACTACCGTCTAACTCATCAGAGAGGGACAGGTCAAACAAGGTTTGGGCTTCAAGGCCAAGTGTTTTTAAATCAATATCTGAACGATTTTCTAATGAGAGATCTGATACAGGTGTAAAAGACAATGCCCCCATTCCTTGCAGGCCAACAAAAGCTAGCCTGTCCATTGCTGTTACTTGTGCTGGCAAAATACCTTGTTGGCGGAATACTCGATCTTGCAACAATAAACCCCAACCATCGGGAAGACTATCGCCAAAAACACCGTGAATGCCTTGGTGTGGTCCTTTCGGTGCTTGCTGTAACCGCACATCCCCTTGAAGAGTAAAAGGAGATAAATTGCCAAACGTGCTTAGATAACTTTGATCATACTGAAAGAAAACGCCTTGGTGGTTTTGCGCTAGTACACCCACCGATACAGTTTCACCCGTTGTGAGAGTGCGCTCCACATTCAATTTTTGAATGGACTTAAAACTCATCTTTAAGCACCTCTTCTATACTGGTCGGTAAAGCACTGCGGTCAGTCGTTGTTTGTGTCAGTTGATAAAGCCTGTCCAGTGAATCCAACGACTGCCACACAAGCAGCAGCTGACGAAATGAAATTTGCCCAGTGAGTTCAAACTTTTTTATGGTCGAAGCAGGTACACAACTGCGCAGGGCTAGTGCCTCTCGCGATAACTTCGCTTGTTTGCGTAAGCTCCGCAGGTGACTAGCAAAAGCTTGGCTTACATCGGTATCATCTAAAAGTGAAAAGTTCACACTCAGCCCCAATGGATACAATAACGTCCATTATAGCGTTATTTTGTTAATTATGGATACTATAACGCCTATATAGATAACTATCACGTAACTGGAGAAGGATAGTCAAAGCTGATGCTTTGCGTCAGGCATGGGGTTGAGTTAAGGTAACTAATAGCCTACTAGGCTCGTACCTAGGAAGTGAACTACTGGTGGTTAACCTGATTATCATCCAGATAGATGTATATTATTGAGAGATACAGTCTCATACAGCACCGTTTAAACTTTTTATCACACCCACAAACAAGCATCATCGCAAGCTAATTAAAGATAGTGAAAGTAAAAATAATCACTTCCTAACCAACCGCCAATTTTGCCGCCTGTTGCCACATAAATGATGGCATTGGAGAGAGCAATCGCCAGGTAATACTCATAGGTTTTGAGCCAGTATGCGATACATACTCAACCTCACCGTAATTGACAAACCCCATTGTCCTACCATATTCATCTTTAGTTTGTTCACGCACAAATAGGAACAGCCTTTTCCCCATTTTTTGGTGTTGAATATACTCCAGTCCTCGCCCTCTTTCTGGTCTTGCACTGTTTTGCGATTGCCAATGAAACAACTCTTCATTGATAGCGTAATCATGGTACATGGTCGTTGGTGAGAATTGTTTTTCGTTCTTATTTAACGTCACAAACAGCAGTTCAATGTTCTGCTCTTTGATGGCTAAAACGCCTTCTCTTGCGGTTGATTTACGAGCAAATGTCGAAGCATTAAATGCACATAGAATTTGCTCTCTTGCGTACCGAGCATGAAGCGCTAACGGAACATTGTGCAAGTTTGGCATGTTGCGTTGTTGATGCCTAGTCTGGTTTATTTTCCACTGCAAAGCATCGATGAGTTCGTCACATAATCCTGAATCCGTCAGTGCTAATAAGCTGTCTTGTAAGGAATGAAATCCGCATGCTGAACCAACACCTTTCCAAAAATCATAATGGCACATCAGTGCTCTACGTTGATCGGCATCTTCTAAGCGATAATTACCGGAACAAAGATCTAAAAGATAACTAAGGTACGCATGATCGTCGCAGGTAAGAATGCGACTATAGATTGCCTTCTCATTCATTTTTTCTGGGTAGGAAACATTACTTGATTCTTCTACGCCTAATGCATCAGATACTAAAGCTTGCCACGTTCCTTTCTTATAGATTTCATGGATATTTAAATCAGGATAAATGGTCAAAAAATTACTCAGCGTCAACGGTAAGTTTGAATGTTGTGGGAACTGTCGAATCTTAGCTCTGAGTCGCTGAAGATTTAACGTAGCTTGTCGTATCTGGGTTAACACTAATTCCTGTGTTCGTTTAGAAAGCTCAATTCGACAGCCTAATGGAGCATGAGGGAAGCCTTGCTTAATTTCATCAGCAATGGCTCTCTCTGTTTTACCAATTAGTGAGCGAAATTTATTTGAAAAGTCATATTCAGGACGAGAATTACCAACAAAATCAAGAACCGTACAACACTCTTTCTCTTCAGCTAAACGTAACCCTCGACCCAATTGTTGAAGAAAGATGGTTAAACTTTCCGTTGGGCGCAAAAACAGTAAAGTATCAACTTCGGGTATATCTATCCCTTCATTAAATATATCCACAACACATAGCACATTGATCTGACCAGCTCGAAGGGCTGCCTGCTTAGGTTGACGTTCGTGACTATTGTCACTGGTTAAAACATCAGCCTTAATGCCTTTTAATAAGAACTGCTGTGCCATGTATTGTGCGTGATCTTTACTCACACAAAATGCCAATGCTTTCATGTCATCAACATTAGTCACTATCTCATCAAGGCTTTGAACTATTTTATTTACCCTGACTTGATTATGAGTATAAAGATTCGTTAACTGAGCAATATCATAACGTCCACTACGCCAACTTATGTTTCGAAGGTCGGTATCATCATCAATACCAAAGTACTGAAATGGGGATAACAATCTGTTGTTTATAGCTTCAGGAAGGCGTATTTCAGCGGCTATCACGCCATCAAAATCCGCTAAGATATCACTACCATCATGACGCTCAGGTGTCGCGGTTAGACCTAATAATATAGAAGGTTGGAAATAAGAAATGAGCTTGCGGTAACTACTAGCAGATACATGGTGTACTTCATCTATAACGATATAGTCAAAGTACTCTGCCGATACTCGCATATTCTCAACTTGATTATTAAGCGTTTGAACCGATGCAAACAACTGCTCATAGTGATCGGGACTATAGCCGCTCACCCATAATTCACCAAAATCACTGTCTTTTAATACGCCTCTATAAGCCTCCCTTGCTTGCTTTAAAATTTCTTCTCTATGGGCGACAAATAAGAATTTTGCGCTTGGTCTTTGCTTTCTGAAATTGGCAAAGTCAAAAGCAGAAATGAGCGTTTTGCCTGTACCTGTGGCTGCTACGACTAAGTTACGTTTGCGCTGGTGCATTTCTCTTTCTACTTGCAGCTGCTCTAGAATATCTTTCTGATGAGCAAATGGCGTTATATCAAAGTAGTGCCTTGAACTTGTGCTATTACCGCCTAACTTAGCTTGCTTTAGAGCCTGACTGAGCTTTTTCCTACTTTCAACTTTTCCATCAAACACCTCAAACTCACTGGATGCCCAATACGTCTCGAAAGTACTTAAGGATTTTTGAATAATATGAGGGATTTCTTGAGAGGTGATTTTTAGGTTCCACTCTAAGCCACTAGTTAATGCTGAACGAGAGAGATTGGAAGAGCCGATATACCCCGTGTGGTAACCTGTATTTCGACAAAACAGATAACTTTTAGCGTGTAAACGTTCTCGTTGCGTATTGTAGCTTAACTTAACCTCTGTATTAGGCAGGCTAGCAAGATACTCAACCGCTTTAGCATCAGTAGCCCCCATATACGAAGTAGTGATGATTTTAAGCTGTCGGCCACTGCGAACAAACTGCTCCAGCTCTTTACGAAAAATGCGAATACCCGCCCACTTGATAAATGATACGAGCCAATAGATGCTATCGGAGGATAAAATCTCTCGCTTTATTTCAGACTCAAGAGAAATACCGGCATTGCTTCCACAAAACAACTCACTTTGAGTCAACCCCGTTAAAGGAAATATCTCTTCTACGTATTTTTGCAGATCAGCGGCTACCGGGTTTTCAAATTCATATAACGCCGTGAGGATACGACCTTGGCTATTGAGAAGGTTTTCTTCAATGACATCCTCATCTCTGATTTTGTCTTTTAACCAAATTAATAACTCATTAGATAACTCTATCTGCTGTTTAAGTTGGTCTTCACCTGATGGGACTAGAGATATTGCATACTCAAGGATGTTCGATAAAAACCGAGAGAGCCAGATAGAGGCTTCAGAGCTAGTGAGTAATCGCTCACCCACATAAAACTGATCTTTATTTAAGTGTTGATCTACCACTGAAGTAATCAGTTGCTCATAAATCCCTACTTGCTGCATATATTCCTCTTACTTCCCTAGTGATATGAAATGCTACCTAAACTCAAACATCACTCTGATTGCGGCCAACTGTTTTCATAAAGAAAGGTTTCAACCGTTTCTGGAGTCGCCCATTGTTGTTCAACTAGCATTGGTTTTTCATAAAATTTTTCTACGTGGCCAATACATAGAATTGCGATTGGGCGACTGTCTGACGGCATATTCAATAAATCCGCAAGGGCTAGTGGGTCAAACAGCGATACCCAGCCAAGGCCAATGCCTTCAGCACGAGCGGCTAACCACATATTTTGAATGGCGCAAGAAACGGAGGCTAAGTCCATATCTGGCATAGTGCGGCGGCCAAATATGTGTTTTTCACGTCCTTCAGGCAGTGCAACGACTATGAGCTCTGCACATTCTGAGATTCCTTCTACTTTCAGCTTTAAAAACTCTTTTTTACGCTCATCCAGCAGAGCGGCGGTTTTGTTTCTTTCTGATTCCACCAGCGATTTTAAGGATTGTTTTAACTGTGGCTGAGTAATACGGATGAATCGCCAAGGTTGCATTAAACCAACGCTAGGAGCTTGATTAGCAACGGTCAGTAAACGCGCCAACAAACCCTCTTCCAATTGACCATCAACAAAATGGCGCATATCACGGCGCTCTGCAATAGTTCGGTAAACGGCATCTTTTTCCACTTGGCTGTAACTGTGTTTGCTTTTCATTTATTGGATCTCTTGTGATTCACTTAGCCAACCTGTGACCGACTATATCGTAATATCAGTTGTTATATCATAGGTAATGCTAAGTGATTCTATCACTCATTCCAAAGCGCTTGTAAAACCTGCCCCCTAGTGACTAAATCTCTTACTAAAAGTAATCACATTTGGGATTAACCCAAACGGTTCTGGATTTAGACTGACAAACATCAAAGACCACCTATTATTGCTATCTAAATACACTTGCAGTCGAAGAAAAGTCACTCCTTTCTCATAATTAACCGCCACAAAGGCAATAGAAACTCTAGGAGTTACCTCCTCTATTGCTATCGTATCGTAAGAGGTTGGCTTTCCGTATCGTAATTCATAGCGTTTCAGAGCATCAATAACAGATGCAGGTGCATCGCTGAATGGAGACCAATACTTAGCTGTCTTTTCAGTTGAATGAGTGAAGTAATAACTCACTTTATCATTCACTAATTCTTTTACAGAATAAGAAGCAAGGGTGAAAGGCGAAAAACTTATGATTAATAATAATGTAATTACTCTTAATAACATATTGATCCTATATTTAACCTATCAAAGTAAACTTTTTATACCAAAGGGGGAAACCAAGCAAAAAGTAAAATAACTATACCAGTTTCAATAATCAGTCGATTATACAAATAATAACCACTAATATACTTGCTACTTCCCCACTCCAATATACACATTAATAAATTTTACACATGCAATACGATAAAATAAATTATCCCTTACGCTTATAACCAAAAAACAAGAAGTAAAAGCTTACGATAATAAACACAATATATTCAAAAAAAGATGCTATATATGACATTCCCCAAGCTTTATATTTACCTCGATCCAAGGTCTCACCAGTAACAATTAATTCATATAACTGAGAAGCAGCGATGAGCATTACTAAAACCAATAATATTCTAATTAAAATCAATTTATTAACCGATACATAAATTACAGTAAGTTTCATACCTTAAAATAACCTTTTGTTAATAATAGGAAAGTCATTCACAAGTCAATAAATAAAGATTATATATTACATTTTCAGGAACTTTATCAACTGTTGCTAAGTTAATCCTCCACTGAGCCTTTTTATATTTATACTTAATAAATACTAAAAATAGTACATGTTATTTTATTGTAATATACAAAGGACAGACTACAAAAATAGTAATACACTCTCTCTACATGAAAAGATCTTCAGGCGTTAAATGCTCTTTTAAAAGTACAAGTTATCTATTTACTTCTAAAGCCAAAGATCAAGAAGTAACAAGCAACAAAAACCGACGAAGAGTATTTTAATACAAACCCTATATAACCTAAGTCCCATGCTTCATACTTATCCCTATTGGGAGTAACCTCCATAACTATTGCATTATACAATTGATAACTAAAGAGTGTAATAAATAACAACAGGATAATCCTTACCAATATCAACTTATTATAACTCAAATAAACTACAGTGAACTTCATTTTTATAAACCATGCTTATCTAAAATTATTATATGAACAATTAGAGATCTTATTAATAAATAAGATGCTGTATTCTTCATCCATTTTTATTTATTAAACACAAAAGGTGTACTTTTAACAAATTCATTGCTTTCATGATATATCCATTATGAGATCTCACAAAATATGACTACTTTCTCTTAAAACCAAAAAATAAAAAATAACAATTCATCACAATGTACGTTATATATTGAATGAAAGATGCTGTATAAGACATCTCCCAAGCCTTATATTTATACCTGCCTAGCGTTTCACCCGTAATAATTAACTCATATAGCATATAACTAATAAGAAACATGATTAAAACTAACAATATTCTAATTAATATCAATTTGTTAGCCGACACATAAATAACAGTAAATCTCATACCATCAAATACCTTTATTAGTGATAGCAAAGCCAGTCTAAATTCAATAAAGCGCTATGTTCTTAATACCTACCAAAAGTATCCTCAGCCTTTTATATATTAATTTAATTCAGGGAGTGCCATTCCAAAAACGGTTCAATTGCTTGAGGTATCGGTGAAAAAATAAAGTTACAATTGACATCACAATGTAGTTACTCCCGTTACTTTAATTAATACCACACATTCAATATCTTATATTCACTTTCTGGATTTTATCACAAAAAAAAGAAGATACACCCCAATTAAATCGACCACTATATATCTAACTAAGTAACTATAAAAATTAATTTCAATACCCCACTTCACTATCTGAGGTTGCTCAAACTCATTAATAATAAGATCTACAACAACATACGAAGACCACATAATAAGAAATGACAAAAGTATCCTAAGTAGTATTACAACAATAGGACTTAAATAAACCCTCTCAATTTTCAACAATCAGGCTCCTTTTTCATAGTTAAAGATAATCCTTCACTAAATATATACTTAGCTAACTCAACACTACCATTAAATAAGCTCCTAATAGATTTTGACATAGATATAACCCCCTTAAAAATAGCTACTGGTCGCTCAATAATTCGAGTAGGTACAACAGCAGGGATCCCATTGATAAACATATCATTACGTTTAAACCAGTCATGATGTCCAAGAATATATTCACGAATATCAAACCAACCTTTAGCCCCACCAATTACGGGACACAGAGAACCAAACAGTACCTCAAATAGGCAATACGTAACCTTTGCACTTTGGCGTTTGTCGGTGACAGCGTGAAAGTGTTCTTTGAATTCGTCAATATGCATGGTGATTGGGTCTCTCGTTAAAAAGAGAGTATAAGATCACTGCTAAATGTGATCGTCAATTTGATCGCTTCAAGTGATTAAAAAACGTTCGCGATCTTACCCTGTGCCCCCTAGTGACCAAATCTCTTACTAAAAGTAATCACATTTGGGATTAACCCAAACGGTTCTGGGTTTAGACTGACAAACATCAAAGACCACCTATTATTGCTATCTAAATACACTTGCAGTCGAAGAAAAGTCACTCCTTTCTCATAATTAACCGCCACAAAGGCAATAGAAACTCTAGGAGTTACCTCCTCTATTGCTATCGTATCGTAAGAGGTTGGCTTTCCGTATCGTGATTCATAGCGTTTCAGAGCATCAATAACAGATGCAGGTGCATCGCTGAATGGAGACCAATACTTAGCTGTCTTTTCAGCTGAATGAGTGAAGTAATAACTAACTTTATCACTCACTACCTCTTTTACTGAATTAGAGGCAAATACAAATGGTGAAAATAATAAACAAAACAAAATAACACTTCTTGTTAATAACATAGTTTACTCCTAATAAATGTCTTTTCGAATTCTTTATTAAATGACGCTACTGCTCTATCAAAAAAGTCAACTTCGGTTAAGTCTGTACCGATTATAGTTTTCGAATAGGAGGTAGATACATTTGTTGGTCCAGATAAACCAGGACCCAATTTAATCCCAATACCAAACGTTAAGTCTCCAAATGCATCTATATCCACACTACCTCCAACGCTACCAATAACTGTTTTTACACCCACATTAATGCTCCCATCAATTGATTCCCCCGATAAATCGTTAGGTTCATTCGTACCAGTAACGAACTCAATAGAAAGACCTGTTGTTGCTTCTAGCGATGAGGCTACTTCAATATTAACTTTATGATAAGAAGTGACCTTTAAATCACCATCAACTATTCCTATAGCTAACCCAGTACTATTTGAAATCAATGTACCAGCTCCAAGCGTAGATTCTCCTGATAGAACTAATACCGCCAACCCAAACGGATCCACCCAGAAAAACGGATTACCACTCACATAACCATAGGACATTTGTTGGTTAGGATCACGTAGCAACATATCGGTATTAAGACTGGTTGCTTTTATTAGCTCATGTTGAATTTCAGTTGGGAGGTATGTGTTCCTTAAACTCCAGTAGTCTGGTTGGATGAAACGACTGCTGTGCGGGTTGTACCAACGGGCGTCTAGATTGATCTGCCCTGTACTGCTTTCGGTGTACCTGCCTGTGTATTGGTATGGCATTAGTTGACCTAATTGCTTGTTCGCATTGACACCCGCGTTGGCTTTCCAAAAAGTTTTATCATTGTGCTTACGATAGGTTTGGCCAAATGGGCTGTAGCCTAGTCGCATAGCAGAAGTACCTGTGCTGTCTAACACGTGAATAGTGCTACCTAAGCGGTCATGATGATTATAAAGATGACTGGTGTCTGCACCCTTAGTGCCACTGGCTTGCACTAGGCTTGATGTCGAATCATATAAGGATTGATGTAGTACTTTGCCATAGGGAAGCTCTGAATCAGGTAACAATGTCAGAGATCTAAATGGACTAAACCCTGAACCGTTATCTTGCCACTGGCCTTGCTCTTGGCGGCCATCGTAATGACTATATAAAGTGGTTTGATTGAGTTGTTCGGACTGATTAGAGTTACCGTTTTGTTTGATGGCAGTTTGGGCCGTGCGCACCGTCTTCACTCGGCGGGATCTCGCATCATATTCATACTGAACGCTTGAACCATCGGGGTTTATCACTTCAGTCATTCGGTTTAACGGATCGTGCTGATAGCTCTGCACTTCATTGCCATTGCTAACACTTGCCAGATTGCCGTTGGCATCGTACTGATAAACAAAGTTATGAGCGTCGCTTGATTCATCATTGTCACAGCTACTATCGTCACAAGAAAAACCTGGCAGTCTATGTCCTTGCATCTCTACTAGCTGGTTAGCTTGATTATAACTGTATGTATACGCGGTTGTTTTAGTCTGTTTTTGCGTAAGGTTTCCTACATCATCCCAGCTAAATTCAATGTCGTCTTGGTTGGGATAATCAGCGCTGACGATTCGATTAACTTGGTCGTATTCAAAATAAGCCCATTGATCGCTATCACCCTGTTCCGTCTTCCTGTTTTGTGCGGTGACATTACCCGCACTATCGTATTGATAATTAAGTACCTCGATGGTATTCCAAGTGTCTCGCCAGCGATTCCCTTTATATTCCTGTTGTTCGATAACAATGCTAACAATTCGGCCGACTGCATCATAGTCTAAGCTTCGACGGCTGCGGTTGGGGTAATCGATCTGTCGAAGTTGACCGATTGCATCGTAGCTAAGCTCAAAAGCAAGATTGCCGTCAGCTGTATTGCGTTCAAGCCTTACTATTTTCCCCTCGGCATCGCGATGATAATAAACACCTTCATCGCCTGTAACTTGGCTATAGGTTCTTTCACCAAGCGCATTGTATTCATAGTTAAAACTTTGCCCTAGCTTACTGTTATCCACCTGAATTAATCGACCTGCGGGATCATAGTGATAATTTTCCGCTAATTCAGGGCCGTCAATATTGGCAAGACGTCCTAGCCCATCGTAGTTCAATACCTCGCTATGCCACTGCCCTTGATGGGCGTATTGACGCTCAGTGACATGACCTCGTTGATCATATTGAAAATGAATATCAGTATTTTGTTCAGGTTGGTAAGCATGAGTTATCTGCCCTGCTAAATCATAGTCATAATGCCATTGCTCACCTAATTCGTTGGTAAAGGTGGTGAGCCTTGCCATATCGTCATAGGTAAATGACTGCTGAGTACCTACTGCCGAGGTGATGCTTGTTAACTTGTTTGCGGCATTGAACGCATATCGAGTGACGCTATTATTTGCCTGTTTGATCTCAGCGATATTGCCGAATCCATCATATTGATAACGGGTTGTCTGATTGAGTGGGTTGGAATAATCCGTCACCTGATTGCGGAAATTGTATTCCCAACGCTCACTGGCATTCAGCGCGTTTGTTTGATGGGATGTCCGCCCTAGTGCATCGTATTCAAAGTGAGTTGTGTGACCTAAAGGATTGGTTTGAGAGAGCAATTGATCAAAAGCATCATATTGTTGCTGAGTTTCTTCACCTAAACGGTTGGAGATAACCGTTGGTCTACCGGCATTATCTAAGCGAATATGAGTCACATTACCAGTCGCATCTTTAGCGCCAATCAAACGACCTAATGAATCTAATAACCTATGCTGGGTATGGCCGAGTGGGTTACTGCTCGAAGTGAGTCGCCCCATTTCATCATAGGCATATTGAGTCGGTGCGTGATGCCCGTTTTCTGGATCAATAACCTGAACAATTTGGTTATCGGCATTATAAATATAATGCCAACGATAACCGTCACCGTCGGTATAACTTACTGCATTATCATTGCTGTCATACTCCCAAGACTGTTGATGCCCAAGGGGATTGACTTCGGATACTTTCCTGCCAGCCGTATCATAATAAAACTGATAAGAAGCGCCGTCAGGCATCGTCATGGAGCTTAATAACCCTAAGTCGTTATAACGGTAAGTATTCACGCTACCAAGGCGATAATACGGCCGTTGTTCAGTTAACAACCGGCCTTCACCGTCGTAGGTAAAGTAACTCTCTCTAGATTGCTGTCCTTGGGTTGTGACTATTTCAGCTGTCATCAATCCTGCAAGATTGTAATGTCTCAATACCTGACTGTTATCTGGGTGGATAATGGATGCCAGCAAGCCCTGCTGATTGTATGCAAACTGCCAGCTTTGCTCTGCCGCATCTTTGTATTCAATTAAGCGTCCAAGCAAATCATAGACTTTGTTACTTTGACGATGGTTGCCAAGCAACACAATACTTTTGTCTGTATCGGATTGAGTTTGTGTGACCACCAGCCGAGTCGCTTGCTGATCGTATTGCCACTGAGTTTGCAAGCCTGATTTATTGATGTGTAAGGTTTTACGCCCTAACCCATCATATTGAAATTGCTCAACACCTCCCTCTGAGTCTGTAATTGAAACAACCTGACCGAACACGTTGTATTCAAACAGATATTCGCCACCACTGGCGTCGCTATAAAGAGTTGGGAGACCTTGCCAATTATAATCATGGCGAATGCGATCTTGAGTGCTGTTAGGCATTGATACAGACATAGCAAGCCCCAACGCATTTGGCGTAAAATGTGTCGCGTTTCCATTGCCATCGTTACTTTGAATAATGTGCCCAAGCTCGTTATATCCATATTGCTCTACATACGCCGCCCGCTCATGATCATAAGTGGCATATGGTCTTCCCGCATCATCATAATAATGCTCCACCATGCTGCCAATTGAGTTAGTTGTGGATTGCAGTTGGCTGTCAGGGTAATACTGAAAGTGGGTGGTACTTCCTAAACTATCGGTTTCCGCAATGCGATTACCTGACGCATCATAGGTATACGATTTACTGACCTCTGTACCCTCTATAGAAGAGTGAATTAACCTATTCCGTGAATCATATTGGTATTGCCACACTGCGCCATGTGGAAGTATCACCGACACTAAGTTATTTTCTGAATCATAACTGTACTGAGTAAGGTATTCGATCTCTCCCGTTAAGGACGGCATGAGCACTTTCTTGGTGGCAACTTTATTTCTTGGCGTGTAAGTCAGGTAGGTTTTAACACCGGAGAAGTCTTGTTGGTAAATGAGTAAACCATTGGCATCGTACTGGAGGATCAACTCACGACCTAGCGGGTCAATGATACGTGTTGGTGAATCTAAATCTCGACCGTCGTCACTGTGGTATTCATAATGTGTCACGCGCCACTGCAGCTTAGGAAGAACCCGAGAGCCTTCTGCAACTTTTAATATTCGACCTATTTTGTCAAATTCTGTTTCTCGAATGTACCTTTGCTCTACGGGCGTGTGAGGATCAAATTGTTCAATACGAATGGGGTACCCTAAATCGTCATACTGATATTCAGTGTAATTACCCACTTCATCGATGCGTCGAATCAGCACATTATCAAGCCAATGCTCTTCCACCACCGAGCCATCTGCTAATTCGATACTCTCTATTCGGCCTGCACTGTCATAAACAAACTGCGTTTCATTGCCGACATTATTAATCGTTGAACGTATTCTGCCTGCTTCATCCCTTTCTATATCTGTGCTGCGCCCCACTGGATCGGTTGTCGATATCATTCGACCGTACAAGTCATAACGGTAAAGTGTGGTGTGTCCTAATTCATCATATTCCGCTATCAAGTTACCTTTATCATCGTAAACCTTGTTAATTTCCGTCCCGTCAGATTCATACACCTTAGATACCATCTGATTGTGTGCGTTGTACTGATAACGGGTGCGAGTTTGATTTCGGTTTATCACTGTGGTGGCTCGATTTGAGAAATCATACTCATAGCTAAACGGATTACCGGAGGGATCTATCTGGGTATCAACCACCGTTTTGTTGTCTTGCTGGCGATAAAGATAAAATGCGCTATTACCTTCACCATCAGATTTCACAGTTAAGGCTAAGGGGTTGTCTTGATAAGTATATTGGTAATGATGTTTGGCGCCATTGAATTGGACAACATCGCTAAGTTTTCCTGATTGATACGTATAGCTATGCGTTCGTGCTTCTTGATCGGTAATTTTCGTTAAACGGTTGTCGGTATAAGTAAAAGAAACCGTTCGCCCCAACTCATCGACCATACGTATTGGCTGTTGCTGGCTATCTCGATAAATAGTTACGCTACGTCCATCATTTTGACTGACTTTAACTAAGAAGCCTTGATAGTTATATTGATAGGTTACCCCCTTGGGAGTAGAGACAACAAAGAACCCATTTTCATCAATTTGTAAATGGGTATTGTGTCCCATAATTGGTGTGATACTTGATGTAGACGGCTCAACACTGAACAGCTTTCTACTGCCATTGGGAGCGATCCATTTTAACTTATGTAGCCCAATCTCATACTCTTCTGGATAAGCCGTATCCACGACATAGCGGTTGCGTTCTCGGTAATAATCAGATTGTTGATGCTGGCTTGTTAACTCATTAATCTTTGTTTGAATCTGATCTCTACTCGCAACATAAATTGCGCGCTGCGCCTGCAGTTCAGAGGTGGCCTCTAACAATTGCTGCTGTATTTGTTCTTCATTGTAGGCTAGGCGGTCTTTGAAAGAGTTGCGTAATTCATCAATACCTTGGTCAATACCATCAATAATGGTTTGATATTGATTCGCTGATGCTTGGTTTAATTCAATTAAGGGCTGCATATCAACATCCACCCCCCAAATCATTCGGCTATCTAAAGAGGAGTGCCAACCCGCACCTAACGACCATGCAGAGCCTTGGCTGATACGATGTTGCCTAACTAAAGAAAATACAGGATGGGTATAGTCAATTTCACGCGTTATTTTGCACCCAGAGTACAATTCAACAGGACAATCACTTTCATCCCCTTCGGCGCTTGCTTCACTGGCTTGTTGCTGCTGTTGTTCATTATCACTTTGTGTATCAGAAGTTTGGGTATCGGCGGCAATCGCCTCTCTATCTGCCTCCAATCCTGCAACCTCTGCTGCGTCGATAGTGTTGCCGGTAATATCAGAGATTTCCGATGTAATGGCTTCTTTATCTACATCAACAGGATCAGGGCCAGAGTCGTCATCAAGATCGCCTCCGTTATTGTTGCTACCGTCGTCGTCATCATTGTCTGGAATATTAGGTTCATTAGGACCGTCACACGACAACGCTCCCTGACATTCAGTTAAGATTGATATTTCAACAGCATAGGCATACTTACCTGAATACTCTAATAGGAAAAAAGCAATCAATAATCCAAACAGTTTTCTCATACCCTTCCCAACACAATTCATGATTTGCTAGTCAGTGTAAGAAGCGTAGAAAAATTACGGGGTTGATATTGTTGGAGCTGGATTCCAATTTTTTGCAGTTGGGGGCAGGTCTTAATATTCTGTAAATTCAGGTAAAGCTAATGCCATTAAATAAGATTGGTTGCTATTGTTATATCAACAAAATTAACTTAACCGATTGATTTAGAGGTATTAATGTCCTTTCCTTCCAAACAAATAATGCTTTTAGCCACATGCTGTTTTGCAAGTGTGCCTTATTATGCGCAAGCATCGACCATGAACACCACCATTATTGGTTCGGGTTCTCCTGACTATAATCCAGAGCGAGTCAGTGCTGGGGTGCTCATTACTCAAGGTGACACTAAAATTTTGGTTGATATGGGGGATGGCGTTAATCGCAATCTCAACAAACTTGGCATTAATACTCGTAAGCTAGATGCACTGTTTTTTACTCATCATCATTTAGACCACAATGCAGATTTTTCGATACTGCTTAACCGAGTATTGCTCGGACGAGGAGCGACTCTGATCGCAGGTCCAAAGCAGACCAAAGATTATGTCGATAGCAACCTAAGCTTATATGCAGAAGATCTTAATTATCGTCTTGGCAAAACCAATCGCACATTAAAACAACGAGAAAAACACCTTACGGTCAATGAATTAAAAGGCGGTGATTCTTTTACTTTTAATGGAATTAAAATATCGACCCTTTCTGTTCCGCACACCATCGAGACTCTTGCCTTTCGCTTTGATTATAAAGACCAGTCAGTCGTTATTAGTGGTGACCTAAGTTCAGGCCCTGGGTTTGCAGAATTTGCCAAAGATGCAAACTGCTTAATTATGGATTCTGGCGGTATGATCATGAACAACGGTAAGAATAAAAAAGCAAAAAAAAGCACATCGGGTAAATCAAAAAATCATGCTCATTTAAATATCAGAGAGTCGAGCCAAATCGCGGCACAAGCCAATGTCGATAAACTTGTATATACCCACTTTAAGCGTGGTGAGATAAATGAAAAAGCAAGCCTAGAGATCATCAATAAAAAATACCAAGGTGAAGTCATTTTCAGTTCAGACCTTATGCCTTTAGATTGCGCCAATGTAGCGCAAAAGAAATAACACATAACAATGAAATTTTAAGCAATAAGGATTCATATGTCTTACCTACTCCGAAACATCTCTCTTATCATAACCTGTTGTTATGCAATACTATCTTTTGCCAACGCCAGCACATTCAACTATCCCGTGGTGTCGATAGAGCAAGGGCAATATCAGGATAACAATGACAACACCATCACCGATAAAACCACAGGCTTAATGTGGCAAAAAGACTATAAAGTGATGAGCTTTGATGAAGCGATAAAATACGCCAAATCCGCAACAATCGGCGAACATAACGACTGGCGCGTACCAAATATCAAAGAGTTGTACTCGTTAATTTTATTTACCGGCGTTGATGCCAGCAATCGCAATATGTATAAGGTTCCGGATGGTTCAAAACCTTTCATCGATACTAACGTATTTGACTTTGCATACGGTACTAATGGCAAGCGCGTGATTGATTCACAATATCTGTCGACCTCTATTTATTCAGGCAAAGTGATGGGTAAAGACAAAGCCGTATTTGGGGTTAACTTTGCCGATGGGCGCATAAAAGGATACCCATTAGTGCAACCTCGCACTAAAGAAGACAACCAATTTACTGTGCGCTTAGTGCGAGGCAATACTGACTACAGCAAAAACCATTTTACAGATAATAACAATGGCACAATTAGCGATTCAGCCACTCAGCTAATGTGGTCGAAACAGGACAGTCAAATGGGGTTGGATTGGTCCGACGCTAAACAATGGGTCGCTAAACTCAATAAAGACAAATATTTAGGCTATAACGACTGGCGTCTACCAAATATTAAAGAGCTACAAACCATCGTGGATTATGATCGCTCGCCGAAAGCGACTGACTCAGCCGCCATCGACCCAGTATTTACCACCTCCATCATCAAAGATGAGCAAGGAAATGACAATTACCCTGCTTTTTGGAGCAGCACCACTCATCAAAAAACGGGGCGTAGAGCTCAATCACAAGCCGCATATTTTTGCTTTGGTGAGTGTCTTGGGTACATGAAACGACCAAAATCAAGCCAGAGAAAATTGCTCGATGTTCATGGCGCTGGCGCTCAACGAGCTGAACCAAAACAAGGTGATGCTAAAGATTATCCAAATGGTTTTGGTCCGCAAGGCGACGTCATCCGCATCAAAAACTACGCTCGAGCTGTCCGTAACATCTAATCGCTGTTGCGGGGTCAGGCCGTAAAAGTAATATTGTGATCTGATGTTTTTCCGTGCTATTCTTCGCAACCATTTTTCTAGGGTTGCGAAGTACACCCTAGCGCTATCATTATTGATGCATAATAATCATACTGTTGACACTATTTCGGAGCTCTACGAATGGGACAAGGCACCTTATATATCGTTTCTGCACCTAGCGGAGCGGGCAAATCTAGCCTGATATCGGCCATGCTGGAAAAAAATCCGGTATACGCAATGAAGGTTTCTGTTTCTCATACCACACGTAGTATGCGTCCGGGAGAAGAAAACGGTGTTCATTATCATTTTGTTGAACGAAATGAATTTGAAACTTTGATTGAAAAAGGGGTTTTCCTTGAGCATGCAGAAGTGTTTGGTAATTACTACGGCACGTCACGCATCTGGATTGAAGAAAACCTTGAAAGAGGTATTGATGTATTTTTGGATATTGATTGGCAAGGTGCTCGTCAAATCCGTGAGCAAATGCCACACGCTAAAAGTGTCTTTATTATACCACCATCAAATGGTGAGTTAGAGCGTCGCTTGAATGTGCGTGGGCAAGATAGCTCAGAAGTGATTGCCAAGCGAATGAGTGAGGCAAAATCAGAAATGTCACACTATGATGAATATGATTACATCATAGTTAATGATGATTTCGACGCTGCTTTGATGGATTTTAGAGCGATTCTGCGTGCAGAACGCCTAAAACAAAACAAACAAACAGCAAAATACAGTGGAATGCTGTCAGCTTTACTAGCAGAGTAATCTAGAAAGCTGTATAATTTCCCGTCATTTAAAATGTAATTTAGTAATTGGAGTCCTCATGGCACGCGTAACTGTACAAGATGCTGTTGAAAAAGTTGGTAACCGTTTCGACCTTGTTCTAATTTCTGCTCGTCGTGCACGTCAAATGCAAACTGGCGGCAAAGATGCACTAGTGCCAGAAGAGAACGATAAGCACACAGTAATCGCTCTTCGCGAAATCGAAGAAGGTTTGATTACTAAGGAAATCTTGGATGCTAAAGCACGCCAAGAACAACAAGAGCAGGACGCAGCAGAACTAGCAGCAGTAAGCAGCATCGCTCACACTCGCTAATCTGCCCAACACCTCGTAACCTTTTAGGCCCGTAATTTGTATCTATTTGATAGCCTTAAAGATGTTGCCAAAGAATATTTATCAGAGCCTCAGATAGAGGCTCTACGTCATTCTTATTTGGTAGCAAAAAATGCCCATGAAGGGCAGACTCGCTCTAGTGGCGAACCTTATATCATCCATCCAGTGGCCGTTTCGAGGATTCTCGCTGAAATGCGCCTCGATCTTGAAACCCTCCAAGCTGCACTTCTTCATGATGTCATTGAAGACACCGAAGTTTCCAAAGAACAATTGGAAGAACTTTTTGGTACTGCTGTAGCCGAATTAGTGGATGGCGTTTCAAAACTCGACAAGCTCAAATTCCGCGACCGTAAAGAAGCCCAAGCGGAAAACTTCCGCAAGATGGTTCTGGCTATGGTTCAGGATATTCGCGTTATCTTGATTAAGCTTGCTGACCGTACGCACAATATGCGTACTCTTGGTGCTCTTCGTCCAGACAAACGTCGCCGCATTGCGCGAGAAACACTTGAGATTTACTCTCCACTGGCACATAGATTAGGTATCCACAACATCAAAACTGAGCTTGAAGAGCTTGGCTTTGAGGCCCTCTATCCAAACCGTTATCGTGTACTTAAAGAAGTAGTGAAAACTGCCCGCGGTAACCGTAAAGAGATGATTCAGCGTATCCACTCTGAAATTGAAGGGCGTTTAAATGAATGCGATATCGATTTTCGAGTTTTAGGTCGAGAAAAGAATTTATATTCCATCTACAACAAAATGAAGACCAAGGAGCAGCGTTTCCATACTATTATGGACATCTACGCGTTCCGAGTAATTGTAGATGATATTGATACTTGCTACCGCGTACTGGGGCAAGCACACAGCTTGTATAAACCACGCCCGGGTAAAGTAAAAGACTATATTGCCGTACCAAAAGCCAATGGCTACCAATCCCTACACACCTCTATGGTGGGACCTCATGGCGTACCTGTAGAAGTACAGATACGTACTGAAGACATGGACCAGATGGCGGACAAAGGTGTCGCGGCACATTGGTCGTATAAGAATAACGGTCAACGTTCTGGCACTACCGCTCAGGTTAAGGCGCAACGTTGGATGCAAAGCTTATTGGAGTTGCAGCAAAGTGCTGGTAACTCGTTTGAGTTTATCGAAAACGTTAAGTCCGATCTGTTCCCTGACGAAATCTATGTCTTTACGCCAAAAGGTCGTATTGTCGAGTTACCAGTAGGGGCTACCGCCGTCGATTTTGCTTATGCCGTACACACCGATGTGGGTAATACTTGTGTTGGTACTCGGGTAGATAGAAATCCATACCCACTAAGCAAGTCATTAAAAAATGGTCAAACCATTGAGATCATCAGTGCTCCTGGCGCTCGACCTAATGCAGCTTGGTTAAACTATGTGGTCACTTCTCGCGCTCGTACTAAGATCCGTCAAGTACTCAAAACCATGCGCAAAGAAGACTCTGTGGCATTAGGTCGCAGACTACTCAATCACGCCTTAGGTCGTCACTCTATTGATAGCATCTACCCAGAAAATATCGCACAAGTTCTTAGCGACTTAAAACTGGATAGCGTTGATGACATGTTGGCATCTATTGGTTTGGGCGAATTAATGAGCATTATTATTGCTCGTCGACTGCTCGGTGATGTGGATTCGCTAACAGAAACCAGTTCAATAGAACCTCGCTCAGAGAAGAAACTCTCAATCAAAGGCGCTGACGGTATTCTTTTGACTTACGCTAACTGTTGCCACCCTATTCCAGGTGACCATATTTTAGCGCACGTCTCTCCCGGTAGAGGGTTGGTTATTCATAGAGAAGACTGTCCTAATATTCGTGGTTATCAAAAAGAACCTGATAAATATATGGCCGTTGAGTGGGCAGATAGTCATGAGCAGGAATTCATTTCTGCACTGCAAATCGATCTGCAAAACAGTCAAGGTACTTTGGCGCAATTGACCAATGTCATCTCACGCACCGGCTCTAATATCCACGGTATTTCAACCGAGGAGAAAGACGGTCGTTTGTATACGGTTACAGTCTCTTTAACCACTAAAGACAGAGTGCACCTTGCGAGCATAATGAAGAAAATTCGCGTTATGCCACAAGCACTTAGAGTCCGTCGCCGCCGAAGATAACCATGAGCCCAGAACGCTATCAAAAAATAGTTTCCGTGTTAAAGGCTCGCCAAGTGGATTTAACGCTTTGTTTAGAGCAAGTGCATAAACCTAATAACGTATCTGCAGTCATTCGAACTGCAGATGCGGCCGGTTTACACAAAATCCATGCGGTATGGCCAAATGAAAACATGCGCACTCTAGGGCACACTTCCGCTGGCGCTCGAAACTGGGTAGAAGTCGATACCCATGACACCACTCAAGCAGCCTATCAACACTTAAAAGATCAAGGGATGCAAATCCTAGTCACTAATTTGTCTGACACGGCCGTTGATTTTCGAGAGGTGGATTATACCAAGCCTACGGCAATCGTATTAGGTGGTGAGAAATTTGGTACCAGTAAATTTGCCGTAGAAATGGCCGACCAAGATATTATTATTCCTATGGTAGGCATGGTGCAATCTCTTAACGTGTCCGTGGCAAGTGCATTAATTTTGTTTGAGGCCCAGCGCCAACGACACAACAAAAACATGTACAACCACCCAGCCACACCATTGTCCGATAGTGCTATCCATAAAATCCTATTTGAACGAGGCCACCCTGTGCTGGCTAAAGTCGCGAAACGTAAGAAACTGCCTTATCCTGCCCTTGATGACTCTGGGCAAATTATGGCGGATCAAGATTGGTGGGCACAAATGCAACGCAAATAATGGCTGTGATTATCTGCAACCATCATTATGTGTCACTGCTACATCCATCCACGCTCAGCAAATGACACCACCTCTCCATCACCAACAACAAAATGATCTAATATCCGAATATCCACCAGCGCTAGAGCATCCACTAACCTACGTGTAATTCGCTTATCTGCCTGACTCGGCTCAGCCACTCCCGAAGGGTGATTGTGTGCTAAAATCAGCGCGCATGCATTGTGCTGTAAAGAGCGCTTAACCACCTCTCTTGGATAAACATTGGCTGCATCTATTGTGCCTTCAAATAAAGATTCATGGTTTATGACTCTGTGCTGGTTATCCAGAAATAACACATAGAAAACTTCACGCTGTTTATCTCTCAACAAGCTCAACAAAAATAGCTTGGTTTGCTGTGGACTGGTCAGTGCATCGCCTTTTTCTAAGGTTTCGGCCAAATAACGTTGTGTCATTTCTAGGAAAGCCTGCAATTGCACATACTTCGCTTGTCCTAACCCTTTATGTGCGCAAAATGCCTCCTGTGTGGCGGTCAATATATGCCGTAGTGACCCAAAGGATTTAAGTAAATGATCCGCCAACTCCAAAACATTCATTCCTTGGCAACCTGTGCGCAAAAAAATGGCGAGTAACTCAGCATCGGTTAAGGATTCAGGCCCTTGATTGAGCAACTTTTCTCGAGGAAGAGACTCTTTAGGGAGTTCTTTTAATGTCATCTCATTTCCTTACCGATCTATTTAAGAGTGTAGTATTGATGCAAAATACCCATCACGGGTGAGACGTTAAGTAAAATTAGCACCGAACTCGCAACCAATCAGTCCACTTGTCAAACTCTAAATCCAGCCCAATATATGGTATGGTTACCTTATTAATTTGATTGAGAAAACAAGCATGCAACCTCTTGAAGGGAAAAAAATCGTTCTCGGTATCAGCGGTGGTATCGCAGCGTATAAATGTGCAGAATTAACCCGTCGCCTCAGCGAACGAGGCGCACAAGTTAAAATTATCATGACCAAAGCGGCCCAGGAGTTTATTACTCCATTAACCATGCAAGCCGTCTCTGGGCATCCTGTTTCCGACAGTTTATTTGATCCTGCCGCCGAAGCGTCGATGGGACATATAGAAATAGCCAAATGGGCCGATTTAGTCTTGCTGGCGCCCGCTACAGCGGATCTTATCGCACGTATGTCAGCAGGTATGGGCAATGATCTACTCAGTACGTTTGTCTTAGCAACCGATGCTCCTGTGGCTGTGTCTCCAGCAATGAATCAGCAGATGTATAGCAATATCGCAACCCAAGAAAACCTTGCCACCTTACAGCGTCGTGGCATGTTTATTTGGGGTCCTGCCTCTGGTGAACAAGCGTGTGGGGATATTGGCGCAGGAAGAATGCTTGAGCCGATGCAGTTAGTGGAACTCTGTATTGCACATTTTCAACCTAAACTGCTACAAGGAAAAAAAATAACCATTACCGCAGGCCCTACGCAAGAAGCCATTGATCCAGTGAGATTCATATCCAATCATAGCTCAGGAAAAATGGGCTTCGCTCTAGCAGAACAAGCCGCTAGATTAGGCGCAGAAGTCACCCTGATTAGCGGCCCGGTTAGCTTAACGACACCAAGTAACGTGAAGCGCATCAACGTATTAAGCGCCGAACAAATGCACGAGGCAGCCTTACAGGTTGCACCATCGCAGGATATATTCATTGGTTGCGCAGCTGTGGCGGATTATCGCCCTGCACTTATTGCACAACAAAAAATGAAAAAAACAGCGGATTGTGATGAGCTTGTGATACGCATGGTGAAAAACCCAGATATTATCGCCAGCGTCGCCGGTCTCACACAACACAGGCCTTTTACTGTAGGCTTTGCCGCTGAAACTCAAAACGTAGAAAAGTACGCCATGGATAAACTGGCCAGAAAGAATCTAGATCTGATCTGTGCAAACGATGTTTCTCAAACTGGTATCGGCTTCAATTCTAACGATAATACTCTTAATCTTTACTGGCGTAATGGCAACAAAGCTTTTCCGCTAGCGAGCAAACAAGCTCTAGCAAAAAATATACTAGAACACATTATAGAACTAACCCAATAAGCATTTCCTAATGAAAAAAATTGATTTAAAGATATTAGACCCACGTATTGGCAAGCAATTCCCTCTTCCTCAATATGCCACTGAAGGATCTGCGGGCTTAGATTTACGCGCTTGCCTAGATGAAGCCTTAATTGTGACCCCAGGTACCACTCATTTAGTACCAACAGGGTTGGCCATACACATAGGTGACTCCAGTTTAGCGGCCACCATTTTACCCCGCTCAGGCCTTGGTCATAAACACGGCATAGTACTGGGTAACCTTGTTGGTTTAATTGACTCGGATTATCAAGGGCAGCTTATGGTGTCAGTGTGGAACCGAGGACAGGATACTTTTACTATCGAACCCGGCGACCGTATTGCACAACTGGTGTTTGTTCCTGTCGTTCAAGCCGAATTCAACCTTGTAGAGGACTTTGATAGCTCTTCTCGCGGTGAAGGTGGTTTTGGTCACTCAGGCAGAAATTAGTTTAAGCACCCTATTACTGCAGTCAAAGAATAAGATAAAAAGGACGTAATAAATGACAGGCAAACGTAGTTCAAATCGTCGTGACGAGATTTTACAAGCTCTTGCTTTGATGCTGGAGTCCAGCGATGGTACATCCCGAATTACTACGGCTAAATTAGCACAGCAAGTAGGCGTTTCAGAGGCCGCTCTTTATCGCCACTTCCCTAGTAAAGCGCGCATGTTTGAAGGGCTGATTGATTTTATTGAACAATCGGTTCTGGTTCGTATCAATCAAATTATGGATCAAGAAAAAGACACCATGGTTCGACTGCACGAAGTTTTACGCTTTATCTTACTCTTTGCTGAACATAATAAAGGTCTTTCTCGCATCCTCTCTGGACATGCACTAATGTTTGAGAATGAGCGACTTAGAGATCGAATTAATCAACTCTTTAGCAAAATAGAAAGCCAACTTAAGCAGATCTTAAGAGAGAGAATGCTTCGAGAAGGTAAAGGCTTTGCTACTGACGAAAAAATACTGGCTGCCATTGTATTAAGCTATGTGGAAGGACGACTCAATCGCTTTGTACGCAGTGACTTTAAAATAAAACCCTCTGCTGGGTTTGATGATTATTGGAGCATTCTCAACCAGCAACTTGCTTAACTTGTAGGAAGGAATATGAATAAATACGCCCCACCTCAGTTTTCCATCAAACTTCTTCATCCTAAATACTGGGGAGTTTGGTTTAGTTTTGGTGTTCTTGCATTGTTTGTAAACCTATTGCCTTACCCACTACTGCTTAAGAGTGGTCAAGCTCTTGGTATGCTAGGCACAAAACTAGCAAAAAGCCGAGTTAAAGTGGCTAAACGCAACTTAGAATTGGCCTTTCCTGATAAAGGCCAAGATGAAATCGCTCAACTTACTGAAGAAAACCTAAAAAATACCGGGTTAGCCTTTATTGAAATGGGTATGACTTGGTTTTGGCCTACATGGCGACTAAAGCGTCGTATCCGCACGACTAATTTTCAACAAGCTATCGACTTTGAAAAAGAAGGGCGTGGAGTACTTCTATGTCACCCACATACCCTAAACTTAGAGATCAGTGCCCGTGCATTCGCCGTGCTTGGCTATCCGGGCAGTGGTGTGTATCGACCAAACAACAATCCAGTGTACGATTTAATTCAATACTGGGGGCGCACTCATAATGGTAATACCTTAGTCGACCGCAAAAACGTGAAAGAGATGATTCGCGTTTTAAAACGTGGGCAACGTCTTTTCTACTTAGGTGACCATGATTATGGACGTAACAAATCGGTTTTTGTGCCCTTCTTTGCCGTAAAAGATGCGTGTACGACAACGGGAGCCAATATGTTGTTCTCCCTAACAAACTGCGCCATGATCCCCGTAACCGGTTTTAGAGATGAAAAAGGCTTATATGATTTGAATCTTGCTGATTCTATTCATGAGCATTTCCCAAAAGACGATTTAGCCGCAGGTGCCACTATGATGAATGAAGCCTACGAAAAGGTCATCATGCGCCAAATTGACCAGTGGATGTGGGTACATAAACGCTATAAAACAATGGCAGATGAAACCCTCCCTCGAGGGTTACGATATAAATCACAACAATAACACCCACAATCACTTAGCTCTACAGTAACATCCTGTAAAAGGTGTTAAACTCCATTATCTCTATTTGAACTTTAGATATGCTTTTTTAAAACTAAAGCATATCTAATACCGAACTTATTCAGTAGCCGATCAGACATCGGGGTTTAACACTTGATAACCACATTGACGTTTTTGATTGTAAAATAACGACTTATCAAAAATATCTCCCTTGTTCCCAAGTGCTTTTCCAACCCTATTTCTGAGCGTGTCCTTACTGTAAACGGTATAAAGTCGCCTACTCGCCAATACAGCCAGTCTGCACCTTACCTATTTAGGATTTTATGAGTAAATACGATAACCCCACCTTTAGCGCAAAGTTATTGCATCCCATTTATTGGGGGGTCTGGTTTGGCTTTGGCTTGCTTGCCTTGATTGTGAATATTTTGCCTCTGGCCATCCTGCTGCCTTTCGGTCGTAGCTTAGGCAAGATGGCGATGCCTTTTGCGAGAAGCCGTGTAAAAGTAGCAAAGCGAAACCTTGAGCTCGCCTTTCCGAACATGGCGCAAGATGAAATTGAGCGCATTGTTATTGAAAACTTTAAGAATACGGGTTTTGCACTATTTGAAACGGGCATTACTTGGTTTTGGCCTACATGGCGACTAAAGCGACACATCAAAGTCCATAATGCTAAGCACATTATAGAGTGTGCAAAGCAGAAAAAAGGGGTGTTAGTATGCCACCCTCACGCACTAAATTTAGAAGTCAGTGCCCGCGCTTTTGCTATTCTTGGCTACCCCGGACATGGTGTCTATCGACCACATTCCAATCCTGCCTATAACCTCATTCAATACTGGGGGCGCACACATAATGGCAATAAAGTGATTGATCGTAAAAATCTAAAAGAGATGATCCGAACCCTTAAAAGTGGCGAACGTCTTTTCTATTTAGGTGATCACGATTATGGACGCAACAAAGCGGTATTTGTGCCCTTTTTCGCTGTGAAAGAAGCGTGTACAGTCACCGGAGCCAACATTTTAGCCAAAGTAACGGATTGTGCGATCATCCCTATGACAGGCTTTCGTGATACAGACAACAAGTGGGAGCTTTATTTTGATGATCCCATTCATGAGCAGTTCCCTAAAGACGATTTAGAAGCGGGAGCCACTTACATGAACAAGGCGTTAGAAAAAGCTATTTTACGAAAAGTGGATCAATGGATGTGGCTACATAAACGCTTTAAAACAGCAAAAGATGAAAGCCTGCCAAAGGGCTACCTCTATAAGTAATTTTGATGCAAATTAAAAGGGTCGGAATAAGCAATGCTCATTCCGACCCTTTTTACATCTTGCTAGTTACTTATGGTATGGCTTAGAAAGCTCATGAACCGCATCCACAAACACCCCTGCATTCTCTGGGGGTACGTCTAAATGAATACCATGGCCTAAGTTAAACACATGCCCAGTACCTTCACTGCCAAACCCTTCCAGAATGGTGCCGACCTCTTGACGAATACGCTCAGGTTGAGCATAGAGCATCGATGGGTCCATATTACCTTGTAGAGCGACTTTATCGCCAATACGCTTCTTCGCATCAGCAATGTTTATCGTCCAATCAAGCCCTACGGCATCACACCCTGTCGCGGCAATCGATTCCAACCACATGCCACCATTTTTGGTAAACAGGGTGACGGGGACACGACGCCCTTCATTTTTACGAATTAGGCCATCAACGATTTTATGCATGTATTGCAATGAGAACTCATTGTAATCGCGCGGGGTAAGTACTCCACCCCAAGTATCAAAGACCATCACAGACTGCGCTCCTGCCTTGATTTGGGCGTTCAAATACTCAATTACGCTATCTGCTAACTTATCCAGTAGCAGGTGCAATGTCGCCGGCTCTGCATACATCATTTTTTTTATTTTGGTGAAGGCTTTAGAGCTGCCACCTTCAACCATGTAGGTAGCTAGTGTCCAAGGGCTTCCTGAGAAGCCTATCAAAGGGACCTCCCCTTGCAAGTCCTTACGAATCTGACGCACCGCATTCATAACGTATTGCAGTTCACCTTCAGGATCAGGCAGACCTATCTTAGCGACATCAGCTTTACAGGTAATCGGACGCTCAAATTTAGGCCCTTCACCCGTTTCAAAGTACAAACCCAACCCCATTGCATCAGGAATAGTGAGAATGTCAGAAAACAGAATAGCTGCATCTAAAGGAAAGCGACGCAACGGCTGTAAGGTGACTTCTGAAGCTAGCTCTGCATTTTTACATAGGGACATAAAGTCACCAGCAACTGACCGGGTTGCTCGGTATTCCGGCAGGTAACGCCCCGCTTGGCGCATCATCCATACTGGTGTGTAATCCACCGGTTGCTTTAACAAAGCGCGCAAGTAACAATCATTTTTTAATTCAGTCATTTTTTAGATCTTAGTCCCTTACTATAGATGCGTTATATTAACACTTTTCACTTATTGGCAATATTTAAGGATTGCGCGTTTGATCATATTATGCGCACTTAAAACCACGATTTAATGTATTACGCCTAGTGCACAGAACCTCTATAGCGATTTGATCAGATCAACTGTTGAGTTAATTAACGCTTTAGCGATAGTGCCATCTGGAGCCACTTCAGGTAACTCATCGTAATCAAACCATTTGGCATCGCTCAATTCTTTATAATCGGGCTTCACGTCTCCTGCTTGATAATCGGCGAGAAAACCCATCATCATACTGCTCGGAAACGCCCATGGCTGACTACTGAAATAACGAATATTTTGTACATCAATACCCGTTTCTTCTTTTACTTCGCGCGCGACGCACTGCTCTAAGGTCTCTCCTACCTCAAGAAAACCGGCAATGACTGTATACATATTGCCTTTGTGTCTTGGGTGCTGCGCCAATAAAATTTGTTTATCTTTACGCACGGCAACAATGACACAAGGAAAGATACGAGGATAGTGTAACGTGCGACATTGCTGGCACTGCATTGCCAACTGATTATGGTTAAACCGATTTCGACCACCGCATTGGCCACAAAAGCGCATGGTTTGCGTCATATGACCATATTGCACCGCTTTGCTTACGAGTAAAAATAACGCTTCTGGCAAATGCAGTAATTCACGTAGTGATACCATCGGCAATGCAGATTCTACGTCATTGTCATTCAACCAGTATACCGGATGGTCTTTGTAACAGCCGATATCTATCGCCTTAACTACCGCGTCACCAAGCTCATTACCATCACCCAAAGGCAACTGACCATCGCGTAGCCACACATCGCTGCCGTTAACCACCAGCCAATATGCCGCACTTTGATGTTTACTTTTTTTTAACATCTCTTTATCTCTTTGCTTGCAGTTCTATCATTTTACTGGCAATCTAAATCTATACCAGTGGCAAGGAATAATTGATTTTACGCTATTGGGATAAAGCACTATCTCTCTATTAATATGGAACTCTCTCGTTATGTTCGAGAGCTTTACCCGACCGGTAAAGAGATCATGAGGACATGGTCATGCTAAACAAATTCAGACAAGTACAAGAAGAATGGGGTGGCTCTAGTGAAGTCATTGACCATTGGCTAGAAACCCGCCAAGCATTGTTGGTTGGGTATGTAAAACTGGCCGCTTTACAGCCATCATCAACATCGTCGAATGTTGCCATGTTACCTTCTAAAGAAGAACTTCAACACTTCTCTCAACAACTTGTTGATTATATCTCTGAAGGGCACTTTAAAATCTATGACATGGTGATGGACAAATGGAGCGCTACAGGGTTTCAATCCACTGATGAAATCAGCCAAACATACGCGAAAATTGTTCTCACTACCGAGCCTCTGCTCAGTTTTACTGATAAATATGCAGAAATTGGAGTGAATGACGATCTTGAAGATTATGAGAGCGACATGTCTAAAGTTGGCGAAGTGCTCGAACTTAGGTTTGAAGTGGAAGATAGGTTAATTCAGCTTATTGCTGATAGTTTAGCCATGCCTCCCGGTGCCTAACTCGCCGCACTAATTAATGTTATTCCTAGGAAGCTCAATGATGCCTCCTAGGTTTACTTGTCTCTAATACCATAAAGATAACCTATCCGTCATACCATCACAGTAATTAAGTGGTCAGAAATAGCGCAGGAAAACACTGAGAACAAGCGCTATTTTTGATAAGTAGTTGTTCTACATTTAAAAAGTTGCTACGCCATTATCAAGTGTTTTAACAAGCTAGAATGGTCTGTTAATTATTAATTACTTAAATTGCACCCATTAAAAAAGGCACCCTGAGGTGCCTTTTTGCTATCAGCTAGAAAGCTCGATTACTCGTCAGAGAAACCTGCGTTCAGTAGTGCAGCCAAGTTATCCGTTGCTTGTTCAGCAGATGGACCTTGTTGCTCTTCACGGCTAGCTTGACGATTTTGGTGGTAAGCGAAACCCGTACCCGCTGGGATCAAACGACCCACGATTACGTTTTCTTTCAGACCACGAAGCTCATCACGCTTACCAGAAACTGCAGCTTCTGTAAGTACGCGAGTTGTCTCCTGGAACGATGCCGCAGAAATGAACGACTCAGTAGCTAGAGATGCTTTCGTGATACCTAGTAGTTCACGTTCAAAGCCTGCTGGCTCTTTACCTTCTGCTTCTAGTGCACGGTTAGCAATCTTAACTTGTGAGTATTCAACCTGCTCGCCAGGTAGGAAGTCAGAGTCACCCGCTTTAGTGATAGTACACTTACGTAGCATTTGACGAACGATAGTCTCAATGTGCTTATCGTTAATCTTAACGCCTTGTAGTCGGTAAACTTCTTGTACTTCGTTAGCGATGTACTGAGTCATAGCATGAATACCACGTAAACGTAGGATGTCATGTGGAGTCTCAGGACCGTCGGCGATTACATCACCACGTTCAACCTTCTCACCTTCGAATACGTTAAGCTGACGATGCTTAGGAATCATCTCTTCGTAGGTTTCTCCACCTTCGCGAGTGATTACTAGGCGACGTTTACCTTTCGTTTCTTTACCAAATGACACACTACCAGTGTGCTCAGCAAGAATCGCAGGCTCTTTCGGCTTACGTGCTTCAAATAGGTCGGCTACGCGTGGTAGACCACCAGTGATATCTTTGTTACCGCCAGATTTCTGAGGGATACGTGCTAGTGTGTCACCCACACCCACTTCCGCACCATCTTCAATGTTGACAATTGCTTTACCAGGTAGGAAGTATTGAGCTGGCATATCAGTGCCAGGGATCATTACATCATTACCTTTTTCATCAACAAGTTTGATGGCTGGACGCATGTCTTTACCTGCGGCAGGACGTGCAGCAGCATCAGTGACTTCGCTTGAAGATAGACCCGTTAGGTCATCCGTGTGGCGAGCAACCGTTACGCCATCAATCATGTCAACGTACTGGATGCGACCTGCCACTTCAGTGATGATTGGCAGTGTATGCGCTTCCCAGTTTGCAACAACATATCCAGACTGCAACGAAGTAGATTCGATATCGCTTTCTTTGATGTTAAGAACTGTACCGTAAGGCAGTTTGTGTTTCTCTTTCGTACGACCTAACGCATCAACGATGGTTAGTTCAGATGCACGAGAAGTCACAACTAGCTTGCCGTCTTTGTTCACAACGAATTTAACGTTGTGAAGGAACGGTGTACCTTCGTTCTTAGTTTGAACGCTGTTCTCAGCAGCCGCTGTCGATGCAGCACCACCGATGTGGAACGTACGCATGGTAAGCTGTGTACCCGGTTCACCGATAGACTGAGCAGCGATAACACCAACTGCTTCACCTTGGTTCACTAGGTGACCACGTGCTAGGTCACGACCGTAACACAATGCACAACAACCGAAGTCAGCATCACAGGTAACTACTGAGCGCACTTTCATGCGGTCTACAGAGTTTTCGTCCATGATTTGACACCACTTCTCATCAATCAGAGTATTACGTGGGATCAGAACTTCTTCAGTACCAGGCTTAAGAACGTCATCAGCGACAACACGACCTAGAGCTAACTCAGAAAGTGGCACTTTAACGTCACCACCTTCGATATGAGGCATCATTTCAACGCCTTCATGAGTACCACAGTCATGTTCGTGAACTACCACATCCTGTGCAACGTCTACTAGACGACGCGTTAGATAACCGGAGTTCGCTGTTTTCAGTGCTGTATCCGCAAGACCCTTACGAGCACCGTGCGTTGAGATAAAGTACTGAAGTACGTTTAGACCTTCTTTAAAGTTCGCTGTGATTGGCGTCTCGATGATTGAACCATCTGGACGAGCCATCAGACCACGCATACCAGCAAGCTGACGAATCTGCGCTGCAGAACCACGAGCACCGGAGTCAGCCATCATGTAGATGCTGTTAAACGATTCTTGTTGTTCTTCTTCACCATCACGGTTAACTACAGTTTCAGAAGATAGGTTATCCATCATTGCTTTCGCAACGCGGTCATTGGTCGATGCCCAAATATCGATAACTTTGTTGTAGCGCTCACCCGCTGTTACCAAACCAGATTGGTATTGCTCTTGGATTTCGCGTACTTCTTCTTCAGCTGATTCAATCTCATCGTATTTAGCTTGTGGTACAACCATATCGTCGATACCAACAGATACGCCAGATAGTGCAGCGTATGCAAAACCTGTGTACATGATTTGGTCAGCGAACACTACAGTGTCTTTTAAGCCAAGGTTACGGTAAGCCTCATCAAGAAGTTTAGAAATCTGTTTCTTACCAAGCTTTTGGTTTACTAGTTCAAACGGTAGGCCCGCTGGAACGATCTGCCATAACATTGCACGACCAACAGTCGTATCAAAAAGCTTAGTTTCAGTAGTCAGATTACCGTCATCATCTTTGATGGTTTCAGTAAGACGAACTTTTACACGCGCGTGCAGTTCAGCGCTCTTAGTGCGGTATGCCTTTTCAGCCTCTTCTGGGCCGGCAAGGTACATGCCTTCACCTTTCACGTTTACTTTTTCACGAGTCATGTAGTAAAGACCCAATACAACGTCCTGAGAAGGTACGATGATAGGATCACCTGACGCTGGCGACAGAATGTTATTCGTCGACATCATCAGTGTACGTGCTTCAAGTTGAGCTTCCAGAGTTAGAGGTACGTGTACCGCCATCTGGTCACCATCGAAGTCGGCGTTATACGCAGCACACACAAGTGGGTGCAACTGCATTGCTTTACCTTCGATCAATACTGGTTCGAACGCTTGGATACCTAGACGGTGAAGTGTCGGTGCACGGTTCAATAGTACTGGGTGTTCGCGAATAACTTCGTCTAGGATATCCCAAACGACAGCTTCTTCACGCTCTACCATTTTCTTAGCCGCTTTGATCGTTGTCGCTAGACCACGAAGCTCAAGCTTGCTGTAGATGAATGGTTTAAATAGCTCAAGTGCCATCTTCTTAGGAAGACCACACTGATGTAGACGAAGGTATGGACCTACTGTAATTACAGAACGGCCAGAGTAGTCTACACGCTTACCAAGTAAGTTCTGACGGAAACGACCTTGTTTACCCTTGATCATATCAGCAAGAGATTTCAGAGGACGTTTGTTAGAACCTGTGATAGCACGACCGCGACGACCGTTATCAAGAAGCGCATCAACAGACTCTTGCAGCATACGTTTTTCATTTCGTACGATGATGTCCGGAGCTGATAGCTCTAGTAGACGCTTCAAACGGTTGTTACGGTTGATAACACGGCGGTATAGGTCGTTCAGATCAGAAGTCGCAAAACGACCGCCATCTAGTGGAACTAGAGGACGTAGATCTGGTGGCAGTACTGGAAGTACTGTCAAGATCATCCACTCAGGGTTGTTACCCGAAGATACGAATGATTCAACTAGCTTCAAACGCTTAGTTACTTTTTTGCGCTTAGTTTCAGAGTTAGTTGTTCCTAGCTCTTCACGCATTAGTTCAGCTTCTTGCACAAGATCCATGGTAGAAAGCAGATCTTTGATTGCTTCTGCACCCATCTTAGCTGTGAACTCGTCACCCCACTCTTCTAGTTTGTCCAGATACTCTTCTTCAGTAAGCATCTGTCCTTTTTCTAGATCAGTCATACCCGGTTCTGTTACTACGTACATTTCGAAGTAAAGAACACGTTCGATATCACGTAATGGGATATCCATTAGTAGACCGATGCGAGACGGTAGTGATTTTAGGAACCAAATATGTGCTACAGGCGACGCTAGCTCGATGTGGCCCATACGGTCACGACGAACTTTAGTTTGTGTAACTTCAACGCCACACTTCTCACAGATAACACCGCGGTGCTTCAGACGCTTGTATTTGCCACATAGACATTCGTAATCTTTGACTGGGCCAAAAATACGCGCACAGAACAAACCATCACGTTCAGGCTTGAACGTACGATAGTTGATCGTCTCTGGCTTTTTCACTTCACCAAAAGACCATGAACGAATCATGTCCGGTGAAGAAAGACCGATTTTGATAGCATCAAATTCTTCAGTCTTGTGTTGTGCTTTAAGAAAGTTTAGTAAATCTTTCACTGTCAGCTCCTGCAAGGAGTTAAAAGGCGCTCGAGGAGCGCCCTCTTACCAAGTAATCACTTTTTAAAAAGGATTACTCTTCGTCTTCTAGCTCGATGTTAATACCTAGCGAGCGAATTTCTTTCAACAATACGTTGAAGGATTCCGGCATGCCTGGTTCCATCGAGTGGTTGCCATCTACGATGTTCTTATACATCTTAGTACGGCCATTCACGTCATCCGACTTAACGGTTAACATTTCTTGTAGAGTGTAAGCAGCACCGTATGCTTCTAGTGCCCATACTTCCATCTCACCGAAACGCTGACCACCGAACTGAGCTTTACCACCAAGTGGTTGCTGAGTTACTAGGCTGTAAGAACCGGTTGAACGTGCGTGCATCTTGTCATCAACCAAGTGGTTCAGTTTCAGCATGTACATGTAACCTACTGTTACAGGACGCTCAAACGAATCACCAGTACGGCCGTCAAACAATTTAAGCTGACCTGATTCAGGTAAATCACCTAGTTTCAGTAGTTTCTTGATGTTCTTCTCAGAAGCACCGTCAAATACTGGAGTCGCGATTGGTAGACCGCCACGTAGGTTCTTAACTAGCGTACGAACTTGATCGTCCGATAGTTCAGCAATGTCAACGTCTTGACGAGTATCACCAAGATCATAAACCTTCTGTAAGAACTCACGGAACTTAGCCAGTTCCTGTTGCTCTTTAACCATTTGGTTGATCTTGTCACCGATACCTTTAGCCGCTAGACCCAAGTGAACTTCAAGGATCTGGCCGATGTTCATACGTGATGGTACACCCAGTGGGTTCAGAACGATATCGACAGGTTGACCTTTCTCATCGTAAGGCATGTCTTCAACAGGGTTGATCTTAGAGATTACACCCTTGTTACCATGACGACCCGCCATTTTATCACCAGGCTGGATACGACGACGAACCGCTAAGTAAACCTTAACGATTTTTAGTACGCCAGGGGCTAGGTCATCACCTTGAGTGATCTTACGACGCTTAGTTTCAAACTTCTTATCAAAGTCAGCTTTTAGTTCGTCGTATTGCTCTGCAAGTTGCTCAAGTTGAGATTGCAGTGCGTCATCTTCAAGAGTTTGCTCTAACCACTGTTTACGGTTAATTGTATCCAGTTTCGCTTCTGAGTAACCACCAGAAATCAATACAGCACGAACACGGTTTAGAAGGCCACCCTCAAGAATCTGGAATTCTTCAGTAAGGTCTTTCTTCGCTTCTTTAAGCTGCATTTGCTCAATTTCTAGAGCACGTTTGTCTTTTTCAACGCCATCGCGAGTAAAGACTTGAACGTCAATGATAGTACCTGAAACAGAGTTTGGTACACGTAGTGACGTATCTTTAACATCAGATGCTTTTTCACCAAAGATTGCTCGTAGCAGTTTCTCTTCAGGAGTCAGTTGTGTTTCACCTTTAGGGGTTACTTTACCAACTAGGATGTCACCACCCTTAACTTCAGCACCAATGTAAACGATACCTGACTCATCCAATTTAGATAGAGCGGCTTCACCTACGTTTGGAATATCAGCAGTGATTTCTTCAGAACCAAGCTTAGTATCACGCGCCACACAAGATAGTTCTTGAATGTGGATAGTAGTAAAGCGATCTTCTTGTACTACACGCTCAGAAACTAGGATTGAATCCTCAAAGTTATAACCATTCCAAGGCATGAATGCGATACGCATGTTTTGGCCAAGAGCCAATTCGCCAAGGTCAGTTGAAGGACCATCTGCTAGCACGTCTCCGCGTGATACTGGTTCACCAGGTAGCACGGTAGGACGTTGGTTAATACAAGTGTTCTGGTTAGAACGCGTGTATTTAGTTAGGTTATAGATATCGATACCGGCTTCGCCTGGTACCAATTCGTCTTCATTAACCTTAATTACGATGCGAGAAGCGTCTACAGACTGAACCATACCGCCACGTTTCGCTACCGCAGTAACACCAGAGTCAACCGCAATGTTGCGCTCAACACCAGTACCTACTAGAGGCTTATCAGCCTTAAGTGTAGGAACTGCCTGACGTTGCATGTTCGCACCCATCAATGCACGGTTTGCATCATCGTGCTCTAGGAATGGGATCAAAGATGCAGCGATAGATACTACCTGGTTCGTTGCAACATCCATATAGCTCACGTTTTCACGTGGGTGTAGACCAGATTCACCTTTCAAACGAGCGGTGATCAGTTCTTCACTAAATGTGTTGCTTTCAGTCAATATGGTGTTCGCCTGAGCGATAACGTATTGACCTTCTTCGATTGCAGATAAGTAATCAACTTCTTCTGTTACTACACCGTCAACAACACGACGATAAGGCGTTTCTAGGAAACCAAAATCGTTACAGCGTGCATAAGCAGACAGTGAGTTAATTAGACCGATGTTTGGACCTTCAGGAGTTTCGATCGGACATAGACGACCGTAGTGCGTAACGTGAACGTCACGAACCTCAAAGCCAGCACGCTCACGAGTTAGACCACCAGGACCTAACGCTGAGATACGACGTTTGTGAGTAACTTCTGAAAGCGGGTTGTTCTGATCCATAAACTGAGACAACTGAGAAGAGCCAAAGAACTCTTTCACTGCCGCAGAAATTGGCTTAGCGTTGATCAAATCTTGAGGCATGATGGCGTCAAGATCACCAAGGCTCAAACGCTCTTTAACAGCACGTTCAACACGAACTAGACCTACACGGAATTGGTTTTCAGCCATTTCGCCTACAGAGCGAATACGACGGTTACCAAGGTGATCGATATCATCCACTTCACCTTTACCATTACGGATAGAGATAAGCTTCTTCATCACTTCGATGATATCAGTTTCGTCTAGGATGCCTTGCTCGCCTGCGTCTTCACGCAAGATTGAGCTGTTAAACTTCATACGACCTACAGTAGATAGATCGTAGCGCTCTTCAGAGAAGAACAGGCTTTGGAATAAAGATTCAGCCGCATCTTTCGTTGGTGGCTCGCCAGGACGCATCATGCGGTAGATTTCTACCAATGCAGATAGACGGTCTGTAGTGCTGTCACCACGAAGCGTATCAGACATGAATGGACCATGATCTAGGTCATTCGTGAACAATACTTCTAGCTTAGAGTGACCTGCTTGCGCAAGGTTAGCTAGGCTTTCTAGGCTGAACTCTTGGTTAGCCGCAACAACGATTTCGCCAGTACTTTCATCGATATAGTCTTTAGACGCAACTTTACCAACGATGTAATCGACAGGTACTTCGATGAACTCAACGCCATCTTTTTCAAGATTGCGGATATGGCGAGCAGTCACACGACGGCCAGCTTCAACGTAAGTAGTACCATTTGCTTCAATATCAAAAGAAGCAGTCTCGCCACGTAGACGTTCTGGAACCAACTCCATCATTAGAGTTTGGTTTTGAACTTCAAAGCGTACTTTTTCGAAGAACAGATCTAGGATCTCTTCTGTCGTTTTACCCAATGCACGTAGGATAATAGACGCTGGAAGTTTACGACGACGGTCGATACGAACAAACAGGCTATCCTTAGGATCGAACTCAAAGTCTAACCATGAGCCACGGTAAGGAATAACGCGTGCGTTATATAAAACTTTACCAGAAGAGTGAGTCTTACCCTTATCGCTGTCGAAGAATACACCCGGGCTTCTGTGTAACTGGGATACGATAACCCTCTCGGTACCATTAATCACGAAGGTACCATTGTCCGTCATGAGTGGAATTTCACCCATGTAGACTTCTTGTTCTTTAATGTCTTTTACAGTACCAGCTGGTGCGTCTTTGTCGAATACAACTAGACGCAGCTTAACGCGCAGCGGTTTTGAATAAGTGATACCTCGGATTTGACATTCTTTAACATCAAATACAGGCTCACCAAGACGGTAGCTAACGTATTGCAGCTCAGAATTGCCGTTGTAGCTCTGAATTGGAAAAACAGAACGAAAAGCAGCTTCTAGACCGTGTTCTCCTTCAGGATCCTGTTCGATGAATTTATCGAAAGAATCAAGCTGGATCGATAGCAGGTATGGAACGTCCAAAACTTGTGGACGAGTACCAAAATCCTTACGGATGCGCTTTTTCTCGGTATAAGAGTAAACCATGGGGTTCCTCAGCTCGCTGATAAGTGACCCAACTGTCGATTGTTTGCACAAAACAAAAGACAGAGACTAACAACTGTTTTCAGTAATAACACTCCAAGGTGTTTGGAGTGTGGTTTTGCTTGGGTAAAAGGTGACTAAACAGTGAAAAAACACCTGTACCCTACAGCGCAAAAAGGCCGGTGGTTAATAAACCACCAGCCATTAGCCATTCGGCTAAGAAATTAAGTAATAATTACTTAACTTCAACAGAAGCACCAGCTTCTTCTAGAGTAGCTTTAAGAGCTTCTGCTTCTTCTTTAGAAACAGCTTCTTTAAGCGGTGCAGGTGCACCGTCAACTAGACCTTTAGCTTCTTTCAGGCCAAGACCTGTAGCGCCACGTACTGCTTTGATTACAGAAACTTTGTTTCCGCCAACTGCAGTTAGGATTACGTCGAATTCAGTTTGTTCTTCAGCAGCGTCACCGCCAGCTGCGCCACCAGCAACTACAGCAGCAGCTGCAGATACGCCGAATTTCTCTTCCATAGCTTCGATAAGCTCAACAACTTGCATTACAGACATTTCTGCAACTGCGTCTAGGATTTGCTCGTTAGTAATAGACATAACAATTCTCTTTTAAGTCAACAATAAGTTTATTTTGCAACCAGTAAAAAGCAAGGCTTAAGCCGCTGCTTCTTCTTTTTGATCGCGTAGTGCAGCGATAGTACGTACCAGCTTGCCTGCTGAAGCTTCTTTCATGCACATCATTAGGCGTGCGATAGCTTCGTCGTAAGTTGGTAGTGTCGCTAGTAGATCTGCGTCAGTAACCGCGCCTTCAAATGCAGCAGCTTTGATCTCGAAATCTTTGTTCTCTTTAGCGAAGTCTTTAAAAAGACGCGCTGCAGCACCTGGGTGCTCGTTAGAGAATGCAATTAGAGTAGGACCAGTGAAAGTGTCAGTAAGACACTCGTAGTCAGTACCTTGCATTGCACGGCGTGCTAGTGTGTTACGCACAACTCTCATGTAAACACCCGCTTCGCGAGCTTGTTTACGTAGAGAAGTCATTGCGCCAACTTGAACGCCACGAGAATCAGCTACAACTGCAGAAAGTGCACCACTGGCAGCTTCGTTGACTTCAGCAACAATTGCTTTTTTGTCTTGAAGGTTTAAAGCCATTTTGGATTTACTCCTGGTTGTCGTTACACCACTCACCATAATTGGTGAGAGCAAAAACGGTGCAGTCCCAGAAGAAAGGCAATCTTTTACAAGTTCGGCTTTCTATCAGTTCGGGCACCATCTACGTAGGTTTTACTATTAAGTTACATCGCAAAAATAGCTTGTAACGCCTACGGTCTTGGACGGAGACTCACTCTTACATCGAGATGTCTGAGTCAGCCCCAACCACAAATATTAGGCGCGAAATTATACACTAATTTCACGCCAAAGCAAGATTAGCTTGCTTGAGTGTTCAGGCTAGCCTGATCAACAGCAACACCAGCACCCATTGTAGTAGAGATGCTTACTTTATTCAGGAAAGTACCTTTCGCTGAAGATGGTTTCGCTTTCTTAAGAGCAACAAGTAGTGCTTCTAAGTTCTCTTGAATTTGTGAAACTTCAAAAGATGCTTTACCAATAGTAGTGTGGATGATGCCGTTTTTGTCGTTACGGTAACGAACCTGACCTGCTTTAGCGTTCTTAACCGCTTGAGCAACGTTAGGAGTTACAGTACCGACTTTAGGGTTTGGCATAAGGCCACGTGGACCTAGGATAGTACCTAGTTGACCAACAACGCGCATTGCATCTGGAGAAGCAACAACTACGTCAAAGTCCATCACACCCTTTTTAACTTGCTCAGCTAGGTCTTCCATACCAACGATGTCAGCACCAGCTTCTTTCGCAGCTTCTGCATTTGCACCTTGGGTGAATACAGCTACGCGAATTTCACGACCAGTACCGTGAGGTAGTACAGTTGCACCACGTACGTTTTGATCTGATTTACGAGCGTCAATGCCAAGGTTAACAGCAACGTCAACACTTTCATTGAAGTTAGCGGTTGCTAGTTCTTTAAGAAGAGCAACTGCTTCGTTGATTTCGTACTCTTTAGTAACGTCAACTTTTTCGCGAATAACGCGCATACGCTTAGTAAGTTTTGCCATTGTCTTAACCCTCTACCACTAGGCCCATTGAACGAGCAGTACCCGCGATAGAACGCTTCATCGCTTCGATGTCAGCGCCAGTCATATCTGCAGCTTTAGTTTCTGCGATCTCTTGAACTTGAGCGTCAGTTACAGTACCAACTTTCTCAGTGTTCGGACGACCAGAACCAGACTTAATGCCAGCTGCTTTAAGCAGTAGAACTGCTGCAGGTGGAGTCTTAGTTTCGAACGTGAAAGAACGGTCGTTGTATACAGAGATAACAACTGGGATTGGTAGACCTTTCTCAACATCACCTGTTTTTGCGTTAAACGCTTTACAGAATTCCATGATGTTCACACCGTGTTGACCTAGAGCAGGACCAACCGGTGGCGACGGGTTTGCCATACCTGCTGCAACTTGCAGTTTGATATAAGCTTCAACTTTCTTAGCCATGATATTTCCTAATTTTGGGTAGTAACGCTGCCTTACGGCCAGCTCCCCGTTGTTTTAAAAACGCTTCACTTCACAATAGAAGTAAAGAGGCGCGAATTATAGATACAATTCACGCCTCAAACAAGCCCTAAAGCCTATTTTTTAGTCAACTTTTTCAACTTGACCGAATTCGAGTTCTACTGGTGTTGCACGACCGAAGATCGATACGGACACTTTAAGACGACTCTTCTCGTAATCAACTTCTTCAACAGTACCGTTGAAGTCAGCAAAAGGACCGTCGTTAACACGAACAATCTCACCCGCTTCGTACATTGTACGAGGACGAGGTGCTTCACTTGCCTTCTCAAGACGATTTAAGATAGCGTCAGCTTCTTTGTCTGTGATTGGTGCAGGTTTATCTGAAGTGCCACCAATAAAGCCCATAACACGAGGAATACTACGCACTAAGTGCCATGACTCATCGTTCATAATCATTTGAACAAGCACATAGCCAGGGAAGAATTTACGCTCGCTCTTGCGACGCTGGCCAGCACGCATTTCAACAACTTCTTCAGTTGGAACTAATACTTCGCCAAAAAATTCTTCCATATCATGCATTCTGATATATTCGCGAAGAGAAGTAGCTACACGACCTTCAAAACCAGAAAAAGCCTGAACCACATACCAACGTTTCTTTGGTGCTTCACTCATGAACTAAACCCTCACACCCCAGTCGCTAGAGATACAAGACGAACCATTATTCCGTCTATACCCCAAAGCGCTAGAGCCATAACAATACTTACAGCCAATACGATCAACGTCGTTTGCATAGTTTCTTGGCGAGTAGGCCAAACAACCTTGCGGATCTCCATGCGAGATTCGCGTGCAAATACGATCGTAGCTTTACCTTTTGTAGTCGTAGCGGCCACACCTAGAGCAATTGCAATTAAGGCAACAACACTCGCAGCGCGAATCACTACAGACATTTCACCATAAAGATGATTACCTACAACAGCAGCGGCTAGCAGAACAAAAACGACAATCCACTTGAAGATGTCTGCTGCACTTGAGCTATCAGGAGTTTCTGCATTTGCTTTCATAAAACTAACCTGTGACAAGTCTTACTATAGACGACAATAACCCCGCTGTTGCAGGGCATATTCATTTGTGTTGAAAACAACACACTCTTTGTGAACTTTCTTTCTAATACAGGCTATAAAACCCACAATAGAAAGGAAAATTCTCAATATTCTTCGCTTATTCGTGATAAAAAGACGAATTTGCCTTCCCATCATAAACTGTAGCGCAGAAAAAGGGCATCAAATGATGCCCTTTTGTTTAGATTTCGTCAATTATTAATCGAAAATCTTAGCAACAACACCAGCACCAACAGTACGGCCACCTTCACGGATTGCGAAGCGTAGACCTTCGTCCATTGCGATTGGAGCGATTAGCTCAACAGTCATTTGAACGTTGTCACCTGGCATTACCATCTCAACACCTTCAGGTAGAGTGATGTCGCCTGTTACGTCAGTTGTACGGAAGTAGAACTGTGGACGGTAACCTTTGAAGAAAGGAGTGTGGCGGCCGCCTTCGTCTTTTGAAAGAACGTACACTTCTGACTCAAATTTAGTGTGTGGGTTGATTGAACCTTTAGCAGCAAGTACTTGGCCACGTTCAACGTCATCACGCTTAGTACCACGTAGAAGTGCACCAACGTTCTCACCTGCACGACCTTCGTCAAGCAGTTTGCGGAACATTTCAACACCAGTACAAGTAGTAAGAGTTGTTTCTTTGATACCAACGATTTCTACTTCGTCACCTACACGTAGGATACCGCGTTCGATACGACCAGTAACAACTGTACCACGACCTTGAATTGAGAATACATCTTCAATAGGAAGTAGGAACGGTTGGTCAACAGCACGCTCTGGAAGTGGAATGTAAGAATCTAGTGCTTCTGCAAGCTCAACAATCTTGTCTTCCCACTCTTTTTCGCCGTTTAGAGCGCCAAGTGCAGAACCTTGAATTACAGGTAGATCATCACCTGGGTAGTCGTATTCAGAAAGAAGTTCACGAACTTCCATTTCTACTAGTTCAAGTAGTTCTTCGTCATCAACCATGTCACATTTGTTCATGAATACGATGATGAATGGGATACCAACCTGACGACCAAGTAGGATGTGCTCACGAGTTTGAGGCATAGGGCCATCTGTCGCAGCAACAACTAGGATACCGCCGTCCATTTGAGCAGCACCAGTGATCATGTTTTTAACATAATCGGCGTGTCCAGGACAGTCTACGTGTGCGTAGTGACGTTCAGGAGTATCGTACTCTACGTGAGAAGTAGCGATTGTGATACCGCGCTCACGCTCTTCAGGAGCGTTATCGATAGATGCGAAATCTTTAGCTTCACCACCGTATACTTTTGACAAAGTAGTACAGATAGCAGCAGTTAGAGTTGTTTTACCGTGGTCAACGTGGCCGATAGTACCAACGTTTACGTGCGGTTTCGTACGTTCAAATTTTTCTTTAGACACGAGCGTGTTCCTCTAGGTACGGTTTATAAAGTGGCTTTGTAGACCACGCAACCAATAAATTGGATGTAAAGTATATATCAAAAGGAGATAATTGCTTGAGAGCTGGTGCTGATAGGCGGATTTGAACCGCCGACCTCACCCTTACCAAGGGTGCGCTCTACCAACTGAGCTATATCAGCACACGAATAGGTTGGAGCGGGCAGCGGGAATCGAACCCGCATCATCAGCTTGGAAGGCTGAGGTAATAGCCATTATACGATGCCCGCAACACGTAACTCTGTGAGCTATTTCCTTAAGAAAATGGTGGAGGGAGATGGATTCGAACCATCGAAGGCAGAGCCGTCAGATTTACAGTCTGATCCCTTTGGCCACTCGGGAACCCCTCCAAATTTTGCTTTCATAAAGAAAGTGGTGCCGACTACCGGAATCGAACTGGTGACCTACTGATTACAAGTCAGTTGCTCTACCTACTGAGCTAAGTCGGCACATAAGTGGGGCGCATTTTATTGGATGATTTCTCCGCTTGCAATAAGAAATTGCAAAAATGTAGCACTTTTTACGTTTACATTGAGCTAAGACTAATTTTTCAGCATGTTTACGTGAAATTAGCCTTCCTTTTCTCTCTCACAATTGAAATATTTGTCTCTTCATGTATGTTGATGCTGAGCATAAAAGGAAGGGCCCAAATGACTCCACATATGACATTCAATCGACAGCAATGGTCAAAGCTAAAAGCTTCTGTACCTATGGTGTTAAATGACTCTGACATTGAAGAACTTCAAGGTATCAACGAAGATCTTGATACTAAAGAAGTAGAGGAAATTTACCTTCCCCTTTCTCGGTTGATTAATTTACATGCTGGTTCACAACAGCAACGACAGCGAGTGCTTGATACTTTCCTACATAAAGAAGGAGAGCATAGTCCTTTTATTGTGGGTATCGCTGGCAGCGTTGCCGTAGGAAAGAGTACTACCGCACGAGTTATGCAAGCCTTATTGTCTCGTTGGGGGGATCATCCGAAAGTGGCTTTAATCACCACCGATGGGTTCCTTTATCCTAATGAAGTACTACAAAGTAAAGGGATTATGCACCGCAAAGGCTTTCCTGAGTCGTATAACATTCAGAAGCTGATTGATTTTGTTTCTGATGTTAAAGCAGGCAAAGAAAAAGTAACCGCACCCGTTTATTCTCACCTCACCTATAATATTACTGACGATGTGGAAATTGTAGATAGACCCGATATATTGATCTTAGAAGGATTGAATGTTTTACAGTCCGGTATGGATTATCCAGACCAGTCGCATCGTGTGTTTGTCTCTGACTTTTTAGATTTCTCCATTTATGTTGATGCTGATAGTTCTTTAATAGAGCAATGGTATATAAACCGCTTCTTAAAATTTCGTGACGGCGCATTCAAAAAACCAAACTCTTACTTTAGCCACTACACTAAGTTAACCCAAGAAGAAGCTATCGCTAAGGCGCGCTCTATATGGTGTGACATCAATGGTGAGAATTTACGTGCCAACATATTGCCAACCAAAGCAAGAGCAAACTTAATTTTAAAGAAAGCTAGGGATCACAAAGTCAATAAGATTCTTTTAAGACGCTGATCTAACAGATATTTCCCCTCCGATAAAAGCTTCAATCTCATTACCGGTGTCTAACAGCAAGGCACCTTGTTGATTAATGCCTTTACACACCCCTACGACTTCCTTGTGTCCCATAATCAGTTTGATGGGTTGATCGATGAAGTTATCGTATTGGTTCCATTGTGCTAAGAAGGGTTGTAATCCCTCCTGCTCATAGAGAGAGATTGCGCTTTGCAAAGCGTTTGTCATCACAACCACAATGTCATTTCTTTGATGCTTTTTATCAGAAATCTCTTTTAAACTTGTCCAAGGTTGGTTTATCCCTTGCACTTGTTCAGGCATTGATACGTTTAGACCAATACCAATCACTAAATTAGCGGCATCACCGGCTTGCCCAGAAAGCTCAACCAAAATTCCCGCTAGTTTTTTATTATTGTGATAAACATCATTGGGCCACTTCAATTTCAAACCTTGGACACCAAGTTGCTCCAAAGCATCAACCAAGGCTAAACCTATAACCAAACTAATGCCCATAGCCGCTGGTAGGCCTGCCTCTAAACGCCAATACATAGAGTAATAAATGTTAGTGCCAAACGGAGATACCCATTCACGCCCTCTGCGTCCACGTCCTTGAGTTTGGTATTCCGCTACACAGACGCTACCAGAGGGTAACTCCTTTTGATTCAACATGTGTTGATTGGTGGAATCAATAACAGGTATCACCTCAATAGGGGTGCAGAGTTGATCTCGGAGGAGTTGTTGATTCATTAAATCCAGCGGTTGTTCTAGTCTATATCCTTTGCCTTTAACGCTGTATATATCAATTCCTAACTCTTGGATAGATTTGATATGACGAGCAATTGCGGCTCTAGAGACACCAAAATGTTCACCTAACTGCTCTCCTGAATGAAAACCGCCACCACTAAGCAGTTGGATCAATTCTAGATTAAAACTAAAGTCTTTCATTAGGTTGACCTTGGTATATGGCGACTAAATTCGTTTCTTCTTTATTGCCTATGAAGCGAACTTCATGCTCTAACTCAATGTTGTATTTCTGCAAAACACACTGTCTGACATGCCAAGCCACCGCCAATACATCCTGCGCAGTGGCATGATTAAAGTTAACTATGACCAAGGCTTGCTCCGCATGAACTCTTGCCCCCCCTTGGCTGTATCCCTTTAGTCCAGCATTATCAATCAGCCAACCTGCGGCAACTTTCATCTGCTCTCCCGCGGGATAACCCACCATATTAGGATAGGACAGCTTAAGTTTTGCGAATTGTTGATTGGAGATAATAGGGTTTTTAAAAAAACTGCCTGCATTACCCAGCACAGTAGGATCAGGCAACTTTGAGCGACGAACTTTACAAACTGCATCGAAAACCTTTGGTGCAGAAACATCCCCCACTATCAACTTTTGTAATGCACCATACTCCGTTTTTGCTACCCAAACCTTATCCAACTTTAAGCCAACTTTGGTAATTATTGCCTTACCAGATAATTGGTGCTTGAAGATAGAGTCTCTATAGCCAAACTGGCATAACTCAAACGACAATCGTTGCAACGTTAATGTATCTAAATCCAAATACTCTACATAATCACACACATCTTTAAACTCTAAACCATACGCTCCAATATTTTGGATGGGGGCAGTTCCTGCACACCCTGGTATTAAAGCTAAGTTTTCCAATCCAGGCATGTCATTTTTAATCGTCCACTCAACTAATTGAGGCCAATCTTCTCCAGCAGAAACTTCCAACAAAAAGTAATTGTCTGTTTCTGTGACTGTTTTGCCTAGCAAACGATTTAACACCGCAACCCCAGCAAAGTGCTCAGTAAATAACATATTGCTACCCGTACCAATGGGCAGTTTTGGCACACCTTCCCAGTCGGGGTTAGTATATATGGCAATAAGATCTTCCAAGGAATGTGCTTCAACTAGATAATCACAGTAGCTTTCAATTGAAAACGTATGATAAGAAGAAAGATCAGCTTGAGAGGTAATGTGCATCATAATGGTATTTGTCCGCCCCCAAGTGGGGATTCAAAGAGTAATATTGACAACTTCCCCTTATAATACTGGAACAAGACAATTTCCGCAGTTAATTAATGAATACCTTAACTATCAAAGAACTGGAACCTATTCGGCTTCCTTTATTGAAGAAGCTCTATAAATCTCACTACCCTGCAACCAAGATAAAGGGCAATGAATACATATTAGTGGCGGAGGTAAACTCGCAGATCATGGGTGTCGTTCGTTTTAGACCTATAGAGAAATGGAGACTACTTACTGGAATGATGGTTATTCCTGAAGTTCGTCATCAGGGCATCGCCTCTCAACTTCTGAAATTCAGTCAGACTCACCTGTTAAATGACAATGTTTATTGTTTTTCATATCAACATCTGCGACCACTTTATGAAAACCACGGTTTTAAATTTGTTGAGGCGGAAACGCTCCCTTCAACGCTAAGTAAGCTTTATTCACGCTATATTAAGAGCGGAAAATCGCTTATTGCCATGCAATATCGGGATTAAACGCCCTAAGAGTGACGCTTTTATACAATTCATATAGGCACTGAAGCCCCAAGTTTGGTAAAATGGTGGGCTAGATCAGCCCTTTACAGGACTTTATACTCACAATGGTTTTAGCTAAAAATGTCATCGATGGACTGAAAGCCGTCCCCGTTGACCCAAAAGACTTTAAAACTCTTTATTCAGCAAAAGAGTTCAAAGCACAGCTACTAGAGCTTATCAAAACAGCCAAAAAGCGCATTTACATCGCCGCCTTGTATCTCGAGGACGATGAAGCTGGGCGTGAGGTTTTTGGTGAAATCTATAAAGCAAAACAAGCTAATCCAGACTTAGACGTCCAAATTTGTGTTGATTGGCATAGAGCTCAACGCGGCTTAATTGGTGCGGAATCGTCTGATGGTAATGCAGCAATGTATACGGGCATGGCTGAAACACACAGCCATACCGTTCCTGTATATGGCGTTCCTGTAAGAGGAAAAGAAGTTTTTGGTGTACTACACCTAAAAGGCTTTATTTTTGACGACACCATTCTTTATAGTGGCGCAAGTATTAACAATATCTATCTACATCAAAAAGAAAGATATCGTTTTGATCGATACCATCAGATCACCAACTCCGTCATTGCTAATGCGATGGCTGACTATATTAGTAGCGCGTTAATTAACAACCCAGCAGTGAACTCATTAACCGTTCACGACCGTCCTTCTACCAAGTCTTTAAAAAGTGCTATTCGCCAACTTAGAGCTACTTTAGCAGTAACCAATTACAAGTTTACTCCGGAGAAGATAGAGGAAGGTAACGTTGCAATCACCCCTATCGTTGGTGTTGGAAAGCGAAGAAACTTATTAAACATGGCGATTATCCAACTTCTCCAGGATGCCAAAGAAGAAATCCAGATTTGTACGCCTTATTTTAATTTTCCTAAAAGCGTCGCAAGAGAACTAAAAAAAGCATTAAAACGCGGCGTTAAAGTATCCGTGATCGTCGGCGATAAAACCGCTAATGACTTCTTTATTGATCCCGAAGAAGAGTTTAAAACTGTAGGCGGACTTCCGTATCTATATGAAATGAACCTGCGCCGCTTCTTAAAAGCCAACGAAGCAAATATTGCCAGTCGCAAACTGGATATCCTTTTATGGCAAGATGAAGGTAATAGCTATCATCTAAAAGGAATGTGGGTTGATAAGAAAAATATGTTAATCACAGGCAGCAACCTAAACCCAAGAGCATGGAAACTCGATTTAGAGAATGCCTTGTTAGTTAGGGATCCTGAAGCACTCCTTGAAAGTCAGTTCCAACAAGAATTTGATAATATTATGAAAGATACCCAACGTATCGGTAGCTACAAACATATTGAAAAAATAGAAGATTATCCTGAACCTGTGCAAAAATTACTACGTAAAATAACACGAGTAAAAGCAGATAGAGTACTCAAACAACTTCTATAGCAAATCCCAACACTAAGAACACAAAAGGCCCCTATGGAAACATAGGGGCCTTTTTGTCGGTTTTTTGGTAAACTCTCCCAACACGTGCGCTCTTATGTAAGGGGAATCCGTTGCTCTTTTCTCCTACTTAAGAACGTAAAAAAAGCCCATATCTATCGATATGAGCCTTAATCATGGCAGGGGTGGAGAGATTCGAACTCCCAACACGCGCGCTCTTATGTAGGGGAATCCGCTGCTCTTTTCTCCCATTTAAAAACGTAAAAAAGGCCCATATCTATCGATATGAGCCTTAATCATGGCAGGGGTGGAGAGATTCGAACTCCCAACACGCGGATTTGGAATCCGCTGCTCTGCCAATTGGAGCTACACCCCTAAAACTGTGTTGAAGTCTAAACATTATCAAACTTCAGATTCAGAAAAACCTCGCAAAGCGAGGTTCTCTAAAATAAGTGGCGGAGTGGACGGGACTCGAACCCGCGACCCCCGGCGTGACAGGCCGGTATTCTAACCAACTGAACTACCACTCCGCAGTGGTCAACTCACTAAGTGAGCGTCCATACTTACAGGCTATAAGCCAATAAGTTTTAAATTAAAGCCTGGCGATGTCCTACTCTCACATGGGGAAGCCCCACACTACCATCGGCGCTATTGTGTTTCACTTCTGAGTTCGGCATGGAATCAGGTGGGTCCACAATGCTATGGTCGCCAAGCAAATTTTGTAATACCCGCATAACGCAGATATTAATAATTCGGAAAACTGCTATTTAAAAGTCTATATACACATTCAATCTGTTCTTTCTTTGAGTCCATCAAAACCCCTTGGGTGTTGTATGGTTAAGCCTCACGGGCAATTAGTACAGGTTAGCTCAATGCCTCGCAGCACTTACACACCCTGCCTATCAACGTTCTAGTCTCGAACAACCCTTTAGGACACTTAAAGTGCCAGGGAAGACTCATCTCAGGGCTCGCTTCGCGCTTAGATGCTTTCAGCGCTTATCGATTCCGAACTTAGCTACCGGGCAATGCCATTGGCATGACAACCCGAACACCAGAGGTTCGTCCACTCCGGTCCTCTCGTACTAGGAGCAGCCCCCTTCAATCTTCCAACGCCCACGGCAGATAGGGACCGAACTGTCTCACGACGTTCTAAACCCAGCTCGCGTACCACTTTAAATGGCGAACAGCCATACCCTTGGGACCGACTTCAGCCCCAGGATGTGATGAGCCGACATCGAGGTGCCAAACACCGCCGTCGATATGAACTCTTGGGCGGTATCAGCCTGTTATCCCCGGAGTACCTTTTATCCGTTGAGCGATGGCCCTTCCATTCAGAACCACCGGATCACTATGACCTGCTTTCGCACCTGCTCGAATTGTCATTCTCGCAGTCAAGCGGGCTTATGCCATTGCACTAACCACACGATGTCCAACCGTGTTTAGCCCACCTTCGTGCTCCTCCGTTACTCTTTGGGAGGAGACCGCCCCAGTCAAACTACCCACCAGGCACTGTCCTCAACCCCGATTAGGGGTCTAAGTTAGAACATCAACACTACAAGGGTGGTATTTCAAGATTGCCTCCACCCCATCTAGCGACGAGGTTTCAAAGGCTCCCACCTATCCTACACATGTAGGGTCAATGTTCAGTGCCAAGCTGTAGTAAAGGTTCACGGGGTCTTTCCGTCTAGCCGCGGGTACACTGCATCTTCACAGCGATTTCAATTTCACTGAGTCTCGGGTGGAGACAGCGTGGCCATCATTACGCCATTCGTGCAGGTCGGAACTTACCCGACAAGGAATTTCGCTACCTTAGGACCGTTATAGTTACGGCCGCCGTTTACCGGGGCTTCGATCAAGAGCTTCGACCTAAGTCTAACCCCATCAATTAACCTTCCGGCACCGGGCAGGCGTCACACCGTATACGTCATCTTACGATTTTGCACAGTGCTGTGTTTTTAATAAACAGTTGCAGCCACCTGGTATCTGCGACTCCTAGTAGCTCCATCCGCAAGGGACTTCACCGCCAAGAGCGTACCTTCTCCCGAAGTTACGGTACCATTTTGCCTAGTTCCTTCACCCGAGTTCTCTCAAGCGCCTTGGTATTCTCTACCCGACCACCTGTGTCGGTTTGGAGTACGATTCCTTATAATCTGAAGCTTAGAGGCTTTTCCTGGAAGTATGGCATCAATGACTTCATCGCACGTAGCGACTCGACATCGTATCTCAGCGTTAACAGTGGTCCGGATTTACCTAAACCACCCGCCTACTTACTTGAACCTGGACAACCATCGCCAGGCCCACCTAGCCTTCTCCGTCCCCCCATCGCAATTATAAGAAGTACGGGAATATTAACCCGTTTCCCATCGACTACGCCTTTCGGCCTCGCCTTAGGGGTCGACTTACCCTGCCCCGATTAACGTTGGACAGGAACCCTTGGTCTTCCGGCGAGGGAGTTTTTCACTCCCTTTATCGTTACTCATGTCAGCATTCGCACTTCTGATACGTCCAGCAGCCCTTACAGACCACCTTCAACCGCTTACAGAACGCTCCCCTACCCCGCATACAAAGTATGCAGCCGCAGCTTCGGTGTATAGCTTAGCCCCGTTACATCTTCCGCGCAGGCCGACTCGACCAGTGAGCTATTACGCTTTCTTTAAATGATGGCTGCTTCTAAGCCAACATCCTGGCTGTCTAAGCCTTCCCACATCGTTTCCCACTTAGCTATACTTTGGGACCTTAGCTGGCGGTCTGGGTTGTTTCCCTCTCCACGACGGACGTTAGCACCCGCCGTGTGTCTCCCGGATAGTACTCAATGGTATTCGGAGTTTGCAAAGGGTTGGTAAGTCGGGATGACCCCCTAGCCTTAACAGTGCTCTACCCCCATTGGTATTCGTCCGAGGCGCTACCTAAATAGCTTTCGGGGAGAACCAGCTATCTCCAGGTTTGATTGGCCTTTCACCCCTAGCCACAAGTCATCCGCTAATTTTTCAACATTAGTCGGTTCGGTCCTCCAGTTGATGTTACTCAACCTTCAACCTGCCCATGGCTAGATCACCTGGTTTCGGGTCTAATCCTAGCAACTCGACGCCCAGTTAAGACTCGGTTTCCCTACGGCTCCCCTATTCGGTTAACCTTGCTACTAAAATTAAGTCGCTGACCCATTATACAAAAGGTACGCAGTCACGCTTCGAGGCGCTCCTACTGCTTGTACGTACACGGTTTCAGGTTCTATTTCACTCCCCTCACAGGGGTTCTTTTCGCCTTTCCCTCACGGTACTGGTTCACTATCGGTCAGTCAGTAGTATTTAGCCTTGGAGGATGGTCCCCCCATGTTCAAACAGGATATCACGTGTCCCGCCTTACTCGATTTCACTTAAAACAATGTGTCGGCTACGGGGCTATCACCCTTTATTGCGAGACTTTCCAGACTCTTCACCTGCATCATTAAAAGCTTAAGGGCTAATCCAATTTCGCTCGCCGCTACTTTCGGAATCTCGGTTGATTTCTCTTCCTCCGGGTACTTAGATGTTTCAGTTCCCCGGGTTTGCCTCATTAACCTATGTATTCAGTTAATGATACCTGCTTATGCAGGTGGGTTTCCCCATTCAGAAATCCCAGACTCAAATGGTTATTACTACCTAATCTGGGCTTATCGCAAGTTATTACGTCTTTCATCGCCTCTGACTGCCAAGGCATCCACCGTGTACGCTTAGTCACTTAACCATACAACCCCAAAGGGTCTTGCTATCGCAATACGCTTGCTACGGCGTAGTATGACGTTTCCAAGGTGCGTTATCTCTTTATTATGAGCGAGATAACATTCGATTTTGCCGGACTCAAATTACACACCTACTTAAAGTAGATGTCCTTTTTTGTTCTACTTTTTTAAAAAAAGTGGAAATAAAAAGGCAAGAACACTTGAATGTGTGTTGGTACCTAACAATAAATTGTTAGGATTTGAGAACTTTTAAATTTGAATATTGTTAATCAAACAATATTCGTCAGCTTTCCAAATTGTTAAAGAGCGAGATTCAAACAAATGAACCATTTTTAAACACACTTTCCTCTCTATTTCCTAAAGAAGTGTACTTAAAGATGGTGGGCGATACTGGGCTCGAACCAGTGACCCCCTCCTTGTAAGGGAGGTGCTCTCCCAACTGAGCTAATCGCCCACATTGTTTTGCTGTTATTCACAGCTTCCTCTGTGGGGAGGAAATGGTGGGTCGTGCAGGATTCGAACCTGCGACCAATTGATTAAAAGTCAACTGCTCTACCAGCTGAGCTAACGACCCAATGGTATCCCGTAGGGGAGTCGAACCCCTGTTACCGCCGTGAAAGGGCGGTGTCCTAGGCCTCTAGACGAACGGGACACTAGATTTACTTTCACTTTAAAAGTGAAAACAAACTGTTGAAATGTCTTGGGAGACATTTCTAAATCTCTCTACTTTCTAAACCATATCAATCTGTGTGGACACTCATCGTGAGTAATCATCGTATAAGGAGGTGATCCAGCCCCAGGTTCCCCTAGGGCTACCTTGTTACGACTTCACCCCAGTCATGAACCACAAAGTGGTGAGCGTCCTCCCGAAGGTTAAACTACCCACTTCTTTTGCAGCCCACTCCCATGGTGTGACGGGCGGTGTGTACAAGGCCCGGGAACGTATTCACCGTGACATTCTGATTCACGATTACTAGCGATTCCGACTTCATGGAGTCGAGTTGCAGACTCCAATCCGGACTACGACGCACTTTTTGGGATTCGCTCACCATCGCTGGTTGGCCGCCCTCTGTATGCGCCATTGTAGCACGTGTGTAGCCCTACTCGTAAGGGCCATGATGACTTGACGTCGTCCCCACCTTCCTCCGGTTTATCACCGGCAGTCTCCCTGGAGTTCCCACCATTACGTGCTGGCAAACAAGGATAAGGGTTGCGCTCGTTGCGGGACTTAACCCAACATTTCACAACACGAGCTGACGACAGCCATGCAGCACCTGTCTCAGAGTTCCCGAAGGCACCAATTCATCTCTGAAAAGTTCTCTGGATGTCAAGAGTAGGTAAGGTTCTTCGCGTTGCATCGAATTAAACCACATGCTCCACCGCTTGTGCGGGCCCCCGTCAATTCATTTGAGTTTTAATCTTGCGACCGTACTCCCCAGGCGGTCTACTTAACGCGTTAGCTCCGAAAGCCACGGCTCAAGGCCACAACCTCCAAGTAGACATCGTTTACGGCGTGGACTACCAGGGTATCTAATCCTGTTTGCTCCCCACGCTTTCGCATCTGAGTGTCAGTATCTGTCCAGGGGGCCGCCTTCGCCACTGGTATTCCTTCAGATCTCTACGCATTTCACCGCTACACCTGAAATTCTACCCCCCTCTACAGTACTCTAGCCTGCCAGTTTCAAATGCGGTTCCGAGGTTGAGCCCCGGGCTTTCACATCTGACTTAACAAACCACCTGCATGCGCTTTACGCCCAGTAATTCCGATTAACGCTCGCACCCTCCGTATTACCGCGGCTGCTGGCACGGAGTTAGCCGGTGCTTCTTCTGTCGCTAACGTCAAACACATAAGCTATTAACTTATATGCCTTCCTCACGACTGAAAGTACTTTACAACCCGAAGGCCTTCTTCATACACGCGGCATGGCTGCATCAGGCTTGCGCCCATTGTGCAATATTCCCCACTGCTGCCTCCCGTAGGAGTCTGGACCGTGTCTCAGTTCCAGTGTGGCTGATCATCCTCTCAGACCAGCTAGGGATCGTCGCCTTGGTGAGCCATTACCTCACCAACTAGCTAATCCCACCTGGGCATATCCTGAAGCGAGAGGCCCGAAGGTCCCCCTCTTTGGTCCGTAGACGTCATGCGGTATTAGCTATCGTTTCCAATAGTTATCCCCCACATCAGGGCAATTTCCCAGGCATTACTCACCCGTCCGCCGCTCGACGCCCAACAAATCACCCGAAGGGTCAATGTTGTCGTTTCCGCTCGACTTGCATGTGTTAGGCCTGCCGCCAGCGTTCAATCTGAGCCATGATCAAACTCTTCAATTAAAGTTTTTGTGTTCCGAAGAACGGCTCAATGAATACTGACTTCAAAACTGTTCCTTACTCGAAAGTAAGAAGTAATTTTAAAGCTATTATCGTTCCAACAGAACGATAATGAATTGACTGTGCCAATGATTAAAAATCATTGTATTGGTCACTCAGTTCATTGATAAATCTTTTCGATTATCATCAACGAGTGCCCACACAGATTGATAGGTTTAAATTGTTAAAGAGCGTGCTTTTGATGCCTTAGCACCTAAGCAGGTCGCATATAATACGCGACCGACTGTTAAAGTCAACATAAAACTCTAAATAAATTAGAACTTTATGGTGACTCACCTCTTACGAGATAAGTCGAAATTAAAGCCTGGCGATGTCCTACTCTCACATGGGGAAGCCCCACACTACCATCGGCGCTATTGTGTTTCACTTCTGAGTTCGGCATGGAATCAGGTGGGTCCACAACGCTATGGTCGCCAAGCAAATTTTGTAATACCCGCATAACGCAGATATTAATAATTCGGAAAACTGTTTTTTACCTTCATCTTTTCTAAAAAGATGAAAACAAAAGTTAAAAGTCTATATACACATTCAATCTGTTCTTTCTTTGAGTCCATCAAAACCCCTTGGGTGTTGTATGGTTAAGCCTCACGGGCAATTAGTACAGGTTAGCTCAATGCCTCGCAGCACTTACACACCCTGCCTATCAACGTTCTAGTCTCGAACAACCCTTTAGGACACTTAAAGTGCCAGGGAAGACTCATCTCAGGGCTCGCTTCGCGCTTAGATGCTTTCAGCGCTTATCGATTCCGAACTTAGCTACCGGGCAATGCCATTGGCATGACAACCCGAACACCAGAGGTTCGTCCACTCCGGTCCTCTCGTACTAGGAGCAGCCCCCTTCAATCTTCCAACGCCCACGGCAGATAGGGACCGAACTGTCTCACGACGTTCTAAACCCAGCTCGCGTACCACTTTAAATGGCGAACAGCCATACCCTTGGGACCGACTTCAGCCCCAGGATGTGATGAGCCGACATCGAGGTGCCAAACACCGCCGTCGATATGAACTCTTGGGCGGTATCAGCCTGTTATCCCCGGAGTACCTTTTATCCGTTGAGCGATGGCCCTTCCATTCAGAACCACCGGATCACTATGACCTGCTTTCGCACCTGCTCGAATTGTCATTCTCGCAGTCAAGCGGGCTTATGCCATTGCACTAACCACACGATGTCCAACCGTGTTTAGCCCACCTTCGTGCTCCTCCGTTACTCTTTGGGAGGAGACCGCCCCAGTCAAACTACCCACCAGGCACTGTCCTCAACCCCGATTAGGGGTCTAAGTTAGAACATCAACACTACAAGGGTGGTATTTCAAGATTGCCTCCACCCCATCTAGCGACGAGGTTTCAAAGGCTCCCACCTATCCTACACATGTAGGGTCAATGTTCAGTGCCAAGCTGTAGTAAAGGTTCACGGGGTCTTTCCGTCTAGCCGCGGGTACACTGCATCTTCACAGCGATTTCAATTTCACTGAGTCTCGGGTGGAGACAGCGTGGCCATCATTACGCCATTCGTGCAGGTCGGAACTTACCCGACAAGGAATTTCGCTACCTTAGGACCGTTATAGTTACGGCCGCCGTTTACCGGGGCTTCGATCAAGAGCTTCGACCTAAGTCTAACCCCATCAATTAACCTTCCGGCACCGGGCAGGCGTCACACCGTATACGTCATCTTACGATTTTGCACAGTGCTGTGTTTTTAATAAACAGTTGCAGCCACCTGGTATCTGCGACTCCTAGTAGCTCCATCCGCAAGGGACTTCACCGCCAAGAGCGTACCTTCTCCCGAAGTTACGGTACCATTTTGCCTAGTTCCTTCACCCGAGTTCTCTCAAGCGCCTTGGTATTCTCTACCCGACCACCTGTGTCGGTTTGGAGTACGATTCCTTATAATCTGAAGCTTAGAGGCTTTTCCTGGAAGTATGGCATCAATGACTTCATCGCACGTAGCGACTCGACATCGTATCTCAGCGTTAACAGTGGTCCGGATTTACCTAAACCACCCGCCTACTTACTTGAACCTGGACAACCATCGCCAGGCCCACCTAGCCTTCTCCGTCCCCCCATCGCAATTATAAGAAGTACGGGAATATTAACCCGTTTCCCATCGACTACGCCTTTCGGCCTCGCCTTAGGGGTCGACTTACCCTGCCCCGATTAACGTTGGACAGGAACCCTTGGTCTTCCGGCGAGGGAGTTTTTCACTCCCTTTATCGTTACTCATGTCAGCATTCGCACTTCTGATACGTCCAGCAGCCCTTACAGACCACCTTCAACCGCTTACAGAACGCTCCCCTACCCCGCATACAAAGTATGCAGCCGCAGCTTCGGTGTATAGCTTAGCCCCGTTACATCTTCCGCGCAGGCCGACTCGACCAGTGAGCTATTACGCTTTCTTTAAATGATGGCTGCTTCTAAGCCAACATCCTGGCTGTCTAAGCCTTCCCACATCGTTTCCCACTTAGCTATACTTTGGGACCTTAGCTGGCGGTCTGGGTTGTTTCCCTCTCCACGACGGACGTTAGCACCCGCCGTGTGTCTCCCGGATAGTACTCAATGGTATTCGGAGTTTGCAAAGGGTTGGTAAGTCGGGATGACCCCCTAGCCTTAACAGTGCTCTACCCCCATTGGTATTCGTCCGAGGCGCTACCTAAATAGCTTTCGGGGAGAACCAGCTATCTCCAGGTTTGATTGGCCTTTCACCCCTAGCCACAAGTCATCCGCTAATTTTTCAACATTAGTCGGTTCGGTCCTCCAGTTGATGTTACTCAACCTTCAACCTGCCCATGGCTAGATCACCTGGTTTCGGGTCTAATCCTAGCAACTCGACGCCCAGTTAAGACTCGGTTTCCCTACGGCTCCCCTATTCGGTTAACCTTGCTACTAAAATTAAGTCGCTGACCCATTATACAAAAGGTACGCAGTCACGCTTCGAGGCGCTCCTACTGCTTGTACGTACACGGTTTCAGGTTCTATTTCACTCCCCTCACAGGGGTTCTTTTCGCCTTTCCCTCACGGTACTGGTTCACTATCGGTCAGTCAGTAGTATTTAGCCTTGGAGGATGGTCCCCCCATGTTCAAACAGGATATCACGTGTCCCGCCTTACTCGATTTCACTTTAAACAACATGTCGACTACGGGGCTATCACCCTTTATTGCGGCACTTTCCAGAGCCTTCGTCTGTGTCATTAAAAGCTTAAGGGCTAATCCAATTTCGCTCGCCGCTACTTTCGGAATCTCGGTTGATTTCTCTTCCTCCGGGTACTTAGATGTTTCAGTTCCCCGGGTTTGCCTCATTAACCTATGTATTCAGTTAATGATACCTGCTTATGCAGGTGGGTTTCCCCATTCAGAAATCCCAGACTCAAATGGTTATTACTACCTAATCTGGGCTTATCGCAAGTTATTACGTCTTTCATCGCCTCTGACTGCCAAGGCATCCACCGTGTACGCTTAGTCACTTAACCATACAACCCCAAAGGGTCTTGCTAACGCAATACGCTTGCTACGGCGTAGTATGACGTTTCCAAGGTGCGTTATCTCTTTATTATGAGCGAGATAACATTCGATTTTGCCGGACTCAAATTTGAATAACATCAGGCAATGATGTTATTCCCAAGAACACTCGAATGTGTGTTGGTACCTAAATCTTAAAGACTTAGGATTTGAGAACTTTTAAATTTGAATATTGTTAATCAAACAATATTCGTCAGCTTTCCAAATTGTTAAAGAGCATGAATTTCTTTCGAAACCATTTTTAAAGATTCTACTTTCTATTTAAAAGAAATAAGAACACTTAAAGATGGTGGAGCTATGCGGGATCGAACCGCAGACCTCCTGCGTGCAAGGCAGGCGCTCTCCCAGCTGAGCTATAGCCCCATCTGTAGATGAGATAAATCAGTTATATGTAATCTTTTTGAGAGCAAGGCAACTAGTAAGGCCGCATACCTTAGTATGCAACGCGCTAGTTAACGCAGCTATCAGAAAGATTGGTGGGTCTGAGTGGACTTGAACCACCGACCTCCCGCTTATCAGGCGAGCGCTCTAACCAGCTGAGCTACAGACCCATTTCTGCTACGCATTTTTCCTTATTTCCGCGTCAGGACTGCGCTCTTCAGTCAGTCACATACTCATGTATGCTCCTTCCTTCATCGCTTGCCTTCCTTGAACTAAGAAAAACTGCTTTGCATAAATAACTCAATATTATTGATTTATCTTTCTCTTTCTCTTTTCTAAACCATATCAATCTGTGTGGACACTCATCGTGAGCAATCATCGTATAAGGAGGTGATCCAGCCCCAGGTTCCCCTAGGGCTACCTTGTTACGACTTCACCCCAGTCATGAACCACAAAGTGGTGAGCGTCCTCCCCGAAAGGTTAAACTACCCACTTCTTTTGCAGCCCACTCCCATGGTGTGACGGGCGGTGTGTACAAGGCCCGGGAACGTATTCACCGTGACATTCTGATTCACGATTACTAGCGATTCCGACTTCATGGAGTCGAGTTGCAGACTCCAATCCGGACTACGACGCACTTTTTGGGATTCGCTCACCATCGCTGGTTGGCCGCCCTCTGTATGCGCCATTGTAGCACGTGTGTAGCCCTACTCGTAAGGGCCATGATGACTTGACGTCGTCCCCACCTTCCTCCGGTTTATCACCGGCAGTCTCCCTGGAGTTCCCACCATTACGTGCTGGCAAACAAGGATAAGGGTTGCGCTCGTTGCGGGACTTAACCCAACATTTCACAACACGAGCTGACGACAGCCATGCAGCACCTGTCTCAGAGTTCCCGAAGGCACCAATTCATCTCTGAAAAGTTCTCTGGATGTCAAGAGTAGGTAAGGTTCTTCGCGTTGCATCGAATTAAACCACATGCTCCACCGCTTGTGCGGGCCCCCGTCAATTCATTTGAGTTTTAATCTTGCGACCGTACTCCCCAGGCGGTCTACTTAACGCGTTAGCTCCGAAAGCCACGGCTCAAGGCCACAACCTCCAAGTAGACATCGTTTACGGCGTGGACTACCAGGGTATCTAATCCTGTTTGCTCCCCACGCTTTCGCATCTGAGTGTCAGTATCTGTCCAGGGGGCCGCCTTCGCCACTGGTATTCCTTCAGATCTCTACGCATTTCACCGCTACACCTGAAATTCTACCCCCCTCTACAGTACTCTAGCCTGCCAGTTTCAAATGCGGTTCCGAGGTTGAGCCCCGGGCTTTCACATCTGACTTAACAAACCACCTGCATGCGCTTTACGCCCAGTAATTCCGATTAACGCTCGCACCCTCCGTATTACCGCGGCTGCTGGCACGGAGTTAGCCGGTGCTTCTTCTGTCGCTAACGTCAAACACATAAGCTATTAACTTATATGCCTTCCTCACGACTGAAAGTACTTTACAACCCGAAGGCCTTCTTCATACACGCGGCATGGCTGCATCAGGCTTGCGCCCATTGTGCAATATTCCCCACTGCTGCCTCCCGTAGGAGTCTGGACCGTGTCTCAGTTCCAGTGTGGCTGATCATCCTCTCAGACCAGCTAGGGATCGTCGCCTTGGTGAGCCATTACCTCACCAACTAGCTAATCCCACCTGGGCATATCCTGAAGCGAGAGGCCTAAAAGGTCCCCCTCTTTGGTTCCCATTTCGAAAAACAGGGACATTATGCGGTATTAGCTATCGTTTCCAATAGTTATCCCCCACATCAGGGCAATTTCCCAGGCATTACTCACCCGTCCGCCGCTCGACGCCCAACAAATCACCCGAAGGGTCAATGTTGTCGTTTCCGCTCGACTTGCATGTGTTAGGCCTGCCGCCAGCGTTCAATCTGAGCCATGATCAAACTCTTCAATTAAAGTTTTTTTGCATCTAAGATGCGGCTCAATGAATACTGACTTCAAAACTCTTTCTTTAATAAATAAAGAAGTAATTCTAAAGCTATTATCGTTCCAACAGAACGATAATGAATTGACTGTGCTCTTATTGGTTTTCACTTTTAAAAAAGTAAAACAAAACAGCTCAAGGCTGATTTCCAATTTGATATTGGTCACTCAGTTCATTGATAAATCTTTTCGATTATCATCAACGAGTGCCCACACAGATTGATAGGTTTAAATTGTTAAAGAGCGTGCTTTTGATGCCTTAGCACCTAAGCAGGTCGCATATAATACGCGACCGACTGTTAAAGTCAACATAAAACTCTAAATAAATTAGAACTTTATGGTGACTCACCTCTTACGAGATAAGTCGAAATTAAAGCCTGGCGATGTCCTACTCTCACATGGGGAAGCCCCACACTACCATCGGCGCTATTGTGTTTCACTTCTGAGTTCGGCATGGAATCAGGTGGGTCCACAACGCTATGGTCGCCAAGCAAATTTTGTAATACCCGCATAACGCAGATATTAATAATTCGGAAAACTGTTTTTTACCTTCATCTTTTCTAAAAAGATGAAAACAAAAGTTAAAAGTCTATATACACATTCAATCTGTTCTTTCTTTGAGTCCATCAAAACCCCTTGGGTGTTGTATGGTTAAGCCTCACGGGCAATTAGTACAGGTTAGCTCAATGCCTCGCAGCACTTACACACCCTGCCTATCAACGTTCTAGTCTCGAACAACCCTTTAGGACACTTAAAGTGCCAGGGAAGACTCATCTCAGGGCTCGCTTCGCGCTTAGATGCTTTCAGCGCTTATCGATTCCGAACTTAGCTACCGGGCAATGCCATTGGCATGACAACCCGAACACCAGAGGTTCGTCCACTCCGGTCCTCTCGTACTAGGAGCAGCCCCCTTCAATCTTCCAACGCCCACGGCAGATAGGGACCGAACTGTCTCACGACGTTCTAAACCCAGCTCGCGTACCACTTTAAATGGCGAACAGCCATACCCTTGGGACCGACTTCAGCCCCAGGATGTGATGAGCCGACATCGAGGTGCCAAACACCGCCGTCGATATGAACTCTTGGGCGGTATCAGCCTGTTATCCCCGGAGTACCTTTTATCCGTTGAGCGATGGCCCTTCCATTCAGAACCACCGGATCACTATGACCTGCTTTCGCACCTGCTCGAATTGTCATTCTCGCAGTCAAGCGGGCTTATGCCATTGCACTAACCACACGATGTCCAACCGTGTTTAGCCCACCTTCGTGCTCCTCCGTTACTCTTTGGGAGGAGACCGCCCCAGTCAAACTACCCACCAGGCACTGTCCTCAACCCCGATTAGGGGTCTAAGTTAGAACATCAACACTACAAGGGTGGTATTTCAAGATTGCCTCCACCCCATCTAGCGACGAGGTTTCAAAGGCTCCCACCTATCCTACACATGTAGGGTCAATGTTCAGTGCCAAGCTGTAGTAAAGGTTCACGGGGTCTTTCCGTCTAGCCGCGGGTACACTGCATCTTCACAGCGATTTCAATTTCACTGAGTCTCGGGTGGAGACAGCGTGGCCATCATTACGCCATTCGTGCAGGTCGGAACTTACCCGACAAGGAATTTCGCTACCTTAGGACCGTTATAGTTACGGCCGCCGTTTACCGGGGCTTCGATCAAGAGCTTCGACCTAAGTCTAACCCCATCAATTAACCTTCCGGCACCGGGCAGGCGTCACACCGTATACGTCATCTTACGATTTTGCACAGTGCTGTGTTTTTAATAAACAGTTGCAGCCACCTGGTATCTGCGACTCCTAGTAGCTCCATCCGCAAGGGACTTCACCGCCAAGAGCGTACCTTCTCCCGAAGTTACGGTACCATTTTGCCTAGTTCCTTCACCCGAGTTCTCTCAAGCGCCTTGGTATTCTCTACCCGACCACCTGTGTCGGTTTGGAGTACGATTCCTTATAATCTGAAGCTTAGAGGCTTTTCCTGGAAGTATGGCATCAATGACTTCATCGCACGTAGCGACTCGACATCGTATCTCAGCGTTAACAGTGGTCCGGATTTACCTAAACCACCCGCCTACTTACTTGAACCTGGACAACCATCGCCAGGCCCACCTAGCCTTCTCCGTCCCCCCATCGCAATTATAAGAAGTACGGGAATATTAACCCGTTTCCCATCGACTACGCCTTTCGGCCTCGCCTTAGGGGTCGACTTACCCTGCCCCGATTAACGTTGGACAGGAACCCTTGGTCTTCCGGCGAGGGAGTTTTTCACTCCCTTTATCGTTACTCATGTCAGCATTCGCACTTCTGATACGTCCAGCAGCCCTTACAGACCACCTTCAACCGCTTACAGAACGCTCCCCTACCCCGCATACAAAGTATGCAGCCGCAGCTTCGGTGTATAGCTTAGCCCCGTTACATCTTCCGCGCAGGCCGACTCGACCAGTGAGCTATTACGCTTTCTTTAAATGATGGCTGCTTCTAAGCCAACATCCTGGCTGTCTAAGCCTTCCCACATCGTTTCCCACTTAGCTATACTTTGGGACCTTAGCTGGCGGTCTGGGTTGTTTCCCTCTCCACGACGGACGTTAGCACCCGCCGTGTGTCTCCCGGATAGTACTCAATGGTATTCGGAGTTTGCAAAGGGTTGGTAAGTCGGGATGACCCCCTAGCCTTAACAGTGCTCTACCCCCATTGGTATTCGTCCGAGGCGCTACCTAAATAGCTTTCGGGGAGAACCAGCTATCTCCAGGTTTGATTGGCCTTTCACCCCTAGCCACAAGTCATCCGCTAATTTTTCAACATTAGTCGGTTCGGTCCTCCAGTTGATGTTACTCAACCTTCAACCTGCCCATGGCTAGATCACCTGGTTTCGGGTCTAATCCTAGCAACTCGACGCCCAGTTAAGACTCGGTTTCCCTACGGCTCCCCTATTCGGTTAACCTTGCTACTAAAATTAAGTCGCTGACCCATTATACAAAAGGTACGCAGTCACGCTTCGAGGCGCTCCTACTGCTTGTACGTACACGGTTTCAGGTTCTATTTCACTCCCCTCACAGGGGTTCTTTTCGCCTTTCCCTCACGGTACTGGTTCACTATCGGTCAGTCAGTAGTATTTAGCCTTGGAGGATGGTCCCCCCATGTTCAAACAGGATATCACGTGTCCCGCCTTACTCGATTTCACTTTAAACAACATGTCGACTACGGGGCTATCACCCTTTATTGCGGCACTTTCCAGAGCCTTCGTCTGTGTCATTAAAAGCTTAAGGGCTAATCCAATTTCGCTCGCCGCTACTTTCGGAATCTCGGTTGATTTCTCTTCCTCCGGGTACTTAGATGTTTCAGTTCCCCGGGTTTGCCTCATTAACCTATGTATTCAGTTAATGATACCTGCTTATGCAGGTGGGTTTCCCCATTCAGAAATCCCAGACTCAAATGGTTATTACTACCTAATCTGGGCTTATCGCAAGTTATTACGTCTTTCATCGCCTCTGACTGCCAAGGCATCCACCGTGTACGCTTAGTCACTTAACCATACAACCCCAAAGGGTCTTGCTAACGCAATACGCTTGCTACAGCGTAGTATGACGTTTCCAAGGTGCGTTATCTCTTTATTATGAGCGAGATAACATTCGATTTTGCCGGACTCAAATTTGAATAACATCAGGCAATGATGTTATTCCCAAGAACACTTGAATGTGTGTTGGTACCTAATCACTCTTTACTTAAAAAGAATCACTAGGATTTGAGAACTTTTAAATTTGATAAATAATGAAATCACATTATTTATCGTCAGCTTTCCAAATTGTTAAAGAGCATAATTACTATTAAGTAACCATTTTTAAAGATTCTTCAAAAGAACACTTAAAGATGGTGGAGCTATGCGGGATCGAACCGCAGACCTCCTGCGTGCAAGGCAGGCGCTCTCCCAGCTGAGCTATAGCCCCATCTTAGTATTTTTTCTTAGACAAGGCAGATTGTGAGGCCGTGTACATCAGTACACAACGAATAATCTAACGCAGTATAAGGAAAAATTGGTGGGTCTGAGTGGACTTGAACCACCGACCTCCCGCTTATCAGGCGAGCGCTCTAACCAGCTGAGCTACAGACCCAATTTTTCACAAAATAACCGAAGGTTATTTCGTAAAATACTCTCTTACTTTCTAAACCATATCAATCTGTGTGGACACTCATCGTGAGTAATCATCGTATAAGGAGGTGATCCAGCCCCAGGTTCCCCTAGGGCTACCTTGTTACGACTTCACCCCAGTCATGAACCACAAAGTGGTGAGCGTCCTCCCCGAAAGGTTAAACTACCCACTTCTTTTGCAGCCCACTCCCATGGTGTGACGGGCGGTGTGTACAAGGCCCGGGAACGTATTCACCGTGACATTCTGATTCACGATTACTAGCGATTCCGACTTCATGGAGTCGAGTTGCAGACTCCAATCCGGACTACGACGCACTTTTTGGGATTCGCTCACCATCGCTGGTTGGCCGCCCTCTGTATGCGCCATTGTAGCACGTGTGTAGCCCTACTCGTAAGGGCCATGATGACTTGACGTCGTCCCCACCTTCCTCCGGTTTATCACCGGCAGTCTCCCTGGAGTTCCCACCATTACGTGCTGGCAAACAAGGATAAGGGTTGCGCTCGTTGCGGGACTTAACCCAACATTTCACAACACGAGCTGACGACAGCCATGCAGCACCTGTCTCAGAGTTCCCGAAGGCACCAATTCATCTCTGAAAAGTTCTCTGGATGTCAAGAGTAGGTAAGGTTCTTCGCGTTGCATCGAATTAAACCACATGCTCCACCGCTTGTGCGGGCCCCCGTCAATTCATTTGAGTTTTAATCTTGCGACCGTACTCCCCAGGCGGTCTACTTAACGCGTTAGCTCCGAAAGCCACGGCTCAAGGCCACAACCTCCAAGTAGACATCGTTTACGGCGTGGACTACCAGGGTATCTAATCCTGTTTGCTCCCCACGCTTTCGCATCTGAGTGTCAGTATCTGTCCAGGGGGCCGCCTTCGCCACTGGTATTCCTTCAGATCTCTACGCATTTCACCGCTACACCTGAAATTCTACCCCCCTCTACAGTACTCTAGCCTGCCAGTTTCAAATGCGGTTCCGAGGTTGAGCCCCGGGCTTTCACATCTGACTTAACAAACCACCTGCATGCGCTTTACGCCCAGTAATTCCGATTAACGCTCGCACCCTCCGTATTACCGCGGCTGCTGGCACGGAGTTAGCCGGTGCTTCTTCTGTCGCTAACGTCAAACACATAAGCTATTAACTTATATGCCTTCCTCACGACTGAAAGTACTTTACAACCCGAAGGCCTTCTTCATACACGCGGCATGGCTGCATCAGGCTTGCGCCCATTGTGCAATATTCCCCACTGCTGCCTCCCGTAGGAGTCTGGACCGTGTCTCAGTTCCAGTGTGGCTGATCATCCTCTCAGACCAGCTAGGGATCGTCGCCTTGGTGAGCCATTACCTCACCAACTAGCTAATCCCACCTGGGCATATCCTGAAGCGAGAGGCCCGAAGGTCCCCCTCTTTGGTCCGTAGACGTTATGCGGTATTAGCTATCGTTTCCAATAGTTATCCCCCACATCAGGGCAATTTCCCAGGCATTACTCACCCGTCCGCCGCTCGACGCCCAACAAATCACCCGAAGGGTCAATGTTGTCGTTTCCGCTCGACTTGCATGTGTTAGGCCTGCCGCCAGCGTTCAATCTGAGCCATGATCAAACTCTTCAATTAAAGTTTTTGTGTTCCGAAGAACGGCTCAATGAATACTGACTTCAAAACTCTTTCTTTATAAATAAAGAAGTAATTCTAAAGCTATTATCGTTCCAACAGAACGATAATGAATTGACTGTGCCAATGATTAAAAATCATTGTATTGGTCACTCAGTTCATTGATAAATCTTTTCGATTATCATCAACGAGTGCCCACACAGATTGATAGGTTTAAATTGTTAAAGAGCGTGCTTTTGATGCCTTAGCACCTAAGCAGGTCGCATATAATACGCGACTGACCGTTAAAGTCAACATAAAACTCTAAATAAATTAGAGCTTTATGGTGACTCACCTCTTACGAGATAAGTCGAAATTAAAGCCTGGCGATGTCCTACTCTCACATGGGGAAGCCCCACACTACCATCGGCGCTATTGTGTTTCACTTCTGAGTTCGGCATGGAATCAGGTGGGTCCACAATGCTATGGTCGCCAAGCAAATTTTGTAATACCCGCATAACGCAGATATTAATAATTCGGAAAACTGCTATTTAAAAGTCTATATACACATTCAATCTGTTCTTTCTTTGAGTCCATCAAAACCCCTTGGGTGTTGTATGGTTAAGCCTCACGGGCAATTAGTACAGGTTAGCTCAATGCCTCGCAGCACTTACACACCCTGCCTATCAACGTTCTAGTCTCGAACAACCCTTTAGGACACTTAAAGTGCCAGGGAAGACTCATCTCAGGGCTCGCTTCGCGCTTAGATGCTTTCAGCGCTTATCGATTCCGAACTTAGCTACCGGGCAATGCCATTGGCATGACAACCCGAACACCAGAGGTTCGTCCACTCCGGTCCTCTCGTACTAGGAGCAGCCCCCTTCAATCTTCCAACGCCCACGGCAGATAGGGACCGAACTGTCTCACGACGTTCTAAACCCAGCTCGCGTACCACTTTAAATGGCGAACAGCCATACCCTTGGGACCGACTTCAGCCCCAGGATGTGATGAGCCGACATCGAGGTGCCAAACACCGCCGTCGATATGAACTCTTGGGCGGTATCAGCCTGTTATCCCCGGAGTACCTTTTATCCGTTGAGCGATGGCCCTTCCATTCAGAACCACCGGATCACTATGACCTGCTTTCGCACCTGCTCGAATTGTCATTCTCGCAGTCAAGCGGGCTTATGCCATTGCACTAACCACACGATGTCCAACCGTGTTTAGCCCACCTTCGTGCTCCTCCGTTACTCTTTGGGAGGAGACCGCCCCAGTCAAACTACCCACCAGGCACTGTCCTCAACCCCGATTAGGGGTCTAAGTTAGAACATCAACACTACAAGGGTGGTATTTCAAGATTGCCTCCACCCCATCTAGCGACGAGGTTTCAAAGGCTCCCACCTATCCTACACATGTAGGGTCAATGTTCAGTGCCAAGCTGTAGTAAAGGTTCACGGGGTCTTTCCGTCTAGCCGCGGGTACACTGCATCTTCACAGCGATTTCAATTTCACTGAGTCTCGGGTGGAGACAGCGTGGCCATCATTACGCCATTCGTGCAGGTCGGAACTTACCCGACAAGGAATTTCGCTACCTTAGGACCGTTATAGTTACGGCCGCCGTTTACCGGGGCTTCGATCAAGAGCTTCGACCTAAGTCTAACCCCATCAATTAACCTTCCGGCACCGGGCAGGCGTCACACCGTATACGTCATCTTACGATTTTGCACAGTGCTGTGTTTTTAATAAACAGTTGCAGCCACCTGGTATCTGCGACTCCTAGTAGCTCCATCCGCAAGGGACTTCACCGCCAAGAGCGTACCTTCTCCCGAAGTTACGGTACCATTTTGCCTAGTTCCTTCACCCGAGTTCTCTCAAGCGCCTTGGTATTCTCTACCCGACCACCTGTGTCGGTTTGGAGTACGATTCCTTATAATCTGAAGCTTAGAGGCTTTTCCTGGAAGTATGGCATCAATGACTTCATCGCACGTAGCGACTCGACATCGTATCTCAGCGTTAACAGTGGTCCGGATTTACCTAAACCACCCGCCTACTTACTTGAACCTGGACAACCATCGCCAGGCCCACCTAGCCTTCTCCGTCCCCCCATCGCAATTATAAGAAGTACGGGAATATTAACCCGTTTCCCATCGACTACGCCTTTCGGCCTCGCCTTAGGGGTCGACTTACCCTGCCCCGATTAACGTTGGACAGGAACCCTTGGTCTTCCGGCGAGGGAGTTTTTCACTCCCTTTATCGTTACTCATGTCAGCATTCGCACTTCTGATACGTCCAGCAGCCCTTACAGACCACCTTCAACCGCTTACAGAACGCTCCCCTACCCCGCATACAAAGTATGCAGCCGCAGCTTCGGTGTATAGCTTAGCCCCGTTACATCTTCCGCGCAGGCCGACTCGACCAGTGAGCTATTACGCTTTCTTTAAATGATGGCTGCTTCTAAGCCAACATCCTGGCTGTCTAAGCCTTCCCACATCGTTTCCCACTTAGCTATACTTTGGGACCTTAGCTGGCGGTCTGGGTTGTTTCCCTCTCCACGACGGACGTTAGCACCCGCCGTGTGTCTCCCGGATAGTACTCAATGGTATTCGGAGTTTGCAAAGGGTTGGTAAGTCGGGATGACCCCCTAGCCTTAACAGTGCTCTACCCCCATTGGTATTCGTCCGAGGCGCTACCTAAATAGCTTTCGGGGAGAACCAGCTATCTCCAGGTTTGATTGGCCTTTCACCCCTAGCCACAAGTCATCCGCTAATTTTTCAACATTAGTCGGTTCGGTCCTCCAGTTGATGTTACTCAACCTTCAACCTGCCCATGGCTAGATCACCTGGTTTCGGGTCTAATCCTAGCAACTCGACGCCCAGTTAAGACTCGGTTTCCCTACGGCTCCCCTATTCGGTTAACCTTGCTACTAAAATTAAGTCGCTGACCCATTATACAAAAGGTACGCAGTCACGCTTCGAGGCGCTCCTACTGCTTGTACGTACACGGTTTCAGGTTCTATTTCACTCCCCTCACAGGGGTTCTTTTCGCCTTTCCCTCACGGTACTGGTTCACTATCGGTCAGTCAGTAGTATTTAGCCTTGGAGGATGGTCCCCCCATGTTCAAACAGGATATCACGTGTCCCGCCTTACTCGATTTCACTTTAAACAACATGTCGACTACGGGGCTATCACCCTTTATTGCGGCACTTTCCAGAGCCTTCGTCTGTGTCATTAAAAGCTTAAGGGCTAATCCAATTTCGCTCGCCGCTACTTTCGGAATCTCGGTTGATTTCTCTTCCTCCGGGTACTTAGATGTTTCAGTTCCCCGGGTTTGCCTCATTAACCTATGTATTCAGTTAATGATACCTGCTTATGCAGGTGGGTTTCCCCATTCAGAAATCCCAGACTCAAATGGTTATTACTACCTAATCTGGGCTTATCGCAAGTTATTACGTCTTTCATCGCCTCTGACTGCCAAGGCATCCACCGTGTACGCTTAGTCACTTAACCATACAACCCCAAAGGGTCTTGCTAACGCAATACGCTTGCTACAGCGTAGTATGACGTTTCCAAGGTGCGTTATCTCTTTATTATGAGCGAGATAACATTCGATTTTGCCGGACTCAAATTACACACCTACTTAAAGTAGATGTCCTTTTTTGTTCTACTTTTTTAAAAAAAGTGGAAATAAAAAGGCAAGAACACTTGAATGTGTGTTGGTACCTACATCTACAAGAGACATAGGATTTGAGAACTTTTAAATTTGAATATTGTTAATCAAACAATATTCGTCAGCTTTCCAAATTGTTAAAGAGCATAAAGCAAAAAGCTTTAATCAATAACCGAAGTCATTAATTAAAGCTCTAATACTTTAACTAAATTAAACCATCAATCTGTGTGGACACTCATCGTGAGTAATCATCGTATAAGGAGGTGATCCAGCCCCAGGTTCCCCTAGGGCTACCTTGTTACGACTTCACCCCAGTCATGAACCACAAAGTGGTGAGCGTCCTCCCCGAAAGGTTAAACTACCCACTTCTTTTGCAGCCCACTCCCATGGTGTGACGGGCGGTGTGTACAAGGCCCGGGAACGTATTCACCGTGACATTCTGATTCACGATTACTAGCGATTCCGACTTCATGGAGTCGAGTTGCAGACTCCAATCCGGACTACGACGCACTTTTTGGGATTCGCTCACCATCGCTGGTTGGCCGCCCTCTGTATGCGCCATTGTAGCACGTGTGTAGCCCTACTCGTAAGGGCCATGATGACTTGACGTCGTCCCCACCTTCCTCCGGTTTATCACCGGCAGTCTCCCTGGAGTTCCCACCATTACGTGCTGGCAAACAAGGATAAGGGTTGCGCTCGTTGCGGGACTTAACCCAACATTTCACAACACGAGCTGACGACAGCCATGCAGCACCTGTCTCAGAGTTCCCGAAGGCACCAATTCATCTCTGAAAAGTTCTCTGGATGTCAAGAGTAGGTAAGGTTCTTCGCGTTGCATCGAATTAAACCACATGCTCCACCGCTTGTGCGGGCCCCCGTCAATTCATTTGAGTTTTAATCTTGCGACCGTACTCCCCAGGCGGTCTACTTAACGCGTTAGCTCCGAAAGCCACGGCTCAAGGCCACAACCTCCAAGTAGACATCGTTTACGGCGTGGACTACCAGGGTATCTAATCCTGTTTGCTCCCCACGCTTTCGCATCTGAGTGTCAGTATCTGTCCAGGGGGCCGCCTTCGCCACTGGTATTCCTTCAGATCTCTACGCATTTCACCGCTACACCTGAAATTCTACCCCCCTCTACAGTACTCTAGCCTGCCAGTTTCAAATGCGGTTCCGAGGTTGAGCCCCGGGCTTTCACATCTGACTTAACAAACCACCTGCATGCGCTTTACGCCCAGTAATTCCGATTAACGCTCGCACCCTCCGTATTACCGCGGCTGCTGGCACGGAGTTAGCCGGTGCTTCTTCTGTCGCTAACGTCAAACACATAAGCTATTAACTTATATGCCTTCCTCACGACTGAAAGTACTTTACAACCCGAAGGCCTTCTTCATACACGCGGCATGGCTGCATCAGGCTTGCGCCCATTGTGCAATATTCCCCACTGCTGCCTCCCGTAGGAGTCTGGACCGTGTCTCAGTTCCAGTGTGGCTGATCATCCTCTCAGACCAGCTAGGGATCGTCGCCTTGGTGAGCCATTACCTCACCAACTAGCTAATCCCACCTGGGCATATCCTGAAGCGAGAGGCCTAAAAGGTCCCCCTCTTTGGTTCCCATTTCGAAAAACAGGGACATTATGCGGTATTAGCTATCGTTTCCAATAGTTATCCCCCACATCAGGGCAATTTCCCAGGCATTACTCACCCGTCCGCCGCTCGACGCCCAACAAATCACCCGAAGGGTCAATGTTGTCGTTTCCGCTCGACTTGCATGTGTTAGGCCTGCCGCCAGCGTTCAATCTGAGCCATGATCAAACTCTTCAATTAAAGTTTTTTTGGTCTTGCGACCGGCTCAATGAATACTGACTTCAAAACTGTTCCTTACTCGAAAGTAAGAAGTAATTTTAAAGCTATTATCGTTCCAACAGAACGATAATGAATTGACTGTGCTCTTATTGGTTTTCACTTTCCCTCTCTATTTAAAGAAAGTAGTAAAACAAACCAGCTCAAGGCTGATTTCCAATTTGATTTTGGTCACTCAGTTCATTGATAAATCTTTTCGATTATCATCAACGAGTGCCCACACAGATTGATAGGTTTAAATTGTTAAAGAGCGTGCTTTTGATGATTCCTTTTGTGAGGAGCCTCTCAAGCGGACGGCCATTCTAGCGATTTGAACCTCAGTGTCAAACACTTTTTGAATTTAATTTTCTAAGTGAAGTTAAATTCAAATGGTTCGGCTAGTTCGCCTACTGAAACACTGCAGAGTATTGTGTGCTATGCCGTGTCAGTGAGGCGCATTATAGAGACCTGCGTCACATTGGCAAGAGCTTTTTTAAACTTTTATTTCAAGTGTTGAGAAAACAACCAATAATCTACCATATAGCTATTTTCGCCTGAACACATGATAAAATTGGAAAAATTATTGTGCCACGCGTAATATCTATGTGTCTGTTTTGTTAATGAATTTCACACCCTTCAATTCACCAATATAGTGATAAACCAATTATGAACTCAAACAAGTCTCTGTTAATTGTCATCATCCTTGCAGTAGCTGGCTCAGCACTTGTATCTAGTATAGAAATCAATCCAGGTATCGCATTCTGCATCGGTGTAGTGGTTACTGCACTCATTCTATGGCAGAAACCAACGGCTAAAACCACCGCCAAACCTAAAACTACTTACTCACAACAAACACCCCCTACTAATAGTGACCATTCTACTTTGTATGTCGGTAATCTTTCTTATAAAGCAAGTGAATCCCATATTAAGGAATTATTCGAAGAATATGGCGTGGTTTACAGTGTGCGTTTAATGAAAGATAAACGCACGGGCAAACGTCGAGGGTTTGGATTTGTAGAAGTAGATAATAAAGACGTTGATTCTATGGTTGCTGAACTCAACGAATTTGAATATATGCAAAGAACCATTAAAGTTCGCATTGCCAACGAGCCTAAGCATCCTACAGTGGCTGAATCTTAATTTTTGAAAAGCCCAGCTCGGTAAATGATATTTGTAGTGCTGATTTCGCATAGGGCTCAGCACTACAGTAAGCATCATAATTTACAGGTGCAGTGGTATCTTTAGTATTTTGCTGAAGAAGGTATGCCACTCTTCTTGAGATTGCTTCACCAGAATCCACCAACTCAACCTCTCGGCCAAGCACTTGGCCAATCTCACGTCTTAATAATGGAAAATGGGTGCAACCTAGTACCGCCACATCCACACAGCCTTGCAATGGTTGTAACACTTTCTGCAAAGCCACTAGATCTACCTTAACTCCGCGTAGTTTTTGCTCTGCCATATCAACCAGTTCTGTCGTGCCGATCATTTTTATCTCTTTATCACTGGCAAAATGCTTTATCAGATCACGAGTATATTCTCTGGTGACCGTCGCGGGCGTAGCGATAATGCCCACTCCCTGGTGAGATATTTTGGATGCGGGCTTAATCGCAGGTACAACCCCTACAATTGGTACAGAAAATTTTGCGCGGAGTTTTGGTAAAACAACAGTACTAGCCGTATTACAAGCAATCACAACTAAAGCGATGTTTTGCGTTTCGATAAAGTAGCTCACATACTTTTCTACTCGTTCAAGTAATTTATCTTGTTCAAGTTCTCCATAGGGGTATGCTTCGTTATCAAACGCATAAGTACAACTGACCCATGGTAATCGGGCTTTAATGTCTTTAAAGACTGAAATGCCACCCACTCCAGAGTCAAACATCAAGATTCTAGTTTCAGGCATGGGTGCTCTTTGTCGGATAGATAGGTTAATAAGGGCTACTTTATCAAAATTAACGGTATTGTTAATCCATCAAATCTTAGATCTAAATAAAATAGTCGTGAAATTAAGTTGTTATTGTCTCGCTAGATAACAAAATATCTTATGCACGTAATCTATACTCTGAGAGCTGATACGTATAGAATCTGCGCTCCTTATTTCAAGTTAGGTAAAGTGAATGGTCGACCAAAATGTAAACACTGACTCTTATCAATTACAGTTGAATGAGAAAACCGCACGTCTGCAAGATATGTTCAGCGAATATACAATGCCACCATTAGAGGTATTTACTTCTGATGAGCAGCATTACCGAATGCGTGCGGAATTTCGTGTTTGGCATGAAGGGGAAGACCTTTACTACGTCATGTTTAATCAGGAAACTCGCGAAAAGTACCGTGTTGATACCTTTCCTGTCGCCAGTCGCCTAATCAATGACTTAATGCCATTGCTTGTTGAGGCGCTCAAAGAACATAACGTATTGCGCCATAAGCTTTTCCAAGTCGACTTTCTTTCTACATTAAGCGGCGAAATTTTAGTTTCTCTACTGTATCACAAGCAACTTGACGATGAATGGCAGCAAAAAGCCAAAGCGCTGAAACAGCAGCTAAACGATGAAGGGTTTAATTTGCACCTCATCGGTCGAGCAAGAAAAATGAAAGTAGTATTAGATAGAGACTATGTTATCGAGAAGCTTAACGTTTTCGGTAATACTTATACCTACCAACAAGTTGAAAATAGCTTTACTCAACCTAATGGTCATGTTGCTGAGAAAATGTTGGAATGGGCAGTTGATTGCACCAAAGAATCTACAGGTGACTTATTAGAGTTATATTGTGGTAATGGTAATTTCTCTCTTGCCCTTGCTCAGAACTTTAATCGCGTACTTGCAACTGAGCTAGCAAAGCCTTCTGTCGATTCTGCTCAATTCAATATTCAAGCGAATAACATCGACAATGTGCAAATTATTCGTATGTCTGCAGAAGACTTTACCGACGCAATGGAAGGTAAGCGCGAGTTCCGTCGTCTTAAACAAGCTAATGTAGATTTGAGCAGTTATGACTGCAATACCATATTTGTTGATCCACCACGCTCTGGGATGGATGAAGGTACCTGCAAAATGGTACAAGGGTATGAGCGAATTTTATATATCTCATGTAACCCTGAGACACTAAAAGACAACTTAGCGATTTTAGGTAAGACACATAACATCACTCGCTATGCTTTGTTTGACCAATTCCCTTATACCCACCACATGGAAATGGGAATACTCCTTGAGCGAAAAGCTTAATTTAGAAAAGAGCGGCTAGCCGCTCTTTTTTTATCGCCCTAGATAACCCAATTTTTTACCTACCCACAACAAAAGAACTAAAGTAAATATGATTGAGAAAAAATTGGTGCCTGCATCTGGATATTGTGCCTTGATAAAAGCCGTATGACCGAAGAAACCAATAAAGAAACTGCCTAAACCCAACAATGGAAAATCTTCATTTACCGGCTTACTCAAATAATTTTGATAAATGGCCTGCACTGCTAAAATTAGACAGATGACGGGAAAAATCGAAAATGAGTAGCTAGCAATCGCTAGTGATGAAAACAGTGCACTACCACTCATTCCACACACTACGGCTAATAAGAGTGATGCTTTTCCCGAAACGGCTTCTTTTTTGTCTGTCATAGGTTCCCCCTTAATTATTGCTCTTAAATTTATTCATCGCTTCTCCACCTAAAGAGATCATCCTCACCTGATCAACCAAACGTTGTCTGTGAGCGGCCCGTTGACTCGGCTCTATATCCAAAAACTCGGCTCCAGAGCTGAACACTAACGCGACAATCGCATCCGCTTGTAGTGATGCAAGGTCTCTAGGTAACTTTTGAGTACTAAGGTAATCAGCAAGCTCGGCGCTAAAGAACTGAATTTCTCTGGCTACGGCCAAGCGAAACTCCTCTGATGTTCCAGAGCGCTCCCGTAACAATAGCCTAAATATATCAGGGTTCGTCTCTATAAACTCGACGAAGGTCTCAATGGAGGTTTGTATAACACTGCGATTTTCTTGAATTCTTTCTCTCGCTCGACGCATTAATTGACGCAATAGCAATCCAGCTTCATCAACCATTACCAACCCTAGTTGATCCATGTCGTCAAAATGGCGATAAAAAGACGTAGGGGCAATACCAGCTTCCCTTGCTACTTCTCTAAGACTCATACTTGAAAAGCTTCGACCTGCAGATAATTGCCCCAATGCTGATGCGATAATTGCTCTTCGTGTTTTTTGTTTTTGTTCTGCCCTAACGCCCATAATTCTTTCATAACCTTGAAACCTGCCTCAATAAAGCATAACTCGTTCTCTATTTGCAAACCCTCCTTAGCCACAAAGTGATCTTTATTGTGAGACTGCCCACTTAGTCACGACTAATTAATTTACCCTCGGCAACAAAAGTATAAAATACCGTTAACAAAACAAGGAGGTTTCAGTGAGTTCTTCATCACATTTTGATGTCATCGTGATCGGCAGTGGCCCTGGAGGCGAAGGGGCAGCTATGGGGTTAACCAAAGCTGGCTTTAATGTTGCTATCATAGAAAAAGAAAAAAGTGTCGGAGGTGGATGCACGCACTGGGGTACGATTCCATCCAAAGCACTCAGACATGCTGTTAGCCGCTTTATTGAATTTAATAACAACCCGCTTTTCTGTAAAAATAACCGTAGTTTAGATGCCAGCTTTGATGACATTTTAAACCACGCAAAAATCGTTGTTGATAAACAGACCACCCTCAGACAAGGATTCTACGACCGAAACCATTGCACATTAATCTTTGGTGATGCTCAATTCTGTGATGGGAATACCGTGCATGTAACGGGCGAAGATGGTCGCATTGAGCAATATTCCGCAGATAGATTTGTCATTGCGACAGGCTCGCGTCCATACCATCCAGAGACTGTCGACTTTGCCCACCAGCGTATTTATGACAGTGATTCAATACTTTCCCTACGCCACCAGCCAAGGCATATCATTATTTATGGCGCGGGGGTTATTGGTTGTGAATATGCCTCTATTTTTCGCGGCTTAGGTGTAAAGACCGACCTGATAAACACTCGCGACCAATTACTTTCTTTTCTGGATAAAGAAATCTCTGATGCCCTGTCTTATCACTTTGGGAATAGCGGTATTGTCATTCGCAACGGTGAATCATTTGAAAAAGTAGAGGGTACCCAAGATGGCGTTATTGTACACCTAGAGTCTGGCAAGAAAATGCGCGCTGATTGCTTGCTTTATGCTAATGGTCGAACTGGCAATACCGATAAGCTCAACCTGTCGGTAACAGGGTTAGTCGCCGACTCTCGTGGTCAGCTGAAAATTAACAGTAACTACCAAACAGATGTAGAGCATATTTATGCGGTCGGGGATGTGATTGGTTACCCTAGCTTGGCAAGTGCTGCTTACGATCAGGGGCGATTTGTTGCCAAGGCCATTGCGGAGGGAGAAGCCACACAGCGACTGATTGAAGATATCCCCACAGGTATCTATACCATTCCAGAAATTAGCTCCGTTGGTAAAACAGAACAAGAACTCACGGCAGCAAAAGTACCTTATGAGGTTGGCAGAGCCTCCTTTAAACACCTTGCTCGAGCACAAATTTCAGGAAAGGATATTGGCAGTTTAAAGATCCTCTTTCATAGAGAGAGTAAACAAATATTAGGCATCCACTGCTTTGGCGAAAGGGCTGCGGAAATAATTCACATTGGACAGGCCATTATGGAGCAACCAGGCCCGGCCAATAGCATCGACTACTTCGTCAATACTACCTTTAACTATCCGACTATGGCGGAAGCGTATCGAGTTGCGGCTCTAAACGGCCTCAATCGCTTATTTTAACTTTCTAACTGTGGGCGGTATCTAAAAATCGCCCACTTTTCGATAACCTGATAAACACCCAGCCTAGAGTCCCCCCTCTCATTGCCATAAAACCCAACATGGCGATCCATAAACTGTGGTTTTGTAGGCTTGAAAAACTAAAGTAGAGGGCAAAAAATACTAGCGCAGCAAAAAACATACTGTTTCGCATCTCTTTACCACGTGTTGCGCCAATAAAGATACCGTCAAATAAATAACACCACATAGAAATAAGAGGCATAACGGCCAACCAAGGAAGATACTCGCCCGCGGTCACTCGGACACTTTCAATGTCACTAATTAGGCTTACTATCCAACGGCCTCCAGCACCAAACAACAGTGCAAAGCCACAACAAACAATTAAACCCCAGAAAAAGGAGCCTAATATGGAAAGAGAAAGTTCAGCTTTATCTTTTGCTCCAATGGCCTTACCCACCATAGCTTCGATTGCATAAGCAAAGCCATCCATCGCATAAGACACCATCAAAACTAAACTCATTAAGACTGCATTTGCCGCTACAACATCATCCCCAAAATTAGCGCCTTGGAATGTCATAAAAGCTAATACGGCCTGAAGGCACAATGAACGTAAGAAGATGTCTCTATTGAGGCGTACAAACCGTGACACTCCAGTTAATAACTTAGCGCCCCCTAACGACATCACTTGTTGCAAGCTAAGTCCTACTGAACTAGACCAAGCTTTATAGCAGAAATAGAGCCCCACAACAGTACCGCTATAATCGGCAATAACAGATGCATAAGCAGCCCCTGCTACGCCAAAGTGCCACACCACCACAAACAGTACATCTAATACAATGTTGGTAACGTTAGTCGCAATCACCATCCACATAGGCGCTTTTGCATTTTGGTTACCCAGCAACCAGCCAAGTAACACAAAGTTCACCATTGCTGCTGGAGCACTCCAAGCCCTTATGGCGAAATACTCTAAGGCATAAAACTGTACTTTAGCACTAGCCTCACTAAAGCTAAGAGCCAATGAAATGATGCTTCTATGTAAAATAAGGAAAATAATGGCAAAAGAGAGCGCCATTAAAATTCCTTGAATAAGAACTAGCGCCAACTTTCTCGGATCTGCGGCACCTTTTGCCTGAGCGGATAACCCTGTCGTAGACATTCTCAAGAAGCCAAACAACCAAAACACCATGCTGATCATTGTGCTGCCTAATGCAACCCCGCCTAAATACCAAGAGTGCTGTAAATGCCCCACCACTGCTGCATCGACTAAACCTAGTAGCGGTACCGTAATGTTGGATAGCACCATAGGTATCGCTAACACCAATATCCTTTTATGTAAACTTAGGTCCATTAGAGAGCGTAAAAGCTGGGATTGCATGATGATCCTTGAAATATTTAAAACAAAAAAAAGCAGCGCCTATGGGCGCTGCTTATAGTGAATCACAGTTTCTAGCAGATTGAAATTACATCCAAGTACTGTTACGAATAATACCGACCGCAATGCCTTCGATTGCCAGGTGCTGTTGTGTCAAATCTACCTTGATTGGAGACAACGCTTCATTTTCTGGGTGCAATAGTACAGTAGAGCCTTTGCGTTCCAGTCTTTTCACTGTTACGTCTTCGTCAACTCTCGCTACAACCACTTGCCCATCACGAACATCTTGGGTTTTGTGTACGGCTAGTAAGTCGCCATCCATAATACCGATATCTTTCATACTCTCTCCGTGTACACGAAGAAGAAAGTCCGCTTTAGGTTTGAACATTTGAGGATCAACCTGATAGTGAGACTCAATATGCTCTTGCGCTAAGATAGGCTCTCCGGCAGCAACATTACCGATAAGCGGCAAGCCACTATCATTGGCACTATCTTGAAGTAAAATACGAATACCCCTAGAAGCCCCAGGAATAATTTCAATGGCTTGTTTTTTAGCCAATGCTTTAAGATGCTCTTCGGCCGCATTAGCGGAACGAAAACCCAGCTCGCGGGCGATTTCCGCTCTTGTTGGTGGCATACCGGTATCTTCAATTTTCGATTTTATTAAATCAAATACCTGTTGCTGTCTTTGGGTTAAGGGTCTCATACGGCACCTGTTCTTTTATACAGTTAACTGTGAGTATATACAGCATGGTTAAATAATCAACCAATTAACCCTAATAACCTGAAATTTAAGTTAAAAGAACAGAGCTTCTACCCAGATGTACAAAACCAAAGCCAAAGCCACAAATACCGCAGCGGAACCGATATCTTTGGCGCGACCGGCTAATTCATGGATTTCAGAACCAATACGGTCCACTACAGCCTCTACCGCTGAATTGATTAACTCGGCAATAAGAACAATAAACAAAGACATGATCATCAGCATGCGTTGTGTTTGACTCACGTCCAAAATACATGCGATAGGAATAAGCATCACGGCTAATAATAACTCCTGACGAAATGCAGCTTCATGTTTGAAAGCTGCTTTAAGTCCCTGAATAGAGTATCCCGTTGCTTTAACGATGCGTTTGAATCCTGTATTACCTTTCATTAATCACCTATTCTGTTTATCTTGCTGTCTTTTGCATTTATATGACCTAACATTAGAACAATTATGTTAAAAGGTTCGACCAGTTCTGCTATTCTTGCGACGCTGATTTTACAACCTAGTCTTGAAGAGTCTTGGACGCCAAATATAAATTGGGACAATCAATAATATGTCTTCTGGTCATACACTGACACAATCTGTCTTGCGCTTTCCATTAAAAGCGCTGGTTAAGGGGAACGTAGTACCCCCTTCCCCTATAAGAGATCTCAACATAGATATAGAAAAACCTATCGTCTATGTGCTGCCATTCGAATCCAACGTCGATCTTCTTTCTGTACGTCGTCGTGCCATTCAACTTGGCTTACCCGATCCACTGCAGCCTCTAGAGTTGAATGGAAACAGCTTCCGACGCTATGTATTTACCTCTAATGGTAAATGCGATATCGACCAAGATACCTCCGACTCACTAGGATCTCAAAGCCTGTTTCTGCAACTATTAAAATTGCATAGAGAAGAATCCTCTCTCGATGTACAACTGATTCCTACCACAGTCATGTGGGGGCGCAAACCCGGTAAAGAGGGTCATGATAAGCCCTACTTAGAAAACCTACCTTCATGGAAGAAAGGGTTAGCGGTGTTATTTGCTGGACGTGACTGTATGATCCGTTTTAGCCCGCTGGTTTCCATGCGTTATATGGCAGACTCTCATGGTTCAGATGAAGCCATAGCTCAAAAGCTTGCTCGCGTTGCCCGCATACACTTCTCTCGACAAAAACTCGCCGCTTCCGGTCCTAGTTTACCAAGGAGAGATGTCTTATTTAAGCGCTTAATCAAATCCGAAGCGATTAACAAAGCCATTGCCAATGAAGCGGCAGAAAAAAACATAAGCCTCGAAAAAGCGGAGCAACATGCGCTTAAAATCATGGATGAGATTGCTGCTAAGTTTTCTTATTCGTTGATTAAGCAAGGTAACTTCGTGCTGAGTTGGTTGTGGAACCGTCTCTATCAAGGCATTAATGTCAATAACGCCTCAGCGGTGCGTAAACTAGCACAAGATGGGCATGAAATTGTCTATGTGCCTTGTCATCGTAGCCATATGGATTACCTACTGCTCTCCTATATTCTCTATCACGAAGGAATGGTACCGCCACATATTGCTGCTGGAGTTAACCTTAACTTCTTTCCTGCTGGCCCTATCTTTAGAAGAGGTGGTGCTTTCTTTATTCGTCGTAGCTTCAAAGGTAACAAGCTCTATTCCACCATTTTTAGAGAATACTTAGCAGAGCTATTCGTCAAGGGCTACTCCGTTGAATACTTCAGTGAAGGCGGGCGCTCTCGTACAGGCCGCCTACTTCAGGCTAAAACCGGTATGTTAGCCATGACGGTACAAGCGATGCTAAGAGGGCTAAATCGTCCCGTTACTTTAGTACCCGTTTATATTGGTTACGAACATGTCATGGAAGTCAGTACTTACGCTAAAGAGCTTCGTGGTAAGCGTAAAGAGAAAGAGAACGCCGGTCAGGTACTGCGTACCATTAGAAAGTTACGCAACTTTGGCCAAGGTTATGTGAATTTTGGTGAGCCCATACACCTCAATCAATACTTAAATGAAAGTGTTCCTGAATGGCGTGACAGTATCGGTTTAGCCGACGCTGGCAAACCCGCTTGGATGACGCCTACCGTTAATGCGATTGCACAAAAAATGATGACGCATATTAACGATGCGGCGGCGGCAAACGCCCTCACCTTAACTGCAACGGCACTGCTTGCATCAAGGCAAAGAGCGCTGACCAAAGAGAGTTTGGTGAAACAAATCGATTGTTACCTAAGTATACTGCGTAACGTGCCATACACTCATTTTTCAACCACGCCAGAAAGCACGGCAGAAGAGTTAGTCGCGCATGCGATCTCTTTAGATAAGTTTGTCGTGGATTCAGATAGCATGGGAGATATTGTCTCTTTAGATCGTCAGCAATCGGTGTTGATGACCTACTATCGTAACAACATCATACACATGCTTGCGTTACCGTCATTAATCGCCCAACTTATTATCCAAGTTCCTGATTGCACGCTCAGCAGATTAAAAAGCACTATTGCAGTTTTATACCCTTTCCTACAGAAAGAGTTGTTCCTTTCTTATGATGATGCGCAATTAGAGCAAAAAGTAGAGCAGATCATTGAAGAGTTTTTACAACAAAAACTGATCGAAATGGATAATGATTTGGTTAATCTTAATCAATCCAACATCCATACCCTGCAATTGCTATCGCGCACCATTTCAGAAACACTGCAACGCTACTGTATTGCGCTGAACCTTTTGGCCTCTCAGCCAGAACTCGCACCAACGGATTTAGAAGTGCGATGCCAAGATATTGCGCAGCGTTTAGGACGCTTGCATGGTATTAATGCCCCCGAGTTTTTTGATAAAGGTGTTTTTGCTGCATTGTTTAATACCTTAAAAGAACAGAGTTACATCAATACCGATGGCAAATGTGATACTGAACGAACTGAAATATTAGCCAACGATTTGCTTGAGATCCTCTCCCCTGAGGTAAAACTAACGATAAAACAAGGTATAGCTCAAGCAGTATAAAAACGATGATGCACATCATCGTCAGTCAATAACATTAGAAATAAAAAATCCCGGAATCTATTCGATATCCGGGATTTTTTTATAAATAAGTAATAAATAAACCTAAGGTAATCGCTATACCTACATAGTTATTATTGAGAAAAGCTTGAAAACATTGTGGTCTATCTCGAGTTTTTATCAGCCATTGCTGATACACAAACAAGCTAGCAGCCACTAATATCCCCCAGTAGAAAGCTCCACCAAGCCCTGCTATCACCCCTGTAATCAACAGCAATATAATGGTGATAGCTTGTAGTAGCCCCACCATTAACTTGTCAAAACGGCCAAATAAAATCGCCGTTGATTTGATACCAATTTTCAGATCATCATCTCGGTCAACCATCGCATATTGAGTGTCATAGGCAATAGTCCACAATAAATTAATAATGAACAGTAACCATGCCAATGGCGCGATATGACCGGACTCTGCTGCCCAAGCCATGGGGATAGCCCAGCTGAAAGCCATCCCCAACACTAACTGAGGTAAGTGAGTAAAACGCTTCATAAATGGATAGAGAGCGGCTAATGCCACCCCAACAAAAGACAACTGAATGGTCAGCGTATTCATGGTCATAACCAATGAAAATGAAATTAGGCTTAGTACCCCAAACAAAAGTAGCGCCTCCTTTGCTGAAACTAAGCCACTAGGGATAGGACGAAACTGAGTGCGCTCTACATGCCCATCAAAATCACGGTCAGCAAAATCATTAATCACGCAACCGGCAGAGCGCATCAAAAACACCCCCAAGCAAAACACGATTAACACGGGCCATTGAGGTCGCCCTTCCGAAGCCATAACTAATGCCCATAACGTAGGCCACAATAGCAATAGACTCCCTATCGGCCGATCCATTCTCATCAACAGATAGTAGGCTCTCATTTTAGAGACCATTAATTATATTCCTCCTTTGAATATACTGGCGACTGGGGTAAAAATAACTCCGCCACTAACATCGGTGTCTCATTCATCCACAACCGTGAGCGTCTTGCGAGTAATACCTGCCCATCCACTGTTATCGCACCAACTTGCAATGCATCGCGATAAGCGCCTTGTGAACTAAATACCGTGATTCCCAGAGGCAACTCTCCTTGATTCTCAAAATCATGAGCATGAGACTGCAACGAACTTTCAGGAATTAAGGTGCGACCATAAACCCAATCTAAGCGGTCTCCACGTAAAATAACCTCTCTAAGAAGGCAGGCTTCTCGGCTCAGTATCTGTGCCTCTGTATCAGAAAGTCGATCTGGTTGAACCTTGCTACTGGTGAACAGTTCAACACTCAATTCAGAGCAAGATAGGGAAAGGCGTTGAGAAAGGGACTCTTTCTCTAATAGCCAATGTTTGGCGTTTGTATCGGGGAAATGAAAATCACTTGGGCTTTGCCAATTCATGTCCTGCAAAGCCTGTTGAAATATCCTAATCGGGCTTGTCATACTAACTTCGTAACTCTTTGCCAACCAATGGCGTATTCATCAAATATTGGGCTAATTGTACCAATCACAGTAACAATAAGGTAACGGTGACCACTCATTACGAATGTTTAGCACGATTAATACTATCTAACCAACCCAACAAACAGCCTGCTATTAAGCCAACCAAGTGCGCGGCGTTAGCAATTGCCATAAAGGGCTGAACAAAACCAAGCACTAACCAGACCAGCATAAAGCCGAGCACAGGCCTAGGTATATCTAAGCCTAGCTGTGGGGAACGTATTGATACTATCCAAATGTAACCCACCAAGGCATACACTACCCCACTTAGCCCACCAAAGTTTTCGCCCTCGATCCAATATTGAGCACAGCCTGATAATAAAGCGGAAAATAAAAATATTTTAGTAAGACGAGCTCGACCTAATCTCTGCTCTATGTCTCCCCCCAACTGCCACCACCAAAGAAGGTTGAAGGTGATATGGAGGACAGAAAAGTGCAGTAAAGCATGCGAGAAGTAACGCCACACTTGCCATTGCTGATCGGCCATAGCCGGAAAGTGCAGTAAAGAAAAGACTTGAGCCTGCATCCCCAATACACGCAAAGCATAAATCACCATACAAATCAGCATCACTACCAATGTCATGGGTCCTGCTTTGGCTTTTATCATTTGCAGAAAACTCGGCGTGGAGTAACGAAATGTTTGTGTGCGGGTTTCCGCCATATCCCAAGACGCCGCTTGGTATTTTTTATGATTGGGATCTTTTAGAAACAGCTCTAGTTGCTGTTGAACGTAAGAAAGCTGTTCATCATCATGCAACCACAATACAAACTGCCCTTCTCCTTCTGGCATCTGAGAAAGGGTGACCTTTTGCGCTGCCATGTAATCAATAAATGCTTGGGCTATTCGTGGGTTGTTCAACTGTATCAGACGAATCATTCATGTACCTCTATTGGTAATTGCTGGCGTTGCCAAGCTTCGAAGCCCCCATCAACGCTATAGACCTGTTCAAAACCTTGATTTATCAAATATTGAGCGGCACCAACACTGCTTATTCCGTGATAACACATAACTAAAACAGGCTCGTCAAATTCTGCCAAATTCATAAACTCAACAATGCTTTCATTGGTCAAGTGAAACGCATCAACAGGATGCGCTAAAGTGAACGCTTGTATATCTCGAATATCCACTAATTTAGCCTGTTGTGCACTTTGCATCTGATGTGCTTCTTTGACGCTGATTCGTTGTACTTCTTCCATTTTTTTCTTGTCCTTAAAAATATCCTATCCAAAGCCTGTGAAAAAAATTATCCTCCGCCTTTGGATAACAGTGATCAAATAGCCATCAGTTGTGGGTAACCCTGTGGATTACGTTGATAAAGTGCTTTTGCCAATTATGATCCACTATATCTAGTATTGATCCTTAATAATGTGTTGATTTCAAATTATCTATCCCCACCGGTGATATGGATGATAACCCTTGCTTTTATTGAGTTAAAGACATGCTACTGAAATTTATCCCACAGAGTTATCCACAGAAAAACACTCGACTAAACAGCAGTAAATGGATCCTAATAAAAAAGGCCAAGATCTCTCGATCTTGGCCTTTGTCATTCTTTATAAACTTATAAGTCGCCGACAGCTAATTTAAGCTTCTTCATCGCATTCTTTTCTAATTGGCGAATGCGCTCGGCAGAAACACTGTAAGTGTTCGCTAAATCTTGCAAGGTAACCTTTTGGTCATCTAACCAACGTGCACGTACAATATGCTGGCTACGCTCATCCAATGTCGCCAGAGCATTTGCTAGACGTACGTTAGTATGGTTTTTCCAGTTATCCGCTTCCACGTTGTCAGCGATATCAGAATCTTGATCTTCAAGATAGAGCGCCGGAGCAACAGGGTTAAAGTTGGCACTGTCATCATCGTCAGCAGAAAATTCAAATGTCGCATCTTGCGCGGCTAAACGAGATTCCATCTCGCGAACTTCGGAAGGTGAAACACCCAGTTCGCTGGCTACGGTTTCTACTTCACCGTTATTAAACCAACCTAAACGCTTTTTGTTTTTCCGTAGGTTGAAGAATAATTTACGCTGAGCTTTCGTGGTCGCTATTTTAACAATACGCCAGTTACGTAGTACATATTCATGGATCTCGGCTTTAATCCAATGCACAGCAAATGAAACCAATCGAACACCTACCTCAGGGTTAAATCGTTTCACTGCTTTCATTAATCCGATATTACCTTCCTGAACCAAGTCAGCTAAAGGAAGACCGTAACCGGAGTAACCACGAGCAACATGAACAACAAAACGTAAATGGGACAAGATCAGCTCTTTCGCTGCATCGATCTCACCTTTGTAATGTAAACGCTCGGCCAGTTCTCTTTCTCTTTCTGCGGTTAACATAGGGTAACCGTTTGCAGATCTAATATAGCTATCTAAGCTATCTTGAGATACCAACGCCATTGAAAACGCTTTATTCGCCATTCAATTCCTCACTCATCGAACTTTACTACTTAACGCTATTAAATTAGAGAATCCTAAAAGAATAACGGATTGAACATTATGCACAGAAATCAAGCTAGGGCAAGCCTAACCCTTCGAGTTGCGACATACATCGACTCTCTTCTCTATACTCTGACCATTAAACTCTACACTGGTTCAATTTCAGATAAATGACGGCGTGCGGAAGCTTGAGCGGCAAATAGTCCTAAAAAGCCACCCGTAAACAAAAGGATAACTGATTCATCGACGCCTAAAGGGCTCAGAATAAAGCTGCTATCATAAAGCACAGCAACCGATTGAACGGTACTGCCTAAAAATAATGACAAAGCTAAAGTAATAAACCAAGCCAGTAGCGCACCTAATAAGCCAAACCACATTCCTGTATATAAATACGGGCGCAGAATAAAACTATTGGTCGCACCTAAAAACTTCATTACCTGGATTTCATCTTTACGCGCCAATACATTAAAGCGCATGGTATTGCCGATGATTAAGACCACAGCCACCAGCATCATACAGGCCAAGGCTATCGCTAAAGAACTGCTTAATTCTTGTACCGCATCAAAGCGTTTGAGCCAATCTCGATCCACACGCACATCAGTGAATACATCGATAGAATTCGCTAACGCCAACACTTGCTGTTGAGCAACATTCGATGTCTGAGCTGGGTGTATTACCAATAACGCCGGCAAAGCATAGTTATCCAATAAGCTAATAGCGTCATTGAAGCCTGAATGAGCACTCAAGTCTTGTAAGCCTTGTTGAGACGAGATGTATTCCACACTGGATACAGATGCATCACTTTCAAGCTGATCTTTGATGAGCATAATTCTCGCTTCTGGAGTACCTTCAGCTAAGTAAGCACTCACTGCTGCAGGTTGGTTTACTTGATCTGCCGCCGTTACTATATTCTTTGCCACCACATATAAGCTGGCGGGTAATGCTAAAACAATGGCAATCACCGCCAAAGTAAATAGATTACCAAGGGGGCGAGCCGCTATATCTTGTAATGAGCCTTTAGCTACTAAGTAGTGTGAACGGAAATACCCAACCTTCTGTACGGAACCCTTATTGGCCATAACCTGCCGCCTCACTTAAAAAACCTTGGTTCAATTCAAAACGACGATACTGTTTTCTGATTTCCATCATACCCACATCATGGGTCGCAATGAGAATAGACACACCAGCGCGATTGAACTCTTCAAACAATCTAAAAATACGATTAGACAGTTCGGGATCTAAATTCCCTGTAGGCTCATCCGCTAATAGTAATGTAGGTCGATTCACTACAGCGCGAGCAATACCGACTCGCTGTTGCTCACCACCTGACAGTTGAGTAGGAAGGCAGCGCGCCTTTTCTAATAAACCAGTCTTATCTAAAGCGGCGTTCACCCTACGTTTAATTTCATTTTCAGCGATAGATTCTATGCGCATAGGTAAAGCCACATTATCGTAGATGGTTCTATCCATTAATAAGCGGTGATCCTGAAAAACAATCCCGATATTACGCCTTAATAAAGGAATTTCTTTATCGCCAATACGGGTGATGTCATGGCCATTAAATGCAATTTTGCCATCTGTTGGACGCTCCATGGCACAGATAAGCTTTAATAGCGTACTTTTACCGGCTCCTGAATGACCACCTAAGAACGCAAGCTCGCCTTTTCTTAAATGAAAATCGACCTTTTGCAACGCCTGATGGCCACCACGATAAGCTTTACTAACTTGTTGAAAATGAATCACAAACTCATCCTTGCTCTAAGGGTTAATCTTCTTTGCTAAATAATGCGTCGATAAAATCCTGCGTTTCAAATGGGCGCAAGTCATCAATGCCTTCACCCACACCGATAAAACGAATAGGGATATTAAATTTATCAGCAATAGCAAAGATGACGCCCCCTTTGGCAGTACCATCTAGCTTCGTCAAAGTGATGCCTGTTACCGGAGCCACATCGCTAAATAATTTCGCTTGGCTCATCGCATTTTGACCTGTACCTGCATCCAACGTCAGCATGATTTCATGTGGGGCGCTGTCATCGATTTTCTTCATCACACGTACAATCTTACGCAACTCTTCCATAAGATTGCTCTTGTTTTGTAAACGGCCTGCAGTATCTGCAATCACCACATCGTATCCACGAGCTTTAGCCGCTTCGATAGCATCATAAATCACCGATGCGCTATCCGCACCAGTGTGCTGAGCAATAACAGGAACGTCATTACGCTGACCCCATACTTGCAATTGCTCAACAGCCGCCGCTCGGAAAGTATCTCCTGCCGCCAACATGACTTTTTTACCTTGAGATTGGAATTGTTTGGCCAATTTACCAATCGTTGTAGTTTTACCCACACCATTAACACCGACCATTAAAATGACATAAGGTGTTTTTTGTTCGTCAACTTGAAGTGGTTGCTCTACCTTAGCCAAGATGTCAGCCAGTTCTTGTTTTAGTAAGTCATATAAAGCCTCACCATCCTTCAGCTGCTGCTTAGATGCTTTTTCGGTTAGGTTATCAATGATTTTCATCGTTGTTTCCATACCCACATCAGCAATAAGAAGTTGCTCTTCTAACTCTTCAAATAAATCGTCATCAATTTGCTTACCCTTAAACAAACCAAAGAAGCCAGCACCAATATTGGCTTTAGTGCGAGCAAGGCTACGCTTTAAGCGCACAAAGAAACTCTCTGTTGGTTTCTCTTGTACTTCAGGTTGAATCGCCTCTACAGCAACGGGCTCTTGCTCAATATCAGCTGGCGCTTCTACTTCCGCTATAGGCTGCTCGGCTTGCTCAAGTACCTCTTGCTCTTGCGCTAGTTCTTCAGCATTGTCTACTGGTTGTTCTACAGCTTCAGCATTCAGTTCCTGCTGATCACTTGCTTCTGTTTCTTTCGACTCTGGTTGTGCTTGTGCTTGTTCTTCTTCGCCAAAACCAAGCCAAGACAATAAGCCACGTTTTTTCTTATCCGTCATCGGAGACTTTCCCAATTACTCAATGATTCGTGCGTATGTACAATGCCTGACAGCACTGTACGTTCAATTAGCTATGATTAATCTCGTATTTACGAGTACAATTTTAAAATAATCAATAGAGTATGATACCACTTATTCCATGGCCAGAAATAGCATGAGAAAACATCAAACCACCTCTTCTGCAAAAAATAGCAAGAGTACAGGTTCAATCCGCATCATTAGTGGTCTTTGGCGAGGCCGAAAACTGCCCGTTCATGATGCTGAGGGTTTACGTCCAACCACCGATAGAGTAAAAGAAACATTATTCAACTGGATTGCCAGTGATATCCCCAATGCGCGCTGTCTTGACCTTTTTGCCGGCTCTGGCGGATTAGGGTTTGAATCTGCATCAAGACAAGCTGCAGAAGTCACTTTAATTGAGCTCAATGCAACGGCCTTTCAACAGCTACAAAAAAATGCCTCAACAGTTAAAGCGACCAACATCAACGTATTGAATCAAAATTCACTAAATTTCTTGAAACAACCCGCTAAGCCATACGATATTGTGTTTATCGACCCTCCTTTCAGACAAGGTCTACTCGCAGAAAGTATAGAACTGCTAGAAAGTAATGGTTGGCTCAATAGCCAAGCGTTGATTTATATTGAGACCGAGAAAGAATTGCAAATGCCAACGTTACCAAACAACTGGCAACTGCATAGAGAGAAAGTGGCGGGTCAGGTTAGATTCCAACTATTTATAAGAGAATAATAATGAAATACCTTTTGATTTTAGCCAAGGCTGCTATTGCGTTCGTGTGGTTTGTATTGCTGTTCAATATTGTACACCCCTTTCCTGGCAAGGCCGCTATTGCGCTCTATATCATGACGGCTTTCTTACTGATGATGCATGGTCTGCAATCGGCGATTTTTTTAGGGGCTTTTGGCGATAAGGTCAAGCTCACCTCTTGGGAGAAGTGGTCCATATTAATCTTTGGCATCTTTGCTTTATTAGATATACGTCGAAAACATATGATGGACTAAAGCGAAACACCACAACGCACTTTCGAGTGCGTTTTTTTATGCTGTTGCCAAAATTTCACATTGTGAAAATGCAAAAAAGCCTCACTCTTTCGAGTGAGGCTTTATGTAGTGGTCGGTGAAGAGGGATTCGAACCCCCGACCCTCTGGTCCCAAACCAGATGCGCTACCAAGCTGCGCTATTCACCGACAAAGTTTCGCTTTAATTAAAATCAAAGCAGGGAACCGAAGTTACCTAAATGATGGGGTGGCTAACGAGATTCGAACTCGCGACCACCGGAATCACAATCCAGGGCTCTACCAACTGAGCTATAGCCACCATCAATTTTATCATCACCGCATTTATGCCATGATATTTTGTAGTGGTCGGTGAAGAGGGATTCGAACCCCCGACCCTCTGGTCCCAAACCAGATGCGCTACCAAGCTGCGCTATTCACCGACGAATGTTTCGTTTCGATTAAAATCAAAACAGGGAACCGAAGTTACCTAAATAATGGGGTGGCTAACGAGATTCGAACTCGCGACCACCGGAATCACAATCCAGGGCTCTACCAACTGAGCTATAGCCACCACTATTTTTTGCCAATATGCTGTTTATCAAAACAAGCTTCCGGATGGTACGCCCGAAAGGATTCGAACCTTCGACCTTTGGCTCCGGAGGCCAACGCTCTATCCAGCTGAGCTACGGGCGCATGCCCTATCGGCGGAGTGGAATAATACGGATATCACACTTAGCCGTCTAGTACTTTTTGCTATTTTTTTTGTGTTTGTGCTTTTTTTCAACGAAAAGCATCACTCTCTGCCTTTTTCTAGATGTGATTTAAGCCTCGCCCCCGAAAAGATAGGGTTTAATGCAACAAACATAAGATATATAATCACGCTACATTTACAACACTTTAACAGTTAGTTGTTCCACTGTGTGCGATCTATGTGCAAACGCCCATCGAATTAGCGCTTACTTAGGAATTAAAAGAGAGTTAATGGATATGCCTCGTAACCTTATTACCTTAATTACCGTCGCGCTTGTGTTTTCCAGTGCTAGCTTTGCTTCTTCCAGTCAACAGGACGACGATGCGATTGCTCAGCGTATTCAACCCGTAGGTAGTGTCTACCTTGCGGGATCTGAACCGGAACAAACCGTGGCCTCTGCTGGCCCTAGAGATGGTGCCACTGTCTATGGCACCTTCTGCCTGGCCTGTCATAGCTCTGGTGTTGGTGGAGCACCAAAGATCAATGATGCTAGCGATTGGGAAAGTCGTATTGCACAAGGCAAAGAAACCATGGTTAACCACGCCTTAAACGGCTTCAACGCCATGCCCGCTCGTGGTGCGTGTATGGATTGTAGCGATGATGAAATTATTGCCGCTATTGACCATATGATTGCCGAACTTTAAATTTTTACTAAAAATAAAAAGATGGCCTAGGCCATCTTTTTCAAGGTTAAGCATTACTTTTTAAACATGGCCCTTAGGTTGGCAATATGCGCCTGACCTTTTTCCATTCGTTCTTCTTTAGTTTGTTGTTTTTTCTTTGCTTCCCATTCCAAGTCATCAAACGGTAGTTCATCTAAGAATCGGCTTTGTGTCGGTTTTATTAGCTCGCCATACTGGCGTCGCTCCTTACATACAGTGAAGTTGAGTTCTTTTTGAGCACGAGTAATACCGACATACATTAGGCGACGCTCTTCCTCTACGTTGTCTTCATCTATACTCGTTTGGTGAGGCAGGATGCCTTCTTCTGCCCCCATGAGGTATACATATGGGAACTCTAGCCCTTTTGATGCATGTAGCGTCATAAGTTGTACTTGGTCGGCCTCTGCATCGTCTTCTCCTCGCTCCATCATGTCGCGTAGGGTTAAACGCTGCACCACCTCTTTTAAGGTTTTTTCTTCTTTATCGTAGTTGTCGCCTTCAAGATCAGCCACTATCCAAGTGTACAAATCCGAGACGTTCTTCATGCGCATTTCTGCTGCTTTGGGACTTGCTGATGTTTCGTAAAGCCAATCTTCATAATGAATATCACGCACTAAACTGCGGACCGCTTCTACCGTATTACCACGCTCTGCATTGTCTCCGACACGCACCAACCATTCGGTGAAGCGCCTTAAACTCTCTAACCCTTTTCCCGACAATGTTTGCTCTAGACCCAGCTCAAAAGATGACTCAAATAAACTTTTGCCCCGCATGTTGGCATAACTGCCGAGTTTTTCTAGAGTAACTGGCCCTATCTCTCTGCGCGGTGTATTCACTATACGCAAAAACGCATTATCATCATCCGGGTTCACTAACACTCTCAAGTAAGCCATTACATCTTTTATTTCCGCACGGGAGAAAAAAGAGGTACCACCAGAAATACGATAGGGAATACGGTTTTGCATTAACGATTTTTCGATTAAACGAGACTGGTGATTGCCTCGGTAGAGAATGGCATAGTCTTTATAATGCGTTCTGTTGACAAATTTATGAGCAATGATCTCGCCCGTTATACGCTCCGCTTCATGATCTTCATTTTTGGCCATCAGCACTTTGAGTTTTTCACCGTCAGCAATTTCAGAGAACAGTTTTTTCTCATACACATGGGGGTTATTAGCGATCAAAATATTCGCCGAGCGCAAAATTCGGCTGGTCGAGCGGTAGTTTTGCTCAAGTTTAATCAACTTTAGCCTAGGGTAATCCTCCCCTAATAACACCAAGTTTTGCGGTTTAGCTCCACGCCAAGAGTAAATCGACTGATCATCGTCCCCTACTACGGTTAAGCGACCACGTTCACCCACCAGCAGTTTCACTAATTCATATTGGCTGGTATTTGTATCTTGATATTCATCCACTAATAAATAGCGAATACGAGCCTGCCACCGCTCTCTCACTTCTTGGTTCTTTTTCAGTAGCAATACCGGCATTAAAATCAGATCATCAAAATCCAACGCATTGTATGCCACCATTTGTCTCTGATACATTTCAAAACAATCGGCAAACAAGGTCGGTAACTCACCTTGCGCTGAAGCTCTCGCTTGAGCGGGAGTTAACATGTCATTTTTCCAGTTTGAAATGGTGCTCACTAGTTGACGAAGTAAGTCTTTATCTCCATCCAAAAGATCTTCTGTCAATTCTTTCAACATGGACAATTGGTCTTGGTCATCAAAAAGAGAAAAACCCGCTTTTAACCCAAGAGCTTTATATTCACGACGAATGATATTTAGACCCAAAGTATGGAAGGTCGACACCATTAAGCCTTTAGACTCATTTTTACCTAACGTTTGTCCAACCCGTTCTTTCATTTCTCGGGCCGCTTTATTGGTAAAAGTCACCGCCGCAATGTTACGAGCTTTATAGCCACACCGTTGTACTAAGTACGCAATTTTATTGGTGATTACACGAGTCTTACCTGAGCCCGCCCCCGCCAACACAAGACAAGGTCCAGATACAAATTTTACCGCTTCATCCTGCTGTGGATTCAGTCTCATAACGCTACCGAGATAAAAAAAAGGGCTACAATCATACTGCTCACCTCATTAATTTCCAATGGAATTCTATTTTTAGCAGTGCTTACCCAAACTTACAAATACTTGCATTTACGTGGCGATGAAATAAAATGAATGAATGTTCATTCATTTTATTGGAATTGTGATTACATGGCACCTAATAACAAACGCCAAGATATCTTACAGGCAGCAGTCACTATATTAGGCAGGGATGGCTTCAAAGGTCTTTCCATTCAAAAGTTAGCCACAGAAGCGAATGTCGCTACTGGCACTGTTTATCTCTATTTTAAAGATAAAGATAAAGTCATTGTCGAAGTGAGACTTTGGCTGGCAAAGCAGTTTTCAGACATCATTCAAGCTGGAGTGTCTTCTGAGCAACCCCTTTATGAGCGATACCACACCATGTGTGAAAACATATGGAACATGGGCCAATGTCACTTAACTTTACTGCAAACTCAAATTCAATATGAATCCCTTCCTACTCCTTTGAGCGTCGAAGTACATAACATGGAAAAGAAAATGTTTGATCAACTCATCGGCCTTTTTAATGAAGGAAGAGAAAGTGGGGAAATAAAAAACTTATCTGACATTGTCTTATACTGTCTTAGTTTAGATAGTTGCTTTGCGCTTACGCGTAAACACTGCCAAAACATTGAACCTATTGACTATGCCACCTACCAATTAGCAATCCAAGCAAGCTGGGACGCTATTACCGTAAAATAACTGGAGAACCGTTCCATGAAGAAATGGACACTCATCATGCTCATCATTGCCTTAGTCCTATTTGGCAGTGTTATTGGCTTTAATATGTTCAAACAACAAAAGATTGCTGAGTATTTAGCAAATCGTCCCGAACCTGAATATCCCGTGACCATTATGACGGCAACAGCGGAAGAATGGACACCGAGCATTAGTGCTATTGGTTTTATTGAACCTCTACAGGGGGTAACTTTAACTGCGGAAGCAAGTGGTATCGTCACTAAAATCAACTTTGTATCTGGACAAAAAGTGTCTAAGGGCGATTCTCTAGTAGAGTTAGACTCTGACGTTGAAAAGGCTAACTTACAAAGTGCTCAAGCTCGCTACCCAGCCGCTGAGGCAAAATATAAACGCTATAGAGGTTTGTATAAAAAGGGGGCTATCTCTAAAGAAGGTTTTGATGAAGCAGAAGCGGCTTACCTTTCTTTAAAAGCCGACATTACCGGCTTAAAGGCAACCATTAACCGCCGTGATGTGGATGCTCCTTTCTCTGGTGTTGTAGGTATTCGCGGGGTTAACCTTGGTGAATATATGCAAGCCGGTAGCCGAATCGCCCGTCTCGAAGACATCAGTGTTATGCGTATGCGCTTTACCGTCTCGCAAAATGACATCTCACGCATCAGTATTGGTCAATCAGTGCATGTAGCGGTTGACTCTTACCCTGGTACTCATTTTAACGCCACTATATCAGCCATAGAGCCGGCGATTAATTATCAAAGCGGTCTATTACAGGTACAGGCCGATATTCCTAATGCACAAGGTAAGTTACGTTCAGGTATGTTTGCCCGCGCTCAGATTGTCCTACCAACGCTCACCAATCAAGTGGTCTTACCGCAAATCGCTATCACTTACACTTTATACGGTGACAGTGTGTACGTGTTAGACAAAGACACTCATCGCGTGACTCAACAAGTCATCACTGCTGGCGAAAGAAATAAAGACCGTGTTCGCATTCTAGATGGTATTAAACCTGGTGATACAGTTGTGACTTCAGGCCAAGTCCGCTTAAGCAATGATTCTAAAGTCAAGGTTGTTGAGAGTGATGCCACTACGCCACCAACTGAAACTCCAATGCTGTAAGGGATAGACCATGCGATTTACAGACATTTTTATAAAGCGCCCTGTGCTGGCCATTTCAATTAGCTTTTTAATTGCGCTACTTGGACTGCAAGCCATCTTTAAGATGCAAGTGCGTGAATACCCCGAAATGACCAATACCGTCGTCACAGTGACTACGGGTTACTATGGTGCCAGTGCCGACTTAATCCAAGGCTTTATTACTCAGCCTCTTGAACAAGCTATTGCACAGGCAGACAACATTGATTTTATGACTTCACAGTCAGTACTTGGTAGCTCAACCATTACTGTCACCATGAAGCTGAATACCAATCCCAACGCTGCCTTAGCGGATATTTTGGCGAAAACTAACGCCGTGCGATCTCAGTTACCTAAAGAGTCAGAAGATCCCACAGTAACCATGTCTACCGGTTCCACCACTGCCGTTATGTACATTGGTTTTACCAGTGATGAACTCGCCTCTAGCCAGATCACTGATTACCTTGAGCGCGTTATCAATCCGCAACTCTTTACCGTCAATGGCGTCTCTAAAATTGATCTCTATGGTGGTGCAAAATACGCGCTACGCGTGTGGCTAGACCCGGCTAAAATGGGCGGGCTACAACTGACTGCTACCGATGTTATGGGCGTACTCGATGCCAATAACTTCCAGTCAGCCACCGGGCAGGCCACAGGAACCTTTGTTTTATACAATGGTAGCGCAAACACTCAGGTTTCTAGTGTTCAAGAGCTCAAAAACCTAGTGGTGAAACAAGATAATGGACAGGTTGTTCGCCTGAGTGATATTGCCAAGGTCACCCGTGAGAAAAGTCACGATGTCTATCGCGCCAGTGCCAATGGCCAAGAGGCTGTGGTGGTTGCGGTAAATGGAGCACCTAGTGCTAACCCTATTAACATAGCTGAAGATGTCTTAAAACTCTTACCGCAACTCAAGAAAAACTTACCTAGCAATATCAAGATGAATGTCATGTATGACTCTACTGTTGCTATCAATGAGTCCATTCATGAGGTGGCGAAAACCATCATTGAAGCGGCGCTTATTGTATTAATTGTTATTACGTTATTCTTAGGTTCATACCGTGCCGTGCTTATTCCTATTGTTACTATTCCTCTGTCTCTCATTGGTGTAGCAATGTTTATGCAGGCCCTTGGCTTTTCTTGGAACTTAATGACCCTGCTGGCTATGGTATTAGCCATCGGACTGGTGGTGGATGACGCCATCGTTGTGTTAGAGAACGTAGACCGGCATATAAAACTAGGGGAAACACCTTTTAGAGCGGCTATTATCGGTACTCGAGAAATTGCCGTTCCCGTTATTGCCATGACACTGACGCTGGGTGCGGTTTATGCGCCTATCGCTCTTATGGGAGGGATTACCGGTTCCTTATTTAAAGAGTTTGCATTAACCCTTGCCGGCGCTGTATTTGTGTCGGGGATTATCGCATTAACCCTCAGCCCAATGATGTGCTCCACTATCTTAAAGCAAAATGAAACCCCTAATCGCTTTGAGCTGTTTGTGCATAAAAAATTGGATGCGTTAAGTGAAGCGTATGCTTCGGCATTGGGCTCTGTAATGCAACATAGAGGGGTAGTCATTGCCTTCGCCTTGATTGTATTTGGTAGCCTACCCTTACTGTTTAAATTTATTCCAAGTGAACTGGCACCATCAGAAGATAAAGGTGTGGTAATGATGATGGGTACAGGCCCATCCAGTGCCAATTTAGATTACTTGCAAAACTCGATGAATGAAGTCAACAAAATGCTTGATGCGCAACCAGAGGTAGCTTATGCCCAGATTTTTACTGGCGTACCTAGCTCTAACCAAGCATTTGGTATTGCGTCATTGAAGCCCTGGAGTCAACGTGAAGCAAGCCAAGCAGATATCACTAATAGAGTATCAGGTTTAGTTGCAGACATCCCTGGAATGGCCGTTACGGCATTCCAAATGCCAGAATTACCTGGGGCAGGTTCTGGGTTACCTCTGCAATTTGTTATTACGACACCAAGTAGCTTTGAGAGCCTATTTCAAATCGCAACCAATGCATTAGCAGAAGTCACAGCCAACCCACAATTTGTCTACTCTAATTTGGATCTGAACTACGATTCAGCCACGATGAAAATTACCATAGATAAAGACAAGGCAGGGGCTTACGGCGTTACCATGCAGGACATAGGTATTACTTTAAGTACTATGATGGCCGATGGTTACGTTAACCGAATTGATCTATATGGACGCTCCTATGAAGTCATTCCTCAGGTAGAACGTAAATATCGTCTTAACCCGGAATCAATGAATAACTACTATGTTCGCTCGTCCAATGGCGAATCGATTCCTCTAGGCAGTTTAATCAACATTGATGTTGTCCCTCAGCCTAGAACGTTGCCACACTTTAACCAGTTAAACTCGGCCACTATTGGCGCTGTACCCGCACCTGGTGTAACCATGGGCGATGCTATCGCTTGGTTTGAATCTACGGCAGTGGAGAAATTACCAAGTGGCTACAACCATGACTACATGGGAGAGGCACGTCAATTTGTAACAGAAGGAAGTGCACTCTATACCACTTTCCTACTGGCCATTGCGATTATCTTCCTAGTGTTAGCTATCCAGTTTGAATCATTACGTGATCCACTAGTTATTATGGTATCAGTACCTCTTGCTATCAGCGGAGCTTTAGTGGCATTAGCCTGGGGACTGGCAACCATGAATATCTACTCACAAGTTGGGCTTATTACGTTAGTAGGGTTAATTACCAAGCACGGTATATTAATTTGTGAGGTTGCTAAAGAAGAACAATTACACCATCAGCGCAATCGTGTCGATGCTGTAATGGCAGCGGCGAAAGTACGGTTAAGACCTATCTTAATGACTACCGCGGCTATGATTGCAGGCTTAATACCCTTAATGTACGCCACTGGTGCAGGTGCGGCTCAGCGCTTTAGTATTGGTATTGTAATTGTTGCCGGCCTAGCCATCGGTACTCTATTTACTTTATTTGTGCTTCCTGTGATCTACAGCTTTATCGCTTCACAGCATAAACCTCTACCTGAATTTGATGAGGTTAGCACCTCTTCATCTGACTAATTCAACACAACAAACCCAAAGGGCTCATTTATGAGCCCTTTTTTGTGTTAAAAGTAAATGCCGGTCTCTCTTTTGCTTGCGACAGCCGATAGTAAATTGCTTAGAATATAACAAAAGAAAATAGAGAGATGTTCCCATGTTTGACCCTAAGAAACTTGAGCAGATTGCAAAGCAGATTCATGAATCAATGCCTCAACCAGTAAAAGACCTTGGTACTGACGTTGATCAAAAAGTGCGTCAGGTTATTCAGTCTCAACTCAATAAGTTAGACCTTATTAGCCGCGAAGAATTTGAAGTGCAAACCCAAGTATTACTGCGTACTCGTCAAAAGCTAAATGAAATGGAAAAGAAAATGGCCGCTCTAGAAGAGAAGCTATCTTCTAAGAGCGAGTAATACCCATCACGGTAAGTAAATGATCAGTTAATTACGACGATAGGTATTAGTACTGCCACGCATCAAAAAACAAAAAAGGCTTGGTATATTAATACCAAGCCTTTTTATTTTAAACAGAGCACTTGGGATCCCAAGCGCCCTAAAATAGGACGATTAACCGCCTACTGCGATACGTTTCATGTCCGTCATATAACCACGAAGTTCTTCACCTACGAACTCAACTGGGTGGTTACGAATCGCTTCGTTCACTTCAATTAGGCGTTGGTTATCAACGTAGTTAGACTCTTCATTTAAGCCTTTACCAATGACATCAGTAGCAACGGCCGGCATGAACTTCTCACGTAAAAGTGGCGTTGCTACGTTAGCAAACAAGTAGTTACCGTATTCAGCTGTATCAGAGATAACCACGTTCATTTCGTATAGGCGCTTACGTGCCACGGTGTTGGCAATCAAAGGTAGCTCATGTAGAGATTCGTAATATGCAGACTCATCAATGATGCCTGATGCTGTCATTGCTTCAAATGCTAGCTCAACACCCGCACGAACCATAGCAATCATTAGAATGCCATTGTCAAAATATTCTTGCTCAGTGATCTCTACATCAGAGTCTGGGTAGTTTTCAAAAGCTGTTTGGCCCGTTTCTTCACGCCATTTGAATAGGTTCACGTCGTCGTTTGCCCAGTCAGCCATCATAGAGCTAGAGAACTCACCTTGGATGATGTCATCCATGTGTTTGTTATATAGCGGACGCATTAGATCTTTTAGCTCTTCAGAAAGGTCAAAGGCACGGATCTTCGCTGGGTTAGATAGGCGATCCATCATATGAGTGATGCCACCAAATTTAAGTGCTTCTGTGATTGTTTCCCAACCGTATTGCAGAAGTTTGCCGGCATAACTTGCATCGATACCGTCAGCAATCATTTTCTCGTAACATACGATAGAACCGGCTTGTAACATGCCACAAAGGATAGTTTGCTCACCCATAAGGTCAGATTTAACTTCTGCAACAAAAGAAGACTCTAGGCAACCTGCGCGATGACCACCAGTACCTGCTGCCCACGCTTTAGCGATATCCCAACCTTCACCTTTAGGGTCATTTTCTGGGTGAACGGCGATAAGTGTTGGAACGCCAAAGCCACGTTTGTATTCTTCACGTACTTCTGTACCTGGACACTTCGGAGCTACCATCACAACGGTAAGGTCTTTACGAATCTGCATGCCTTCTTCAACAACGTTGAAACCATGAGAATAACCAAGAGCTGCCCCTTGCTTCATTAATGGCATGACTGTTTCAACAACGTTGCTGTGTTGCTTATCAGGAGTCAGGTTAACGACAAGATCTGCTTCAGGAATTAAAGTCTCGTAACTGCCTACTTCAAAGCCATTTTCTTTCGCATTTTTGAAAGATTGACGCTGCTCATCAATTGCCGCTTGGCGTAATGCATAAGATACATTCAAGCCAGAATCGCGCATGTTTAAACCTTGGTTTAAACCTTGAGCACCACAACCTACGATAACCACTTTCTTACCTTTTAGGTAATCAGCTTCTGTAGCAAATTCAGAACGGTCCATAAAACGGCAACGACCTAATTGGTCCAATTGCTCACGTAGGTTTAGTGTATTGAAATAGTTAGCCATGAGGCCTCTCCTTAAAAATTCTATCCATAGTTCGGCTTTGTTCGCCGATTGAGTTCATACTAATTCAGGTTTTAGATTGCTTAAAGTGATATATTCACAAGTAATCATTGCAAATTGTGCAACAAGAAGATAACTCAAATGAACATAAAAAGCCTACAAGTTTTTCTACATCTTTCTGAAAGTAAGAGCTTTAGCAAGACAGCATCGGCAATGCATATGAGCCCATCCGCACTTAGTCGACAAATAAAGCGTCTTGAGCAAGAAGCACAGCAAGTTCTTTTTATTCGAGATAATCGAAGTGTCGAGCTCACAACCGCAGGTAGAGAGTTACTGCCCGTGGCGCACAATATCATTAACCAATGGCAGACCTTTAGCCTAAATTTCGCGAGAAAAGAAGATGTGTTAAAAGGAGAGATCAGGTTATTTTGCTCTGTTACCGCAAGCTATAGCCACCTCCCTCGATTACTCTCTGAGTTTCGCCTTCTTCACCCCTTAATAGAGTATAAATTAAGTACGGGCGATCCTGCCCAAGCCATAAATAAAGTGTTAAATGATGAGGCTGATATCGCCATTTCAGCGCACAGCGAACAACTACCATCAAGAATTGCTTTTGAAAATATCAGTGAAATATCACTGTCAGTAATAGCACCTAAAAGAGTGGCCAATATTGAAAGCATGCTCACAGAACCAATAAACTGGAATAAAATACCATTTATTATCCCCTCAGAGGGTACCGCAAGAGATCACTGCAATAACTGGTTTAAGCGCAGTAAAATTAAACCTAATATTTATGCTCAAGTTTCAGGTCATGAAGCTATTGTCAGCATGGTAGCTTTAGGCTGTGGTATTGGCATTGCTCCGGACGTAGTCATCAATAACAGCCCAGTAAAAGACCATATTCAAAAGCTTGATGTCGCGCCTGTAAAACCATTTAAACTAGGGGTTTGTTGCAAGCGATCTCAGCTCAATAATCCTTTAATAAAGGCTCTTTGGAACGTTGCAGAAGCAAACTATATCCCGACTAATTAGGATACTGTAGAAATGACAAAGCCCCGTCGAATGACGAGGCTTTTGAATGCAAACCTGGCGATGTCCTACTCTCACATGGGGAAGCCCCACACTACCATCGGCGCTATTGTGTTTCACTTCTGAGTTCGGCATGGAATCAGGTGGGTCCACAATGCTATGGTCGCCAAGCAAATTTTGTGTGCTATCAGATTAAGTATCTAATAACAAAATATGGTGCTAGTACCCAGAGTCGAACTGGGGACCTCACCCTTACCAAGGGTGCGCTCTACCAACTGAGCCATACCAGCAAATATTGGTCTATACAAAGATTAAAAAACCCGCGTAAAGCGGGTTTTAAAACGTTTTCACTTTTTAAAAAGTGAAAAGAAATTAGAGCCTGGCGATGTCCTACTCTCACATGGGGAAGCCCCACACTACCATCGGCGCTATTGTGTTTCACTTCTGAGTTCGGCATGGAATCAGGTGGGTCCACAACGCTATGGTCGCCAAGCAAATCTGTTATATCCGCTTGCTCTAATGCATAATTTCGGCGTTACCTTGCTCGTTTGTTCAGTCATTTACATCAGTAAATTCCTTCTCAAGCCTCACAAGCTGCCTTGAACTTAAGCATTAGCGCTACGCTAAGCAGATATTTAAAATTCGGAAAACTGTTATTTAAAAGTTCGTATACACATTCAATCTGTTCTTTCTTTGAGTCCATCAAAACCCCTTGGGTGTTGTATGGTTAAGCCTCACGGGCAATTAGTACAGGTTAGCTCAATGCCTCGCAGCACTTACACACCCTGCCTATCAACGTTCTAGTCTCGAACAACCCTTTAGGACACTTAAAGTGCCAGGGAAGACTCATCTCAGGGCTCGCTTCGCGCTTAGATGCTTTCAGCGCTTATCGATTCCGAACTTAGCTACCGGGCAATGCCATTGGCATGACAACCCGAACACCAGAGGTTCGTCCACTCCGGTCCTCTCGTACTAGGAGCAGCCCCCTTCAATCTTCCAACGCCCACGGCAGATAGGGACCGAACTGTCTCACGACGTTCTAAACCCAGCTCGCGTACCACTTTAAATGGCGAACAGCCATACCCTTGGGACCGACTTCAGCCCCAGGATGTGATGAGCCGACATCGAGGTGCCAAACACCGCCGTCGATATGAACTCTTGGGCGGTATCAGCCTGTTATCCCCGGAGTACCTTTTATCCGTTGAGCGATGGCCCTTCCATTCAGAACCACCGGATCACTATGACCTGCTTTCGCACCTGCTCGAATTGTCATTCTCGCAGTCAAGCGGGCTTATGCCATTGCACTAACCACACGATGTCCAACCGTGTTTAGCCCACCTTCGTGCTCCTCCGTTACTCTTTGGGAGGAGACCGCCCCAGTCAAACTACCCACCAGGCACTGTCCTCAACCCCGATTAGGGGTCTAAGTTAGAACATCAACACTACAAGGGTGGTATTTCAAGATTGCCTCCACCCCATCTAGCGACGAGGTTTCAAAGGCTCCCACCTATCCTACACATGTAGGGTCAATGTTCAGTGCCAAGCTGTAGTAAAGGTTCACGGGGTCTTTCCGTCTAGCCGCGGGTACACTGCATCTTCACAGCGATTTCAATTTCACTGAGTCTCGGGTGGAGACAGCGTGGCCATCATTACGCCATTCGTGCAGGTCGGAACTTACCCGACAAGGAATTTCGCTACCTTAGGACCGTTATAGTTACGGCCGCCGTTTACCGGGGCTTCGATCAAGAGCTTCGACCTAAGTCTAACCCCATCAATTAACCTTCCGGCACCGGGCAGGCGTCACACCGTATACGTCATCTTACGATTTTGCACAGTGCTGTGTTTTTAATAAACAGTTGCAGCCACCTGGTATCTGCGACTCCTAGTAGCTCCATCCGCAAGGGACTTCACCGCCAAGAGCGTACCTTCTCCCGAAGTTACGGTACCATTTTGCCTAGTTCCTTCACCCGAGTTCTCTCAAGCGCCTTGGTATTCTCTACCCGACCACCTGTGTCGGTTTGGAGTACGATTCCTTATAATCTGAAGCTTAGAGGCTTTTCCTGGAAGTATGGCATCAATGACTTCATCGCACGTAGCGACTCGACATCGTATCTCAGCGTTAACAGTGGTCCGGATTTACCTAAACCACCCGCCTACTTACTTGAACCTGGACAACCATCGCCAGGCCCACCTAGCCTTCTCCGTCCCCCCATCGCAATTATAAGAAGTACGGGAATATTAACCCGTTTCCCATCGACTACGCCTTTCGGCCTCGCCTTAGGGGTCGACTTACCCTGCCCCGATTAACGTTGGACAGGAACCCTTGGTCTTCCGGCGAGGGAGTTTTTCACTCCCTTTATCGTTACTCATGTCAGCATTCGCACTTCTGATACGTCCAGCAGCCCTTACAGACCACCTTCAACCGCTTACAGAACGCTCCCCTACCCCGCATACAAAGTATGCAGCCGCAGCTTCGGTGTATAGCTTAGCCCCGTTACATCTTCCGCGCAGGCCGACTCGACCAGTGAGCTATTACGCTTTCTTTAAATGATGGCTGCTTCTAAGCCAACATCCTGGCTGTCTAAGCCTTCCCACATCGTTTCCCACTTAGCTATACTTTGGGACCTTAGCTGGCGGTCTGGGTTGTTTCCCTCTCCACGACGGACGTTAGCACCCGCCGTGTGTCTCCCGGATAGTACTCAATGGTATTCGGAGTTTGCAAAGGGTTGGTAAGTCGGGATGACCCCCTAGCCTTAACAGTGCTCTACCCCCATTGGTATTCGTCCGAGGCGCTACCTAAATAGCTTTCGGGGAGAACCAGCTATCTCCAGGTTTGATTGGCCTTTCACCCCTAGCCACAAGTCATCCGCTAATTTTTCAACATTAGTCGGTTCGGTCCTCCAGTTGATGTTACTCAACCTTCAACCTGCCCATGGCTAGATCACCTGGTTTCGGGTCTAATCCTAGCAACTCGACGCCCAGTTAAGACTCGGTTTCCCTACGGCTCCCCTATACGGTTAACCTTGCTACTAAAATTAAGTCGCTGACCCATTATACAAAAGGTACGCAGTCACGCTTCGAGGCGCTCCTACTGCTTGTACGTACACGGTTTCAGGTTCTATTTCACTCCCCTCACAGGGGTTCTTTTCGCCTTTCCCTCACGGTACTGGTTCACTATCGGTCAGTCAGTAGTATTTAGCCTTGGAGGATGGTCCCCCCATGTTCAAACAGGATATCACGTGTCCCGCCTTACTCGATTTCACTTTAAATCACATGTCGACTACGGGGCTATCACCCTTTATTGCGGCACTTTCCAGAGCCTTCGTCTGTATCATTAAAAGCTTAAGGGCTAATCCAATTTCGCTCGCCGCTACTTTCGGAATCTCGGTTGATTTCTCTTCCTCCGGGTACTTAGATGTTTCAGTTCCCCGGGTTTGCCTCATTAACCTATGTATTCAGTTAATGATACCTGCTTATGCAGGTGGGTTTCCCCATTCAGAAATCCCAGACTCAAATGGTTATTACTACCTAATCTGGGCTTATCGCAAGTTATTACGTCTTTCATCGCCTCTGACTGCCAAGGCATCCACCGTGTACGCTTAGTCACTTAACCATACAACCCCAAAGGGTCTTGCTAACGCAATACGCTTGCTACAGCGTAGTATGACGTTTCCAAGGTGCGTTATCTCTTTATTATGAGCGAGATAACATTCGATTTTGCCGGACTCAAATTACACACCTACTTAAAGTAGATGTCCTTTTTTGTTCTACTTTTTTAAAAAAAGTGGAAATAAAAAGGCAAGAACACTTGAATGTGTGTTGGTACCTAACAATAAATTGTTAGGATTTGAGAACTTTTAAATTTGAATATTGTTAATCAAACAATATTCGTCAGCTTTCCAAATTGTTAAAGAGCATGTTTATTTCCTAAAAAGGAAAAAACCATTTTTAAATATTCTCTATTTTCTAAAGAAAAGAACAAAAACACTTAAAGATGGTGGAGCTATGCGGGATCGAACCGCAGACCTCCTCGCTGCCAGCGAGGCGCTCTCCCAGCTGAGCTATAGCCCCATCTGGAAGTTTCCTGCTCTAACTTTCTAAACCATATCAATCTGTGTGGACACTCATCGTGAGCAATCATCGTATAAGGAGGTGATCCAGCCCCAGGTTCCCCTAGGGCTACCTTGTTACGACTTCACCCCAGTCATGAACCACAAAGTGGTGAGCGTCCTCCCGAAGGTTAAACTACCCACTTCTTTTGCAGCCCACTCCCATGGTGTGACGGGCGGTGTGTACAAGGCCCGGGAACGTATTCACCGTGACATTCTGATTCACGATTACTAGCGATTCCGACTTCATGGAGTCGAGTTGCAGACTCCAATCCGGACTACGACGCACTTTTTGGGATTCGCTCACCATCGCTGGTTGGCCGCCCTCTGTATGCGCCATTGTAGCACGTGTGTAGCCCTACTCGTAAGGGCCATGATGACTTGACGTCGTCCCCACCTTCCTCCGGTTTATCACCGGCAGTCTCCCTGGAGTTCCCACCATTACGTGCTGGCAAACAAGGATAAGGGTTGCGCTCGTTGCGGGACTTAACCCAACATTTCACAACACGAGCTGACGACAGCCATGCAGCACCTGTCTCAGAGTTCCCGAAGGCACCAATTCATCTCTGAAAAGTTCTCTGGATGTCAAGAGTAGGTAAGGTTCTTCGCGTTGCATCGAATTAAACCACATGCTCCACCGCTTGTGCGGGCCCCCGTCAATTCATTTGAGTTTTAATCTTGCGACCGTACTCCCCAGGCGGTCTACTTAACGCGTTAGCTCCGAAAGCCACGGCTCAAGGCCACAACCTCCAAGTAGACATCGTTTACGGCGTGGACTACCAGGGTATCTAATCCTGTTTGCTCCCCACGCTTTCGCATCTGAGTGTCAGTATCTGTCCAGGGGGCCGCCTTCGCCACTGGTATTCCTTCAGATCTCTACGCATTTCACCGCTACACCTGAAATTCTACCCCCCTCTACAGTACTCTAGCCTGCCAGTTTCAAATGCGGTTCCGAGGTTGAGCCCCGGGCTTTCACATCTGACTTAACAAACCACCTGCATGCGCTTTACGCCCAGTAATTCCGATTAACGCTCGCACCCTCCGTATTACCGCGGCTGCTGGCACGGAGTTAGCCGGTGCTTCTTCTGTCGCTAACGTCAAACACATAAGCTATTAACTTATATGCCTTCCTCACGACTGAAAGTACTTTACAACCCGAAGGCCTTCTTCATACACGCGGCATGGCTGCATCAGGCTTGCGCCCATTGTGCAATATTCCCCACTGCTGCCTCCCGTAGGAGTCTGGACCGTGTCTCAGTTCCAGTGTGGCTGATCATCCTCTCAGACCAGCTAGGGATCGTCGCCTTGGTGAGCCATTACCTCACCAACTAGCTAATCCCACCTGGGCATATCCTGAAGCGAGAGGCCCGAAGGTCCCCCTCTTTGGTCCGTAGACGTCATGCGGTATTAGCTATCGTTTCCAATAGTTATCCCCCACATCAGGGCAATTTCCCAGGCATTACTCACCCGTCCGCCGCTCGACGTCCAACAAATCACCCGAAGGGTCAATGTTGTCGTTTCCGCTCGACTTGCATGTGTTAGGCCTGCCGCCAGCGTTCAATCTGAGCCATGATCAAACTCTTCAATTAAAGTTTTTGTGTTCCGAAGAACGGCTCAATGAATACTGACTTCAAAACTGTTCCTTACTCGAAAGTAAGAAGTAATTTTAAAGCTATTATCGTTCCAACAGAACGATAATGAATTGACTGTGCTCTTATTGGTTTTCACTTTTAAAAAAGTAAAACAAAACAGCTCAAGGCTGATTTCCAATTTGATTTTGGTCACTCAGTTCATTGATAAATCTTTTCGATTATCATCAACGAGTGCCCACACAGATTGATAGGTTTAAATTGTTAAAGAGCGTGCTTTTGATGCTTCCTTTGTGAGGTACATCTCAAAGCGGACGGCCATTCTAGCGTTTTGAACCTCAGTGTCAAACACTTTTTGAATTTAATTTTCTAAGTGAAGTTAAATTCAAATGGTTCGGCTAGTTAGCCTACTGATTTGCTACGAAGCGTTGCCGCTGTTGCCGTGTCAGTGGGGCGCATTATAGAGATACTAGTTACATTGGCAAGGCTTTTTTTAATATATTTGCCAGTTCTTTTCTTTACGCTCAATAAACAAACAGCCTGCTTAAAAAGCAGGCTGTTTGTTTGTGTTTAGGGTGTTTTTTAAACTATTTATAGAAAAGCAAATGCATCAGAATAAATTTGCTCTACTTTGGCTTTTTTATTAAAGATAAATTGCTCTCTAGCACTGCCAGCCATTTCAAATCGGCCAGCAATATAAATATCGTATTCTGATAAATCTTTAAAGTCTGCCATAACAGCTTGCAGTACATTCCCTTTTTTACCAGTCCATAACCTTTCATCGTTTTCTATTACTGGGACAAAATGAATATTGTCATGTTGTACATCAAGATCAATTAACTCTTCAAACGCATACAGCTGAGATTTTGTTCTTGCTCCCCAGTATAGGTGAATCGAGTTATTGATATTTTGACTGATGCAGTGATCCAGGATAGAACGAACATAACTAAAGCCTGTACCACCAGCAATTAATAGTAAAGAACGCTCGCTTTGCTGAAGGTGCGCGTCACCATGCGGGGCATCAATAGCAATTTCACCATCACTATTCAGCGCTTCTTGCATACGATTCACTACTTCTAGTGCATAGGCGTTTTCTTCTGCTGCCCCAATATGCAGCTCCAACTCTCCAGCATGACGACATGGGCTACTCGCAATAGAAAATGGGCGTTTATCTTTCTCTCCCATTATAACCATCAAATACTGGCCCGCTTTAAACTCTACTGGTGTTTCGGGATGAAGCAATACACGAAAAGTGTTGCTAGCGAGTGGCTCAATCGACTTTACTTTACAACGAACGGTCATATCTTCCTCTGTTTCTTACTCTTCAAAAGTAAGTACTAAATCTGTAGTGGCATACGCCTGACAAGCAAATACCCAACCTTGAGCTTGCTCTTTCTCTGTCAGCATTGGTTGCAACTGATACTCTATCGTACCGGTCTTTAGGCGGCATAAGCACATACCACATGCTCCCACCTGGCAACGATTTGGAAATGCTATATTTTGCGCAAGAGCGGCATCCAATATTGTCTGCTGCTGTTGCGTTTCAAATGTGATTCCGCTAAGTAAAAGCTTTACCTTATAGGTCATAATATCTCGAGCTTATCCCAAAATTGGTCAACACGAGCAACAAGTTGTTTATCTTTGTGTATTGGCCTGCCCCACTCTCGACTCGCCTCACTGCCGATCTTATTAGTTGCATCAATACCTAATTGTGATTGTGCGCCATCAAAAAACTGCGAATCACGAGCAGGATCCATACGAGTGGTAATGGCCCAAATAACATCATTCCAATCTCGGATATTGACGTCTTCGTCGCAAACGATAACAAACTTAATTGCGCGGTATTTAGAGAACGCTGCTAACGTTGCCTTGATGATATTACTGCCCTGGTGTTCCTGCTGCTTGGCTATTGATACAATTGCCATACCGCCATGTTGTGCTTCCGCAGGAAGATAACAATCCACAATGCAAGCGTGTTGCTGTTTCAATGATTGGCTAGTCTGCTGTATTTGATGCTCACTCAATGGTGACATTGCTATAGGTTGCTCATTGAATACCGCTAACTCCGCCGGCCACTTTATCGTGGCATCGAGTCCCATCTTTGAGCCTAACCCCACCACAGGGGATGCAAAATCCAAAGAGTCAATAGGGGTGTTCTCTATCATTACTATATCGCGCTTAGGTTGCATATGCTCGGTCATAGCACCAATAACTTGCTGCCAATCTCGGGCATTGATGGTTTCATCACAAACAACAACATATTTGGTATACATAAACTGACGCAGAAAAGACCACACTCCCATCATGACGCGCTTAGCATGTCCGGGATATTGCTTCTTCATTGTCACTACGGCCATTCGGTAGGAACACCCTTCAGGGGGGAGATAGAAATCTTCAATCTCTGGAAATTGCTTTTGTAAAATAGGCACAAAGACTTCGTTCAAAGCCACCCCTAACACGGCAGGTTCGTCAGGTGGACGCCCCGTATAGGTACTGTGATAAATAGGGTCTTTACGCATAGTGATGTGCGTAATGGTAAACACGTTATGACTTTCTACTTCGTTGTAATAGCCCGTATGATCCCCGTACGGACCTTCATCGGCAAATTCATTAGGGTCAATATAACCTTCAAGTACAATTTCAGCTCCTGCAGGTACATCTAAGTCATTACTTATAGATTTAATCACCTCAGTTTTACTACCGCGTAATAGACCGGCAAAAGCATATTCTGACAATGAATCTGGCACTGGTGTCACGGCCCCAAGGATGGTGGCAGGATCGGCACCAAAGGCTACGGAGACAGGAAAAGGCTTACCTGGATTTGCGGCAACCCAATCTCGCAAGTCTAATGCCCCCCCTCGATGAGCCAGCCAGCGCATGATGACTTTGTTTTTACTCAGCTTCTGCTGACGATAGATACCTAAGTTTTGTCTTTTTTGGTTGGGACCTTTAGTTATGGTCAGACCCCAGGTCAATAATGGTGCTACGTCACCCGCCCAACAGCTCATAACCGGAAGCTGATCAAGATCGACGTCATCCCCTTGCCAAATAATTTCTTGGCATTTTGCTCTGCGCAATCGTTTTGCGGGCATATTTAACACCTGCTTAAATACAGGTAGCTTATCTAGCGCATCTTTAAAGCCTTTGGGTGGCTCAGGCTCTTTTAGATAGGCCAATAACTTGCCTACTTCTCGCAAATCACTGACTTGTTGACGCCCCATACCTAGAGCGACTCTTTTCGACGTGCCAAATAGATTGGTTAATACGGGCATGCTATAACCAATAGGGTTTTCAAATAACAGAGCTGGGCCACCAGCACGTAACGTGCGGTCACTGATTTCCGTCATCTCATAATGGGGATCAACAGGGTGGGATATGCGCTTTAATTGCCCTTCTTTTTCTAAAAGCGCAATAAAATCTCGCAAGTCTTTGCAGCTCATAACAGTCCGTTTCGCCTAAAAATATTGATACAGTATATCAAAAAGCAACAAGGCTTCCGCGAACAAATTTAGCGTTTAAGCAGTTCTGGGTGCTCGGTCACCCACTCGTTAAACCAACGACCATATCCATACGCTTCGATACTAGTAGTAATCACTTTGGCATCATTTTGATTGGCCATTCTTGAGACGAGAAAATCATCAGCATGCTGTGAAGCGGGCGCATATTTTGCGAGTAGCTGCAAGCTGCGCTTATTCAAAGATGGGTTTTCACTGGCGAGTATGAGCTGTTGGATGGAAAAATCACTTCCGTCTTGCCCTAGCCTTTCAAGTTCCCGACTTTGAGCGTTGCCCGCCTTCATCTTCCACAGTAAGCTGTATAGGTGTGGGTTGCGTGAAACCGTCGCCATAGCCACCATAACGTCAGAGCTAGGTAACCACGACACTACATTTTCATCTGTAATTTGGTCTATAAGAAAATTGAGTGCTTGTGGCGAAAATTTATCCACATTGTCGATGAGTAGCTTTTCTCTTTGCGATGAAAGCTCTGGATCTTCAGTTAGCCATGTTCGTAACGCTAACTTTTCATTTTCCACACCGATATAGAGTTCGATTTCTTGATCGTTAAGCTTCCAACTGTCAATGAGACGCTGCGCACGTTGTTGATAGGAAAACGCTGGAGAGCTGAATCGAAAGCCCTCCCCTTGGTCAACAATTCGTAGAGAAGGAACGACTTTACGTTGTGTATCCACAAAAACGGCAAGATCAGATGTATATTCAGGATGGCGATCTGAAATGGTTTTTATTACTAGGTATCTAACCACCTCTTGTTCCGGTTGTTTAACGCGAAGTAAACGAAAATTCGCTTCATCGGATTGGCCAGAAAAGGCAAGAGATACAATTTGTTTAGCGATGTCTTGAGATTGAGAGTCTGCAAGCATTTGCTGTTTTTTCTGAACACTTAGATCAATTGCTTGTACTGCAAATGAGCAACTCAGCATGGCGGCTAGCAAGGTAGCCAGTAGCTTTTTATGCATACTCTTACTTCCTGTAATTGTTATACCAACCGTAGTAAATAACGAATCATCTACTTACTGTGATTAATATCATGCCTTCCTGGCTTAGTATATTGTAATGAACAAAACGCCACCTGATTAGGTGGCGAATGATACGCTCTGATTAATCAATAAGGAATCCTACAGAGCCCTTTTATTGACGTCTCATTGCATCAAAGAACTCATTGTTGGTTTTGGTCATAGCCAACTTATCAATTAAGAATTCCATTGCATCCGTTTCACCCATAGGATGAACAATTTTACGTAAGATCCACATTTTCTGTAGTTCGTCTGCTTTAGTAAGTAGTTCCTCACGACGCGTACCAGAACGATTAAAATCAATCGCAGGGAAGACACGTTTTTCAGCAATCTTACGATTAAGGTGCAGTTCCATGTTACCTGTACCTTTAAACTCTTCATAGATAACTTCGTCCATTTTGGAACCAGTATCAACAAGCGCTGTAGCAATGATAGTTAAGCTTCCGCCTTCTTCAACGTTACGAGCCGCACCGAAGAAACGTTTTGGACGATGTAATGCATTAGCATCCACACCACCAGTCAACACTTTACCAGATGATGGAATTACCGTGTTATAAGCACGAGCAAGACGAGTAATTGAATCAAGTAAGATAACCACATCTTTCTTGTGCTCCACTAAACGCTTGGCTTTCTCAATCACCATTTCAGCCACCTGTACGTGGCGAGATGCTGGCTCATCAAATGTAGAAGCGATAACTTCACCTTGTACAAGGCGTTGCATCTCGGTTACTTCTTCTGGACGCTCATCAATAAGCAAAACCATCAACTCACACTCTGGGTGGTTGCGTGCAATGCTTTGTGCAATGTTTTGTAGCAACATTGTCTTACCCGCTTTTGGCGGAGCAACAATTAGGCCACGTTGACCTTTACCAATTGGCGATGCTAAATCTAGGATACGGGCCGTAATATCTTCTGTTGCGCCATTACCCACTTCCATAGTCATGCGTTCATTCGCATGCAGTGGCGTCAAGTTTTCAAATAATATCTTGTTACGAGCGTTATCAGGCTTGTCATGGTTAACCGTGTTCACCTTCAATAAGGCGAAGTATCGCTCACCATCTTTCGGTGGACGAATTTTCCCGGCAATGCTATCGCCTGTACGCAAGTTAAAACGACGGATCTGACTTGGTGAGACATAAATGTCATCTGGGCCAGCCAAATATGAGCTATCTGAGCTGCGCAGAAAACCAAATCCATCTTGTAGAATTTCTAGAACGCCATCACCAAAGATATCTTCACCACTTTTTGCATGCGCTTTTAGCGTAGAAAAAATGATGTCCTGTTTTCTCAACCTAGCAAGGTTCTCAAGACCAAGGCTTTCACCAAGCTTCACTAAGTCTGAGACCGGTCTGTTTTTTAATTCAGTCAGGTTCATAGTGGTCGATTTTGAATTCGATTTTGTGGTGGTCTTTGTATTAGTAGATTTAGTAGTCAAAATAGGATCTGTATGTGTTAGTTAAGAGAGATTTGGTCTCAGGATCGACCAAGAAATGAATAATTGTTTAATTTACGTGCAATAAACTAGCACTAAAAACAAGCCTAGTCTACCTTATGGAAAAAACAAAACCGTGTATGAAAAAATACACGGTTATTTTGCTTTCTTATTTTAAAGGTTTGCGTCTAAGAACTCTTTAAGTTGAGTCTTGGACAATGCGCCAACCTTTGTTGCCACCATATTACCATCTTTAAACAGCAATAATGTTGGGATACCACGAATGCCATATTTTGGTGGCGTGTCTGGGTTGTGATCGATATTTAGCTTACCGATAGTAAGCTTATCAGCATACTCTTGAGAAATTTCATTCAAAATCGGCGCAATCATTTTACAAGGACCACACCATTCAGCCCAAAAATCTACTAGCACAGGGCCTGCAGCTTTAATTACATCGCTTTCAAAACCGTCGTCAGAAAGCTGCAAAATCTTATCGCTCATCTTTAGCTCCAAATCAATATTCTGTTGCCGATTCGATGATTATCAGCAATTAGATTGCCTATTGGAATGGATTTCCTTTCTTAATGCAAGCGTAAGCTGATATTCTATAGTCATGAAAAAGACACACATCACAGAGCATAAATTCGCCGACTTCGATTTGCACCCTAATATTATTGCTGGGTTGCAAGCAAAAGGATTTGAGTATTGTACTCCGATTCAAGCGTTAGCGCTGCCAGTACTGCTCACTGGCCAAGACATTGCGGGGCAAGCTCAGACGGGTACTGGTAAAACTTTAGCCTTTCTAACCGCTACTTTTGATTACCTACTAAAAAACCCTGCCGATGAGTCTCGAGCAGTGAACCAACCACGGGCCATTATTATGGCCCCTACACGTGAGTTAGCGATTCAGATCCACCGTGATGCTGAATCTTTGATTGCACATACAGGCATCAAAGCAGCCCTTGCTTATGGCGGTGAGAGCTATGACAAGCAGCTAAATGAGATGCAACAGGGTGTTGATATCCTCATTGGCACTTGTGGCCGCATTATCGACTTTTTCAAACAAAAAGCCTTTAATCTTAATCATATTCAGGCTGTTGTCCTGGATGAAGCTGACCGAATGTTTGACCTTGGTTTTATTAAAGACATTCGCTTTTTATTCCGCCGTATGCCGGAACCAAAAGACCGTTTGAACATGCTGTTCTCTGCCACGCTATCTTATCGCGTGCAAGAGCTAGCCTTTGAACACATGAACAATCCAGAGCATGTGGAAGTGGAGCCTGAACGCCGCACGAATGTTCGTATTAAGGAAGAGCTGTTCCAACCTTCTAACGAAGATAAAATGGCTCTACTCTTAACGCTTATCGAGCAAGACTGGCCAGAAAAAGCCATCATCTTTGCCAACACTAAATACAAATGTGAGCAAGTTTGGGGTTATTTAGCCGCTGATGAGCACCGTGTTGGTCTGTTAACTGGTGATGTACCACAGAAAAAACGTGAGCGTATCCTAGAGCAATTTACTTCAGGTGAGTTGGATTTCTTGGTCGCCACTGACGTTGCCGCTCGTGGTCTGCACATTCCACTGGTTACTCATGTATTTAACTACGATCTACCGGATGACAGTGAAGATTATGTTCACCGTATCGGTCGTACTGGACGTGCCGGTGAATATGGTAATTCGATCAGCTTTGCTTGTGAAGAATACGCCATCAACTTGCCTGCCATAGAAGAATATATCGGCCACTCGATTCCTTCTTCAGATTATGACACTGACGCATTAATTCAAGAACTGCCGAAACCAATTCGTCTACAGCGTTCTACAACTCATCGTCGTCAAGGTGGTAAGCCTCAGGGTCGCAATAATAATCAGCGACGCAACCGCTCACCAAGACCATACAACAAGCCATCAGGGAATAACTAATCTGGTTATGACAGACTCATCTCCTCTTTATGCCGCCATTGACCTTGGCTCGAACAGTTTTCATATGCTCGTGGTTAAACACGTCCATGGCAGTGTTCGTACTATGGCAAAGATTAAACGCAAAGTTCGTTTAGCCGCTGGATTAGACAGCAATAACGCGTTAAGTCAGGAAGCGATGCAAAGAGGATGGGACTGTTTGTCTCTGTTTGCCGAACGCTTACAAGACATTCCAGAGCAAAATATTCGAATTGTGGGTACCGCAACACTGCGAGTAGCGACCAATATTGATCTGTTTTTAGCAAAAGCAAATCAAATTCTCGGCAAAAATATCCAAGTCATTTCAGGTATAGAAGAAGCGGCAACCATCTATAAAGGTGTTGCACACACATCTGGTGGCAAAGGAAAGCGCCTAGTGGTTGATATTGGCGGTGCCAGTACTGAGTTGATAATAGGTAAAGGCTTTGATGCTAAGGTCTTACATAGCCTGCAAATGGGCTGTGTCACTTGGCTAGAACAACACTTTAGTGATCGACAATTATCCGCACACAACTTTAACAACGCCATTCAAGCCGCCAAACAAACCTTATCCCCCGTACTTGAACAATATACTGAACAAGGATGGGATATGTGTGTTGGGGCAAGTGGCACTGTTCAAGCATTACAAGAGATCATGTTAGCGCAAGGTATGGATGAGGTTATTACTCACGCCAAATTGAAGCGTCTACAAAAGCAAGCCATGCGCGCCAGTGCATTAGAAGAGTTAGAAATTGAAGGGTTAACCCTAGAAAGAGCCCTGGTCTTTCCTAGTGGCTTATCTATTTTACTGGCCATATTTGAATTATTAAATATTGATGAAATGACTTTAGCTGGGGGTGCCCTTCGCGAAGGTATGGTCTATGAAATGATCAAACAGTTGCATCAAGAAGACATTCGACTGCGCACGCAAGCCAGTATTCAACAACGTTTTCAACTTGATCAAGATTACGCACAGCAAGTGTCACAAACCGCCATTAAGCTTGTAAATCAATGTGGTGACCACTTTTTGCCAGAACCGGTGGCAATGGATTTATTACAAGCGGCAGCTCAACTGCATGAAATCGGTCTCACTATAGATTTCAAAAAAGCAGGGCAACACAACGCTTATCTGCTAAAAAATCTCGACTTACCTGGCTATACACGAGCTCAAAAAAACTTACTGGCCGAGGTCACCCTGCGCTATAAAGACGCTTTTTCTGCTTTGCCCGAACAACAAGCAGTCAGTCGCCAAAGTGCAGAAAATATTCTTAGGATCCTAAGGTTGTCAGTACTCCTTACTCACCGACGTAATATCCGTCTACAGCCTCATGTCAGCCTTAATGCTCAAGGCAAAGAGTTATGCTTAAGTATTGATGCCCATTGGTGCCAAGCAAACCCCTTAACGGTGGCAGAACTAGAAATAGAGGCTCATCGGCAAAGTGATCAAAACTGGCCTTTGCACATCAAGCAGATATAATTTATTAATCAGCCCAGCACAACTTGCTGGGCTTTTTTACACACAATGGATTATAGGGCATATCATCTTATAAAAGCCTTATATCCAACTAGCAAGGAGAGCTTCATTAATGAGCATAATTTTAGAGTGCATTCGCTGCGTTGGTCGAGGGGAAAGAGGCCGTAAACCACTCTCTTTTGATCAAGCCTACCAAGTCATGGATCAATACCTCGACGATAAGATCGACGATGATCAAATGGCAATGCTCATGATGCTGATCCGTGTGAATAATGAAACAGCAGCCGAAATTGCAGGATTTACTAAAGCCTTCCACCAGCGCCTAGCAAAAATCACCGTTGATATCGACTGGCCTTGTTATGCAGGAAAGAAAAGCAAACTTGATTCCAACGGTCAGCAACAAGGACTTCCTTGGAATCTATTAGCGGCCTCTATACTGGCCAAGGCTGGATACAAAGTGCTGCTCCACGGTCACTTAGACTCCGGTTCTGATAGAGTTCATACCCAGCACTACTTGCAACAACTGCACATTGAAACTGCAACGAATATTCCCGATGCAGAACGACTTATTACAGCATCAGGGATTGCTTACCTACCATTAGCAAGCTTTGCCCCTACCGCTGAAAAAATGCTGAATTGGAAAAAGCGCTACGGCTTACGCACTCCCATGAATACGGTTGTGAGAGGGTTAAATCCCGGCGGTGCAAAATATGGTATTAGAGGAAGTTTTCACCCTGGGTTTCAGGAGCTTCATGCGGCAATAGAAACCAACATAGGGCGATCTAATTGCTCAGTAGCTTCTTTTAAAGGGGTATCTGGAGAGTCTGAATATAACCCGAGAGTAAGCCAAACCATATGGACCAGCGATAGTAAGTGCTTACAAGCTCATTACTGGAAAGAGATGTACAACGAACAAATTACCACACCTAACCTTTGCCCCCTAGGTACAACAACGGCAGACAAACAACAAATGGCCAACCATGTTGTCGCCTCCCTAGCGGTAGTGTTGTTTACTAAATTGAAAGATAAACAACAAGCCACTACAGAAGCCTATCGGCTTTGGGAAGCATTCTGCTCCCAGCATTAAACTTTGGCCACAGCAAAAAAAAGAGCGCCAATCTGGCGCTCTTATTACGAAAAATCCATTAAGCCTGCGTAGCAATACTCTGTTGGGACCTTTCGGTAAGCTTTCTAATTAAGTAATTGAGCAACACACCATACATAGGCACAAACAGACCTAAGCTAATCACTAATTTAAACAAGTAATCGACTACGGCTATTTCTTGCCAATGCTGCGCCATAAATGCATCTGGGCTGTTGTAAAAGGCAATAGCGAAGAATGCCAATGTATCTAATGCATTACCAAATAAGGTTGAACATGTTGGAGCAATCCACCACTGCTTCATTTGACGAAGACGGTTAAATACATGCACATCTAAAATTTGTCCAAGTAAATACGCCATAAACGAGGCAATCGCTATTCTCGCGACAAACAAATTAAACTCAGCTAAAGGGGCTAAACCTTGAAACTGACCTTCATAAAAGATAACCGATAATAAATAGGACACCACCAAAGATGGCAGCATGACTAAAAAGATAATTTGACGCGCCAATGCAGCACCAAAAATACGCACGGTAAGGTCTGTAGCTAAAAAGACAAATGGAAAAGTAAACGCGCCCCAAGTGGTATGGAAACCAAACACGGTAAACGGTAACTGAACGAGGTAATTGCTCGAAGCAATAATAATCAGGTGGAATGACGCTAAGAAAAATAGCGCTTTACGCAGTTGCGATGGATCAAAACGGTTCATACTGTACCTTTTTAGTAGATGGGGGCGAGGGAACCCATTCGAAGCACGTTGCTTCATCTCAAAATATAAAACCCACCAAATTGGCGGGCTCAGAATTATACATAACCCATTAAATTGCGCAATAGATGAACAGTACTAAAGTTTCATGTGAAACCTTAATCATCGACGTTAAATGGTGACTTATTGCGATGACAGTTACATTCCTTTGCTGATCAAATTGGCTAAAAATTGCAGTTCCGCTTGAGACTGCTCTACAGACAATGCTTCTAACCACATAGATTCACTATAATGCTCAGCACGAAGCATTAACTGACAACCTTCAAAATCAATTAACCATGAGTGAAGATCGGCATCTTGCTGTTTCTCTAGCACTTTACCACTAATAAGCTCAACAAACTCAAGACCAATAATAGGAAAGGTATCATGATCAAAAAATGGAGAGATCAGCGATAATCGCGCGTTGGGTTTATCAAAATAACGAACAGAAAATCTAGACACCGGTAATGTGCTCCTGAATTAAATCGAGAAATGCATCTGCATATTTATCAAGTTTACGCTGCCCCACGCCATTAACAGCAAGCATTTCACCATAGGAAGTAGGTAATATATCGGCCATATCAATTAAGGTGGCATCGTTAAACACCACGTAAGGAGGTAAACCCTCTTCATCCGCTACTCGTTTACGCAAGTTACGTAATTTAGCAAATAGCTTTTTATCGTAATGTTTCGCTACATGCTTGTCTGACTTAGAAGACACCGTCAAATCAAGCCTTGGTACTGCCAACTCAAGATCCATTTGACCACGTAATAATGGCCGAGCTTCTTCAGTCAGTTGCAAAGTCGAGTTGCGGGCTATATTTTGCGTTAATAGCCCTTTATGGACTAACTGACGCATAATACTCACCCAATAATCATGGCTATGTTCGCGCCCAATACCATAGGTAGTTAATTTGTCATGGCCATTTTCACGAATACGGATGTTTTGCATCCCTCGCAATACCTCGGTGACATACCCCATACCAAAAGATTGGTTGACGCGATAAACACAAGATAAGGCTTTTTGTGCGGCTTCTGTTCCATCAAATGTTTTTGGTGGATCTATGCAGATATCGCAGTTACCACAGGCCTTTTCTCTATACTCGCCAAAGTAATGTAATAACACTTGGCGACGACACGTTTGAGCTTCTGCAAAAGCACTCATGGCATTGAGCTTATGCATCTCTACTTTTTTCTGCTGCTCATCCTCTTTTTCATCCAACATGCGTCGTAGCCAGTTAATATCAGAGGGATCATAAAGAGTCATAGCTTCTGCAGGTAAACCATCTCGCCCTGCGCGGCCTGTTTCTTGATAGTACGATTCAATGTTTCTTGGAATATCAAAATGCACCACAAAACGAACATTGGGCTTATTGATCCCCATACCAAATGCCACTGTCGCTACCACAATCTGGATATCGTCTTTTTGAAAAGCTTCTTGCACATAGGCTCGTTCGTCCGCTTCCATACCGGCATGGTATCCCATAGCGCGAATGCTGTTATTACACAGTTTTTCCGTCAACATTTCGACTTTTTTGCGACTACCGCAATATATGATGCCGCACTGACCTTTTTGAGTCGCGAGATAACGAATCACTTGCGCTACAGGTTTCGCCTTCTCCACTAAGGTATAGCGTATATTAGGTCTATCGAAGCTTCCCAAATAGGATAAAGGGTTGTTGAGTTGTAGCCGCGTATTGATATCAAGACGTGTCGTATCATCGGCAGTGGCCGTCAGCGCCATAAAAGGCACTTGACTAAACCTTTGTTTTAGCTGACCTAATGCTGCATATTCTGGTCTAAAATCATGTCCCCATTGCGAGATACAATGAGCCTCATCAATGGCAATAAGATTAATGGTTAGGTGTTGCAGTCGCTCCATAAAATCGCGCATTAACACACGCTCTGGAGAAACATAGATCAGTTTGATTTTGCCCTGATGCATACGATTGTATACAGATAGCAGTGCCTCTCTAGTCATACTAGAGTTTATACACTCCGCAGCTACGCCATTGGCTTTCAATTGATCGACCTGATCTTTCATTAAAGAAATAAGAGGTGAGATCACCAACCCCATCCCCGGAGCCACCAGCATTGGCACCTGGTAACACAAAGATTTACCACCACCGGTAGGCATAATAACTAAAGAGTCTCGCCCCGATAACGCGGCATCCACCACCTCTTGCTGTCCCTCACGAAACGCCTTATACCCAAATACGTCTTCCAACACACTTTGTGCGGTGGTTTGTGTATCGGATCTCTCGGTAATAGACAAATGGGCGGACATATAGGTGTATTACCTGCAACTAGTGAACTTCAGAGCGCTACATTGTAATGGGGATGATTTAGGATGGAAACCGCATTTTACTGGCTCTTGCTCACTACGCTCTCTATACTCTGCCCTTTTACTGCCAGTATCCAGGGAATCAATGGACTATCAAGCTCAGCAACGCACTCGACAAGGTATCATATTCGCCATCATGGCCTACACCATGTGGGGTATAGCCCCTATATATTTCAAGGCGTTAAGCTCCGTTCCTGCTATAGAAATTTTGATACACCGCATTGTATGGTCATTTTTTCTATTGGCGGGTCTGATTCACTTTGGTCAGGGATGGCACTCTTTTCGAGAGATATTAAAAAATAAAACTAAGCTGATTTATTTGCTTTTGTCTTCACTTCTTGTGGGTTTGAATTGGCTTATCTTCATTTGGGCCGTAAACAGTAACCATATGCTTGAAGCCAGTTTAGGTTATTACATCAACCCCATTATCAACGTCATTCTAGGGGTAGTATTCCTTAATGAGCACTTACGTAAAGTGCAAAAGCTAGCCGTGACGCTGGCTTTATGTGGTGTCATTATTGAATTAATCGCTTTTGGTTCTATTCCGTATATCTCTTTTGCATTAGCGTGTAGTTTTGCTGCCTATGGATTGATCCGTAAAAAAATCAATTTAGATGCGCAAACAGGATTATTTATTGAAACACTCGTCTTATTACCCCTAGCCTTTATCTATTGGATCTTTTTTACCCATAGTCAAACAGCCAATTTGTTTAATAACGACTGGCACCTTAATCTTTTACTGGTACTCGCAGGCTTAATCACCACCGCTCCGCTACTCTGTTTTACTGGGGCCGCCACACGCATCAAGCTATCCACTTTAGGGTTTTTCCAATACATAGGCCCTAGCCTAATGTTTATCTTAGCGATTACCGTCTATGACGAGCAGTTCAGCGTCAATAAAGCGATCACCTTCTTCTTTATTTGGTTGGCATTAATGGTATTTAGCTTTGACGGTATCAAGCACGCAAGGAAGCATAATAGATGAGTGAATTCCATGTGCTAGTCACCCTAGCCGGTATCCATTTTATTGCCCTGATGAGTCCAGGGCCTGATTTTGCGTTAGTGGTACAAAACTCCACACGCTATGGCAGACAAACTGGCATCGCCATCGCTTTTGGTCTATCCATTGGCATACTCATCCACTCTATTTTAAGCCTGACCGGCATCAGTTACTTAGTGCACTCTCATCCTGGGCTGTTTTTTGTATTGCAGTTAATGGGAGGAAGCTATTTACTTTACTTAGGCATCAGTGGTTTTAAAGGGATCATTCAGCACATCCGCTTTCCCTCTGCTAACCAAAAGTCAGGGGCAGATTTTACTATTAGCAGTAAAAAACACGCCTTTACTCGTGGTCTCACCACCAATTTGCTAAACCCTAAAGCCTTAGTATTTTTTATCAGTTTAATGTCTACGCTGGTGCCGGCAAGTATGTCCCTACAAGGTAAGTTAACCGCTTTGTTTATTCTATGGAGCTTGGCCTTATTTTGGTTTTGCTCACTCGCTTGGGCTTTATCTACTCAGAGAGTACAACGCGCCCTAACTCGCCTATCCATTTATATCGATGGGGTCTGTTGTCTATTATTTTCCATCATCGGCTTTACTATCGTTTACCAAGCCATAAGCCACTGACTGCTCTCATAACCACAAATCCATCAGTTATTTGAAAATATGAAATTAAGTGCCACGCTTTCAATACCTTATTGAATTCGTGTGGCGCTATTATGTTCTGTCGAACCCTTTGTCTATTTTCCCTTATATGCTCTACACCTTTTAGCGCTTTCGCCAACCAAGTGAGCGATCAACTCGCTCCCGAATCCGCTACTGGGTGGCAACATAAACCGGCCGTTGAGAGCCAGCAATGGATGGTAACAACCGCCAACCCTATAGCCAGTCGCTATGCCGCTCGAGTATTGGCCGATGGTGGAAATGCTATTGATGCCATGGTGGTTACACAGTTAGTACTCGGTTTAGTTGAACCTCAATCATCAGGTATTGGCGGTGGATCTTTCCTTATTTACTGGGACAACAAGAATAAGCAAGTACTTACTTTTGACGCGAGAGAAACCGCACCTTTTGCGGTAAAACCTGAACACTTTATTGGTTCAGATGGCAAACCTCTCGCCTTCTATGATGCTGTCGTTAGCGGACTTTCTGTGGGGACGCCGGGGACCGTCAAACTACTTTGGGAAACACACAAAAAGAAAGGCTCCATTAAGTGGCCACTATTGCTGGAACCCGTAATCACACTAGCAGAACAAGGATTTGAAATTAGCCCTAGACTGGCGAGCTTAATAGAAAAAGATAAGCAACATCTGGCGATGAATCGCAATGCCAAAGCCTATTTTTTACAGCCCGATGGCAGCGCCAAAAAAACAGGACAAATTCTACGTAACCCTGAATACGCTAATACATTAAAGCTTTTGGCTACCTATGGTAAAAATGCTTTCTATAAGGGCGATATTGCTAACGATATCGTTACCGCCGTTCACGCCCACCCTAGTCATCCAGGAGTCCTCTCTGCTGAGGATTTGCAGCGCTATCACGTTATCGAACGTCAGCCTATATGTGTTGATTACCTGCAATACCAAGTATGTGGAATGGGACCACCTAGCTCAGGAGGGATCGCCGTTGCTCAAATATTAAAACTATCAGAGCACTTCCCCCTACAAAAATGGGGAGCAAACGACACAAAAAGCTATAAAGTGATCGCGGATGCGACACAACTCGCCTTTGCTGATAGAGCCAAATACCTAGCCGATAGTGATTTTATTTCGGTACCTTCACTAGGGTTAGTCAACTCAAGCTACTTAAAACAACGTTCAACACTAATTACCGTAGACCAACCTTTGTCACAAGCTACGGCTGGACTGCCACCTTGGGAGGTGGCAACCCATTATGCCAATGATCAATCTTTGGAGTTGCCATCAACCACCCATTTCAACATTGTCGACTCTTCAGGAAACGTCGTCAGCCTCACCAGCAGTATAGAAAATGTATTTGGCTCTCGAATCATGGTTAGAGGGTTTTTATTAAATAATCAAATGACCGATTTTTCATTCAAACACCACCAAGATGGCCATATTATTGCCAACCACATTGCGCCGGGAAAACGACCGCGATCCTCCATGTCACCGACACTGGTATTCAAACAAGGTGTGCCCTACTTAGCCATTGGCTCCCCTGGTGGTAGTTACATTATTGGTTATGTTGCTCAAGCACTCATCGCCCACTTAAATTGGCAAATGCCCTTATCCGCCGTCATTAACATGCCTCATATATCTAATCGCTTCGGTACTGTTGAATTCGAGCAACACACTGCAGCGGAAGCACACCAGGCACAATTTAAAGCGTGGGGCTATAAAACCCACTCAAAAGCCCTCAACTCAGGGCTACATATCATCCAAATCGGTGAAACTCTCACCGGTGTTGCCGACCCTAGACGAGAAGGGCTCGCAATTGGAGAACGTCAACAAATAAGACAATAACGACATTCGCCACATTTTTGTAAGAGATCTCTCACAAGAGTGTGAGCGATCAAAGCAAAATATCACTAAAAAATACGTACATTTTCTCTAAGTTATTGTTTTTTAAGCATTTAAGTTATATGGTATTTATCTAATGGGTATTTTTATTCTTTTACCCCATTGAGCATTTTTGAGAAATGCATAATATAAAAAGGGTCGGAAGGAAACTGACACGGAAAAGGAAACCACCAAGGATTAGGTGTTCTTCAGGATGAAGATTCGGTTACTCAGGATGAATAATCGGCATGGATAGCAAAATGGACATTGAATGGACGCTTTAGTAACTAGGATGGTTACTACTAAGGAAAGACAATGGACACCTCTGGATGAGGCAAGGACTTAACATCAGGATGATGTAAGGGACACCGCTCAGGGAATAAGTGAAGTGCGCTAACGAGGATTGTTAGCAGACCAGGATAAGGTCATATGGACACCGCTAGGATGGCGAGAAAAGGAATACGCTGAAGGATAACAGCACACTATCAAGGATTTGATGCATGGAGCACACTTAGTAGCCGGATTGCTGCGAGTAAGACTATAACCCCGAAGAGCGCAAGCTCTCGGGGTTTTTCTTTGTAACAAAGTTAATATTTAAATGCTACGCCTCTCCTGACTGATATACTTGCAATGCATCGCATTTCATATACTTAGGAGACAACTTCTTGCTTAGCATCTTAGTCACTCAGTTCGTCGTTTTATGGGCGGTGATAGACCCTATTGGCTCTGTACCTGTCTACCTTTCACAAACTTGCCATTTAACCAAACAACAGCGCAGGTTGGTTGCACTCAAAGCGGTCGCCATTGCCACTGGGGTGCTTTTGTTCTTCCTGTTGGTGGGACAACTATTACTAGAAGCCATGCAGATCCCTCTCCCCGCGTTTCAAGCAGCGGGAGGTCTTGTTCTATTGTTGTTTGCTTTAACGATGATTTTTGGTGAAAGCAAACCGGATCAAGAAAGCAAAATCTCTAAAGAGATTGATCGTTCACAACTGGCCGATCTCGCTGTATACCCATTAGCCATCCCTTCTATTGCATCACCAGGAGCGATGATGGCGATAGTCATGCTCACGGACAATCATAGGCATTCGCTGATAGATCAATCTATTACCGCTGCGGTGATGCTTGCTGTACTGCTGATTACGTTACTGTTATTACTTGGCGCCACTCACATTCAAAAATGGATTGGCAATGTAGGAGCCGCTATCATCAGCCGAGTAATGGGGTTGATATTGGCAGCGGTTGCCGTTAATAACCTATTACTCGGTATCAAAGATTTCTACATCCTATGAAAAAAGCCCCAACCGGTAAGTTGGGGCTAAATAGACTGGATAGATTAGAGGGTTTCAAGCTTGGCATATTGGGTAATAAGCCACTTTATGCCTTCACCATTAAAGGCTACTTGGACTCGGCTTTGAGCCCCGCTGCCTTCAAAATTAATGATGGTGCCCTCGCCAAATTTTGGATGCTTCACTCTTTGACCTAAACTAAAGCCCGTTTCATTAAAGCTTTCCTGTTTTACCGTTTGGCTAAATCGGCCAGTATTGGTTGGGCGACTCACTTGCGCCTTCATACGAACTTCTTGAGTGCAAGCTTCAGGTAACTCCTTGATAAAACGCGAAGGTTTATGGAACTTATCCTGCCCATATAAACGACGCATCTCTGCGTAAGTGAGATAGAGCTTTTGCATCGCCCGTGTCATTCCCACATAACAAAGCCTACGTTCTTCTTCTAATCGGCCCGCTTCCTCTGAGGACATTTGACTAGGGAACATGCCCTCTTCTACGCCCACCATAAACACCAAAGGAAACTCCAGCCCCTTGGCGCTATGCAAGGTCATTAACTGAACCGCATCATCAAACTCATCCGCTTGACCGTCACCAGCCTCTAAAGCAGCATGAGTTAAAAACGCGGTAAGATCGCTCATCTCATCCGCTTCTTCTGGCTTATCAAATTGACGTGTTGCTGTAACTAATTCTTCCAAGTTTTCTATACGAGCTTGAGCTTTTTCGCCCTTTTCTTGCTGGTACATGCTAAACAAACCGGATGCCTTAATAATGTGATCGGTTTGTTTGTGCAACTCCATGCTAGCGGTGTCATCTTCTAGGGCATTAACCAACTCAACAAAACGCCCTAATGCTCCCGCCGCTCGCCCCGCAAACACTTTTTCATCTAACAGTTGCGTACTTGCCTGCCACAATGTTGCCCCACGATCTCTAGCCGCAAAACGAATGGTCTCAAGGGTTTTTTCACCTAAACCACGAGTGGGTGTATTAACGATTCGTTCGAATGCCGCATCATCATTTCTATTGGACATTAAACGTAAATAGCCAAGGGCATCTTTAATTTCCTGACGCTCGAAGAATCGCATACCACCGTAAATACGATATGGCATGCCGGCTTGAATTAATGCTTCTTCCATAACACGAGACTGAGCGTTATTTCGGTACAAGATTGCAGAGTCTTTTAACGCTCCACCCGTTTCTTGCCACTCTTTGATTTTGTTAACCGCAAAGCGGGCTTCGTCCAATTCATTGTACGCAGAGTAAACAGAGATCAACTCTCCATCACTACCATCAGTCCAAAGCTCTTTACCCATTCGCTCAACATTATTGGCAATTAAATGGTTCGCAGCTGTCAAAATGTTTTTTGTCGAACGGTAATTTTGTTCTAAACGCACCGTCGAGGCCTGTTTAAATTCATTGAGGAAACGTTGAATATTCTCAATTTTTGCACCGCGCCATCCATAAATGGATTGATCATCATCACCGACAATCATGACGTTACACTCTGAACTAGCCATCATTCTTAACCAAGCGTATTGAATGTTGTTGGTATCTTGAAACTCATCCACCAAAATATGCTTAAAACGCGCTTGATAGTGCTCACGGATATGTTTTTTATCACGAAGCAACTCATGACAACGTAGCAAAATTTCAGCAAAATCCACTAACCCTGCGCGGTCACATGCCTCTTGATAGACAGAATAAATGCGTAACCATGTTTTAGTGACGGGATCATGATAGCTATCAATATGAGATGGTCTTAGCCCCTCGTCTTTCTTACCATTAATCCACCATGCGGCCTGTTTTGCTGGCCACTGCTTTTCATCTAAATTTTGCGCCTTAATAAGACGACGCAATAAACGTTGCTGATCTTCTGAATCTAAAATCTGAAAGTCTTCAGGCAGGCGAGCATCTAAGTAATGAGCACGTAAAATACGATGGCAAATACCGTGGAATGTTCCGTTCCACATCCCCGAAGCTGTGCCTTGCATCAACTCTTCAATTCGACCACGCATTTCTGCTGCGGCCTTATTAGTGAAGGTTACGGACATAACAGAAAATGGCGATGCTTGCTCTACAGACATGAGCCAAGCAATACGATGAACCAACACCCGTGTTTTACCACTCCCCGCTCCCGCAAGGATCAATAGGTTACCAAGTGGCGCGGCTACCGCTTCCCGCTGTTTATCGTTCAGCCCATCGAGTAATAATGATGCGTCCATCGTACCTTTCCAATACATTACTGTTTATTTATACATTAACTACCAGTATACAGCGTTAGCGAGACAATCTCTAACCTCAGTCACAAGCAATTTTATTGTTCAATATTCAAATTATTAACGCTTATTTTTCAATGCCATAGAATTAATATGCGCTTTTTCTGGAATTTTATTGAAAGATTTTAGCAGGTCATCGCCTCTTATTTATCAAGCAAGCGCAACAATTAATTAACATTTACCCCGCTTGCCCACACAACTTAGGATCATATCGAGGATGAAATTATGAAAAAGTCTAATCTTGCAGTTACAGCGGCAGTTACTGGTTTATTGGCTCTGGGTGGCACTATGCTTACAGCAACTCATGCAGTGGCGGCAGATAAAGAGAAATGCTATGGCGTCGCCAAAGCGGGTAAAAATGACTGCGCAACTAAAACCAGTTCTTGTGCCGGCACTTCTAAAGAAGATCATCAAAAGGATGCCTTTGTTGTGGTCCCTAAAGGTCTTTGTGACAAATTAGCCGGTGGTAGCACCTCTTCTTCATAAGCTAGTACCGATTACGTCATCGTGGAGGGAGCCACGCCCTCCACCCTTTTCCCTCACATCGCTCTAAGGTTAATGCTCATGCACAATAAACGCATCCATAGCAGTATTGGTGTGGGTTTACGACACCCTCACTTAGATTTTTTTGCGCAAAACCCTGGACGTATTTGTTGGTTAGAGGTGCACAGTGAAAATTATTTTGCACCTAACTCTCCCGCACGCCAGCAGCTGAGAGTCATAAGGCAACAACATACGGTTTCCTGTCATGGCGTTGGACTTTCTCTGGGTTCGGTGAATAAAATTAACCCGCAACACCTGACTGCTTTGGTTAACTTAGTGCAGGAAATAGAGCCTAGCTTAGTTTCCGATCATTTAAGTTGGAGTGAAAACGGCGGGATTCATTTTAATGATTTACTGCCTCTGCCATATACCGAGGAAGCGTTAGATGTGTTTGTTGGCAATGTACAGCAAGTGCAAGATGCCCTGAAGCGCCCTTTATTAATCGAAAATCCAAGTAGCTACCTGCGCTTTAACCACTCAACTATTAGCGAATGGGAGTTCTTAAACGAGGTTCAGCGCCGTACCGAGTGTCAACTTTTACTCGACCTAAATAATATTTACGTCTCTTCGCTTAATCATGGTTTTGATGCCCTTGATTATATCAATGCGATTAATCAGCAAGCCGTGAAAGAAATTCATTTAGCTGGGTTTAGTGTTAAGGAAATTGATAAGGCAAAAATCTGGATTGATACACACAGTACGGCGGTGTGTGATGAGGTTTGGGAGTTATATCGAACTTGGTGTTTACACAATCCCAATACCGCTACTCTCATCGAGTGGGACATGGCGATCCCTGAGCCTGAAACTTTACTGCATGAGGCAGAAAAAGCCTCCGTCATTGCATCATCTACAGCTAACACAATAAAGGTTGCGTAATGATTTCACTGGCAGATCTACAACACAACTTTGCTCGAGCTCTTACCTATCAGGGAGATGTCCGCTTGTGTCATATTCACAGCGACCATTTTAGCGATCAACAACGAATGCAGATATATAGAAACAATGTCATCCATAGCTTTACCGATGTACTGCAAGCGATGTACCCCAATACACGACAGTTAGTAGGCGATGAGTGCTTTACGCAAATGGCGCGTCAGCATGTTCTAACTTCACCCTCTACCAATGGCAACGTATCTGTTTATGGACAAGGTTTTGACCGCACTATTCGCTTGTTTCCAAAAGTGATGGCAACGGCACCTTACCTTCCTGAAGTAGCAAAATATGAAGCTATGTGTGACCACTTACAAAATAACGTTCACAACCTAATTAACCTGCACTATCAACCGCTCTCTGAACTCAACACGCTAACAGAAGTTCAGCAACAAAACATACGCTTGGTAACTCAAATAGGCGCACATAGCTTTGCATCTCAGTTCGCGATTTTTGACCTCATTAGTGCAATCGCACAGCGGTCATTTGACGAGTTACACATTCATCAGGCTCAGCAGGGTTATATCAATGTCACCGAAGATCAGCACACTCACTACCACACATTAGATAACGCTAGCTTTCAACTTTTAACAGCGATTGAGGCTCAGTGTCCTCTTTCGAAAATTGCACAGCATTTACTACCCAATATTCCCATACTCGTAGAACGCGCACTTATTGCTGGCTTTACTACCCAATAAGTCACCATTCATCTAGCAATATCTTAAGGAGTGGATATGAATAAGGTTATACAGTCTCAGTATCAAGGATATGTCGATCGAGTTTCGCAATTACAGCAAGTCATCATTCCCGCACTTTTGCTTCTTTGCCGCCTCTGGGTTGCTTGGGTATTTTTTAATTCTGGCTTACTTAAAATAGGAACTTGGGACAGCACTTTGTTTCTTTTCGAATACGAATACCAAGTCCCTTTATTGCCTTGGCAAGTCGCAGCCTATGTAGGTACTGCAACAGAACTTATCGTGCCAGTGTTTATTGCTTTAGGACTATTAACTAGGCCATTTGCAGCCATTCTATTCCTATTCAATATGATGGCGGTAATCTCTTATCCTGCTCTTTGGGATGGTGGGTTTTATGATCATCAGCTGTGGGGGCTAATGATTCTCATCAATCTAATTTGGGGAGCAGGATTGATCTCAGTGGATTACATCATGCATAAAAAGCTTATATAGCGACACTATAGTAAGCTCCTATAATGGAGCTTACTTATTTAGAAACGCTTTTAGCTCTTCTACAGAGATACCCTCTTCAATTAACTCTTTTGCCAGCAAATCAACCTGCTCACCTTTTCTTGATTCGATCACTCTTTGAAACTGGTACACGATATCTTTAAGAGTGTGCAGTGGTAACTGTTTTGCTGCACTTTGAATTCTTTCTTCACTTTGGTTGCCAAGTTCAACAAGTAATTTACCGTACATTACTTTTTCTGGAGACTCTTCAAGTTGTTCTAATCGTCGAGCCAATTCGTAAGTCGTTAATGCCATTATTATTTCACTTAAATATAAGAATTTATCACATTTTGGAGAAACCAAAATTCACGGTAGGACTAAATATTGCCAGTCCATAGAATATACTCTTTTTACCTAAACTAGAACTATTTTCAATTGCTTATCTTATATACATTTCAGAACGATAAAATTGCACACCATCCGTAAAAAGGGTAGCTTAATCGCCATCAGCATAATACAAATAATAAAATAAGGAGATATTATGCCCTCTCAGATTAATAAGCGAGTTACCGACTTTCGTAACTGGCTAGAAGCAAAACAACTAGACGCCTTTATTGTACCTCACGAAGATGAATTCCTTGGCGAGTATATCCCCGAACATAACGAACGCCTGTGCTGGCTTACCGCTTTTACTGGCTCGGCTGGCGCAGCGGTAATTTCAACAAAAGACGCCGCTATTTTTATTGATGGCCGTTATACTGTGCAAGTTACCAAACAAACACCATCAGAAATTTACTCTTACCAACATCTCATCCAAAATCCACCTATCTCATGGATTCAAGATAATTTGGCCAAAGGCAGCAAAGTGGGTATCGACCCAAAAATGCACTCTGGACGTTGGTTAAATGCGGCGAAGGAAAAATTAGCTGACGATTATGAGCTAGTTTATGTGGACAATAATCCTGTAGACGAGCTTTGGACTGGTCGACCTGCTGTTGCGTTATCAAGCCTGCGCCTAATGGACAAGCAATGGGTAGGCGTTGCAAGCCAACAAAAACGTACACAAATCGCATCACTACTTAAACAACAAAAAGCCAGTAGCGCAGTACTGACTGCCCTAGACTCCATTTGCTGGCTGTTAAATGTCCGTGGTAGCGACATTTCTCGACTACCCGTCGCCCTCTCTCATGCCATTATTCACGACAATAGTGATGTTGAGTTCTTTATTGATGCAGACCGTGTTCCTGCTGCTTTCAACGAGCATGTAGGTTCTGGTGTTACCGTTTACTCTCCAGAGCAACTCAAAGATCGCTTAAGCAAACTGACTAACAAAAAAGTCATTTTGGATCCAGCCACTAGCAATGCATGGTTTGGCTTAACCCTAAACCAAGTAGGCGCAGAAGTTTTGCCTATCGCCGATCCTTGTCTACTACCTAAAGCGGTTAAAAATGATGTTGAAGCTTTAGGCATGAAGAACTGCCATATTCGTGATGGCGTCGCTATGGTGAAATTCTTATCTTGGTTTGATGAGCAAAATTCACAAGGCCAGTTTTTAAATGAAGCTCAACTCTCCGATAAGTTAGAAAGTTTCCGACGTGAAGATACCTCCCTTGCGGATCTCAGCTTCGATACTATCTCTGCCGCTGCGCATAATGCGGCTATGTGTCATTACAATCACAACAACGAACCTACACCGGGTACCGTTTCTATCAACTCTATGTACTTAGTCGATTCCGGCGGCCAATATCCAGATGGCACAACGGACATCACTCGTACTATCGCCATTGGTCACCCCACTGAGGAAATGAAAAAGCAATTTACTCTTGTGCTAAAAGGACACATCGGCCTAGCTCAAGCTCGCTTCCCTAAAGGTACCTGTGGTAATCAGCTTGATATTCTTGCCCGTCAGCATTTATGGAGTAATGGTTTCGATTACGATCATGGCACAGGTCATGGCGTAGGCCATTTTTTAAGTGTCCATGAAGGACCTCAATACATTGCCAAGTCTTATTGCAGCACAGCATTAGAAGCGGGCATGGTTATCTCAAACGAGCCGGGTTACTACCGAACCGACGAGTTTGGTATTCGCATCGAAAACCTAGAGATTGTGGTGGAAATTGAAACTGAAGGTGATTTTTCGGTTCTTGGATTTGAGTCTCTAACTCGTTGTCCAATTGATAAGCGTAATATTGAATTATCGCTATTATCTAATCAAGAAATTGAATGGCTTAATACCTATCATCAAAAAGTATGGGACGATCTTGCCCCATTGGTGGATGGCGAAACTAAGCAATGGTTACAACAAGCCACAAGCGCAATTTAAACTATAACTGTGTACCCATCTAGTAAAAAGGCCCTCAACATTTGTTGAGGGCCTTTTACGTTTCACGTGAAACACTAACCTGAGTATATGGAAGTCCAATCGCGCCATACCGGTTCTAACCCACGCTGACGAATTGCCGCTTCTACCTCTAAAGCGGAACGCTCATCGGAGATTTCAAACTGTTCAAGTTCTTCTACTTCATTTGCGTAACCACCTGGTTGGGTCTTAGAGGCAGCGGATACGGTAGTGATCCCCAAAGGTAAAATGTTATCTCGGAATGAGGCTGATTCTCTAGTGGATAATGAAATATCCACATGTTGATTGAATAAGCGATACGCGCAAATTAATTGCACCATTTGTTTATCATTAAGCACTGACTTAGGCTGAACCCCACCCTCACAAGGTCTAAGCCTTGGTAAAGAAATACTATAGCGAGACTTCCAATACGTTCTCTCTAAGTAATCCAAATGGGTCGCCACAAAGAAGCTATCCACACGCCAATTATCCAAACCAATAAGCGCGCCAATGCCAATCTTATCTACCCCAGCTCTCGCTAAACGATCGGGGGTATCAAGGCGATAATAGAAGTCTTTTTTCGATCCTTTTAAATGATGCTCAGCGTATGTGGATGGGTTATAAGTCTCTTGATAAACCATGACCGCATCCATGCCTAAGGTTTTCAGTTCCACGTATTGCTGCTCTTCTAAAGGCTGAACTTCCATCGCTAAATAATTAAACTGCTTCTTAATTTGTGGCAGAACTTGTCGAAAATAGTCCATACCCACTTTTCTTTGATGCTCCCCCGTTACCAGCAGTACGCTATCAAACTTCATGGCTTTGAGTGCATTAATCTCTAAATCAATTTCATCAGCATTTAATATCTTGCGCTTAATACGATTGTTCATGGAAAAACCACAATAAGTGCAGTCATTAGCACACAGGTTAGAGAGATACAAAGGTACATATAATCCAACAGTGGCACCAAATCGTTGTCTAGTTTTCTGATAAGACAGTTGCGCCATCGTTTCTAAATAGGCTTCAGCGGCCGGAGAAATTAAAGCTTTAAAGTCTTCAAGATCTAAATGGGTTTTACCTAATGCTCGCTCTACGTCCATGGCCGTCTTAGACATAATAGATAAGTAACTATCACTCCAATCAGTAGATTTGAATACATCGACAAAACTCATAACTTAGCCTCATAGTTTGAGTCTAAAAATGCGGTCATTGGGCTAGAAGCTATCGCCTTAGTTTGCTGTGCACCTAGGCCAGATTTGTAAGCCATTCTGCCCGCCTCTACCGCCAATTTAAACGCACGACCAACTGCAATAGGATCCCCTGCTGTGGCCATAGCGGTATTGACCAATACAGCATCAGCACCCATTTCCATAGCTAAAGCCGCATGGGAAGGCGCCCCAATACCCGCATCCACAATGACAGGTACATTTGCTTGCTCAATAATAATCTGCAAAAAATCTAACGACACTAAACCTTTATTAGTACCAATAGGAGCACCTAACGGCATGACGGCAGCACAACCTACTTCCTCTAAACGCTTACACAAAACGGGATCGGCATGACAATATGGAAGCACAATAAATCCATCTTTCACCAGTTGTTCGGCGGCCTTTAACGTCTCGATAGGATCGGGCATTAAATATTTCGGATCCGGGTGTATCTCAAGTTTCAGCCAATTTGTATTCAAGGCCTCCCTTGCTAAATGAGCGGCAAAAATTGCATCTTGCGCTGTTTTAGCTCCCGAAGTATTAGGTAACAAATTTACACCTAACTCATTTAAAGAGCTTAAGATATCGTCTTGCTTATCAAATACATCCACGCGCTTAAGCGCCATAGTCACCAATTCAGACTCTGACGCTGCAATCGACGAGGCCATCAGTTGGTTATTGGCATACTTACCCGTCCCCGTGAACAATCTTGAATTAAATGTTTTATCTGCAATTTTCAACATAATTAGCCTCCTGCTATAGCGCGAAATACAGAAAGGGTGTCACCTTTTTGCATTTGAATAGTGTTCCACTTTGATTTTGCAATCACTTTATTATTTAGTGCAATGGCACATCCCTGTGAGGGTAAACCCTGACTTTCTAATACATCGACTATGGAGCTACTGGCTTTCACCATGGCCTGTTTGTCGTTAATGATTACTGATATATCCGTCATGATTTACTTCCCTTTTTGCAAATATTGCACGCATCATCTTTGGCAATATCAAACTTATGTTGTGTTAATGTGCGCCCATCAAAAACCATTAATTGACCCGCTTGAATCATTTCTGGTTTCACCAATGCCTGTATGGCATACATGGATTGGAGGCTAGCGATCATATTGACATTCGGCCCCATTACTCCAGATTCACTGCATTTACCCCCTTCACTGTCCTCTGTAAAAGGGTATAAGCAATGGTAGCAAGGACCATTATCTTGGTAGTCGAAATACACCAATTGCCCATCCCAGCCAATTGCTGCTCCAGACACTAGTGGGGTTTTCTTTGCTAGACAGGCTTTATTGATCTGCTGGCGAGTGGCAAAGTTATCAGTACAGTCAACCACTAAGTCGGCCATGCTTGCCTCAAGCATTAAGCTATCGAATTTCATTCGGCGATTAACACTGCGCACACTCACCATAGAATTTAACTGGCGAACGTGTTTAGCTAGAGCTTCACTTTTGGGCTGCCCAAGATCGCTCTCTCGATAACTAAGCTGACGATGTAGGTTACTTTCCTCTAATACGTCATCATCGCACAGCACCAGTTTGCCCACCCCAGCACCGGCAAGTTGCATGGCCACAGCACAACCCAGGCCACCACAACCAATGATTAATACACTGGATTCTATTAAGGACTTTTGCCCCACCTCTGCAATTTCTGGCAGCATTATTTGTCGCTGATAACGAATAAACTCTTTATCGGTTAACATCAATAGCCTCATGCTTTTCGGCATTGAACAAGTTTTGAAACTGCTGCACTACCTCGGCCTTATTTGTGGCTAACGTCACCGCCCTAACCACTGCAACGCTCGTTACTCCAGTTTTTATTACCTGTGGAGCACGAGACATATCTATCCCACCAATGGCCACGCTAGGTAATGTAAACCCTCGCTGCTTGCCTATGGATGCAATTAACTTTTGATACAAGTTAAGCTTGATAAGACCCTGAGGAGAAGACGGCATATCTTTAGTAGTGGTGGGGAATATATGCCCAAGAGCTAAATAAGATGGCTTGTATTGCAGAGCATTAATGATCTCGAAATAGCCATGAGTTGATATACCTAAGCCAATATCACTACTCAATAAACTGCTATCTTCAATTGCGGCAAGATCTTCTTGACCAAGGTGAATGCATGATGCTTGATGTTCAATAGCCAGTTGCCAATAGTCATTAATAACTATATCCACCGCATATTGACGACCAAGCTCTATGGCACGTTTTACATCCTCTGCCACTTCAGAAGGAGATTTATCTTTTACCCTCAATTGCAGAATTTTAACCCCGCTAGTGATCAACTCTTCAACCAACTCAACCGTATCAACTACAGGGTATAAGCCAAAACACTGCGATGGTTTTCGTTCTATAACTTGAACTTGCTTATTGGATAATCGCGGAAAATAATTGATTTGGCTCGGCCACGTTTCACATGAAACATGTAAAGCACTTCGGGATAACAGCGCCGAGTCTTCAATAGTGAAGCCCAAAGAGATAGATGTAAGTAGCCAAGCCATATACGATTCATCCGACTGATTGTAATCAGAAGCCCTGTAATGCCACTCAAAAATGCGGCCATCAGAAAGCTGAACTACGTCCTTACCTTGTGATGATGAGAGGGTTATAGAGGCAAACAGGGCATTATCGTTATTGCTAATATCTATTTGAATATGACTGTGACCGTCTTGCTTTATTGAAAAGTAAAACCGCTGTTGCTGCATAGCCACTGAGAATTTGTCACTTTCGACAACCTCAGGAGTCACACCCGAAAAGCCTGCGAACTGCGCTTTTTCTCTAACACTTTTCATCGCACATGGAAAAGCTTGAATGGCAGTTGGGAATTGAATAAAACTATTGTGTGGGGATTCCATCGCCCTATCCTTCTGTAAAAAACACAGCTTGCCGGATAGATTGATGGTAGCGGTACTGAAAAAGACGATTCACTACCAAATAGGATTGACCACCTTGTTTCCTTCGCAGGTATTATCCTGTATCAGGTTCCACGGATTCCGTATTCACGGTCTCAGCATCTTGTGATAAACACTTCAGCACTCCGACAAGCAGGCCTATTATATAGAAACTACAAAAAGAACAAAGTAAACAAGCTTAATTTTTGAATACTAAATGAAAACCTATCATTGCAGCAGAAATACTGAAAATAACGTTGAGCATAATATTCAAGCCTGCTTTCCAATAATCACCTTGTTGGAACATCAGAACATTATCCATAGAGAAGGTAGAAAACGTCGTTAGGGCACCTAAAAAACCTAAGCCAATAATTTGGCGCCATGGGTCAACCGCAATAGCCTCATTTTCAAACAAAGCGATCAGTGTTCCCATAATGAATGAACCAGCAATATTGACGGTTAAAGTACCATATGGAAATCCCCTACCTAAAAGAATTATGCAAAGCTCTGATATTAAATAACGTGAGCAGGCACCAAAAGCGCCACCTATTGCAATAAAACCCAACGTTGCTAGCTGTCCCATTCCTATCTATCTCCTCAGAAAGTAGTTCACATTTAAAAAGTTACACCTGTCACTTATTGGTGATTATATGTGATGTTGATCAATAGCATAGCAAACATATGCATCCGATATAGTGCAAAAGTTTAGATTGCAGAAAATAGCAACAGTTTGCGGATAGGTAGAAAAATAGTGCATGGATGATAATTTGCGTAACCATCTTGTTGGCTAGAGTGCGGATTTACTTCGGCGATAACGTCGATAAAACTGGCGTTGACAATTGGGTTTGAAGTGCTGACTTTAGTAACTAAATCTCGACTACAGCCTACCCTACTAGCGATAGAATCTGCACATCAGAATTACCAAAAAGCCCGTCATATTAACGGAACCCACTGACTAGTGATCACTGTTCTTTAAAACTGAAAGCTATATTGATCAAAGAACCTAGTGCGCCCCTCTTTTGCCCCCTACAGCAAGACTATTAAGCTTGATATTTCATACCAAGCGCAATCATGGATATTCCGACACTTACTGGATTAATTACAGATGTAGACACTTTTTAAAGTGCATATTTCGGAGCATTCCGATCAGTCATTTCCCCGCTGATCGCAATCACCGAAATACGCATTTATACCATTCTGCTTAATTAGTTGGTCAGATTAATCCACTGTCTTGTGCACATGTTTGTAACTCGTTCTGGTAGGGCTAAGAAGTCATTCCATGCCTTACTTACGCAATCTACGATGTCATTGAAACCAGTAAATGTTTTATTCGCCAAGTGATGCTGCCTCATCCAACTCCACACTTGCTCTATAGGGTTCAACTCTGGTGCATATGGTGGAATTTTGAGAATCGAAACATTCTCTAAATTGTCTGCTAACTCTTCCGTGTGCCACCCTGCACCATCCATAACCACTAACGCGTGCCTGCCAGATAACGTTGCTTTCGAGACTTGCTCTAGATGCAATTGCATGACTTCTTTATTGGCACACGGAACAACGAGAGCTTCACCAATCCCTCGACTAGGGCATACGGAACCAAATAGGTAACTGTATTCAAATTGTTTTTGCTGGATGGCTTCTGGCCTTGTTCCTTTCGTCGCCCATAATTTGGTCGTTGTGTTCTGTTGACCAAATCGAGCTTCGTCTTGAAACCAAACATCGACAGTATTCAAAGCAACATGGCCGGGGATCTTAAAGATCGTTTCGATTTGGAATTTTTTTAAAATCTTCTTGGGTTTGCTTGGATTGCTTAGGATGCTTTGAGCGTGAGGTTATCCATGAAAAGCCGAGCTTTTTCAGTAGTACATAGACGGAATCAAGGTGATACGTTTTGCCAAAATGATCTTCGATATAACTACGGACATCCATGCCAGTCAGGCGACCACCTGATGGTTTGACGGAATTTTCATTAATAAATATGGATAACTGCTGCTTTTGCGCAGATGAAAGATAAGAACGTCGACCTGTTCTAGGTTTATCTTTTAGACCTTCAAATCCTTGCTCAAGAAAAGTGGCGACCCACTTATTAACACTTGTTCGGCTCACTTTAAGAAACTTGGCAGTTTGTGTTCGTGAGTGACCATCTTGTATGTGAGAAAGTGCAAGTAAACGCATCTTCATTTGATTCGACTTTTGTTTACGGGCAAGTGATTTAAAGTCAGTATTTCTTAAGTCATTCATATCGGTTAAGTGAGCTATATTCGAATGATATAATTAGATCATATTTTTAGGCAGAATGGTATTAAAGCTAGGATACGAAAAAGGATTGAGGCATCGACTCTTTAACTGTTTGTATTTACCTTACTCAGGCGCAACGTCATAGCAAGGAGCAGTAGTGAGATATGTGCTATATCGACTTTTTGTTTAAAGTCGCTGAGATCATCTTCTAGGCGCTATCAAACGTGTCTTTGGTACATGTTGCCATCATTTTTACCGCAGAGTAAATCACTGATCAGTCTAGCTTGTTAAAACACTTGATAGCCGCATTGAAGTTCACGATTGTAGAATAAAATATTCGCCTTATTATCGTGTATTTTTCTTATGCTCCGCTTTGTGAGCAAACTAAAGAAAAAACTAAGCGAATGAAATATTTTGGGGTACCGATTCAAGTGTACAACAGCGAATTGAGATATTTATAAAGATACAATTGACTCACCTCATTGGATTTGAAGTGATTTATTAGTTTATAAACAAAAAAAGCCCCTGATAAATCAGGGGCTTAAATGTGGCGGAGAGATAGGGATTTGAACCCTAGAACCGCTATTAACGGTTGCCGGTTTTCAAGACCGGTGCTTTCGACCACTCAGCCATCTCTCCACAAATTGTTACTAGTTAAGGTCTTACGATTGCCTTATCCAGTTTTTGTCTTTAGATATAAAATCTAAAAACTTAATTAAAGCCTGGCGATGTCCTACTCTCACATGGGGAAGCCCCACACTACCATCGGCGCTATTGTGTTTCACTTCTGAGTTCGGCATGGAATCAGGTGGGTCCACAACGCTATGGTCGCCAAGCAAATCTGTTATATCCGCTTGCTCTAATGCATAATTTCGGCGTTACCTTGCTCGTTTGTTCAGTCATTTACATCAGTAAATTCCTTCTCAAGCCTCACAAGCTGCCTTGAACTTAAGCATTAGCGCTACGCTAAGCAGATATTTAAAATTCGGAAAACTGTTATTTAAAAGTTCGTATACACATTCAATCTGTTCTTTCTTTGAGTCCATCAAAACCCCTTGGGTGTTGTATGGTTAAGCCTCACGGGCAATTAGTACAGGTTAGCTCAATGCCTCGCAGCACTTACACACCCTGCCTATCAACGTTCTAGTCTCGAACAACCCTTTAGGACACTTAAAGTGCCAGGGAAGACTCATCTCAGGGCTCGCTTCGCGCTTAGATGCTTTCAGCGCTTATCGATTCCGAACTTAGCTACCGGGCAATGCCATTGGCATGACAACCCGAACACCAGAGGTTCGTCCACTCCGGTCCTCTCGTACTAGGAGCAGCCCCCTTCAATCTTCCAACGCCCACGGCAGATAGGGACCGAACTGTCTCACGACGTTCTAAACCCAGCTCGCGTACCACTTTAAATGGCGAACAGCCATACCCTTGGGACCGACTTCAGCCCCAGGATGTGATGAGCCGACATCGAGGTGCCAAACACCGCCGTCGATATGAACTCTTGGGCGGTATCAGCCTGTTATCCCCGGAGTACCTTTTATCCGTTGAGCGATGGCCCTTCCATTCAGAACCACCGGATCACTATGACCTGCTTTCGCACCTGCTCGAATTGTCATTCTCGCAGTCAAGCGGGCTTATGCCATTGCACTAACCACACGATGTCCAACCGTGTTTAGCCCACCTTCGTGCTCCTCCGTTACTCTTTGGGAGGAGACCGCCCCAGTCAAACTACCCACCAGGCACTGTCCTCAACCCCGATTAGGGGTCTAAGTTAGAACATCAACACTACAAGGGTGGTATTTCAAGATTGCCTCCACCCCATCTAGCGACGAGGTTTCAAAGGCTCCCACCTATCCTACACATGTAGGGTCAATGTTCAGTGCCAAGCTGTAGTAAAGGTTCACGGGGTCTTTCCGTCTAGCCGCGGGTACACTGCATCTTCACAGCGATTTCAATTTCACTGAGTCTCGGGTGGAGACAGCGTGGCCATCATTACGCCATTCGTGCAGGTCGGAACTTACCCGACAAGGAATTTCGCTACCTTAGGACCGTTATAGTTACGGCCGCCGTTTACCGGGGCTTCGATCAAGAGCTTCGACCTAAGTCTAACCCCATCAATTAACCTTCCGGCACCGGGCAGGCGTCACACCGTATACGTCATCTTACGATTTTGCACAGTGCTGTGTTTTTAATAAACAGTTGCAGCCACCTGGTATCTGCGACTCCTAGTAGCTCCATCCGCAAGGGACTTCACCGCCAAGAGCGTACCTTCTCCCGAAGTTACGGTACCATTTTGCCTAGTTCCTTCACCCGAGTTCTCTCAAGCGCCTTGGTATTCTCTACCCGACCACCTGTGTCGGTTTGGAGTACGATTCCTTATAATCTGAAGCTTAGAGGCTTTTCCTGGAAGTATGGCATCAATGACTTCATCGCACGTAGCGACTCGACATCGTATCTCAGCGTTAACAGTGGTCCGGATTTACCTAAACCACCCGCCTACTTACTTGAACCTGGACAACCATCGCCAGGCCCACCTAGCCTTCTCCGTCCCCCCATCGCAATTATAAGAAGTACGGGAATATTAACCCGTTTCCCATCGACTACGCCTTTCGGCCTCGCCTTAGGGGTCGACTTACCCTGCCCCGATTAACGTTGGACAGGAACCCTTGGTCTTCCGGCGAGGGAGTTTTTCACTCCCTTTATCGTTACTCATGTCAGCATTCGCACTTCTGATACGTCCAGCAGCCCTTACAGACCACCTTCAACCGCTTACAGAACGCTCCCCTACCCCGCATACAAAGTATGCAGCCGCAGCTTCGGTGTATAGCTTAGCCCCGTTACATCTTCCGCGCAGGCCGACTCGACCAGTGAGCTATTACGCTTTCTTTAAATGATGGCTGCTTCTAAGCCAACATCCTGGCTGTCTAAGCCTTCCCACATCGTTTCCCACTTAGCTATACTTTGGGACCTTAGCTGGCGGTCTGGGTTGTTTCCCTCTCCACGACGGACGTTAGCACCCGCCGTGTGTCTCCCGGATAGTACTCAATGGTATTCGGAGTTTGCAAAGGGTTGGTAAGTCGGGATGACCCCCTAGCCTTAACAGTGCTCTACCCCCATTGGTATTCGTCCGAGGCGCTACCTAAATAGCTTTCGGGGAGAACCAGCTATCTCCAGGTTTGATTGGCCTTTCACCCCTAGCCACAAGTCATCCGCTAATTTTTCAACATTAGTCGGTTCGGTCCTCCAGTTGATGTTACTCAACCTTCAACCTGCCCATGGCTAGATCACCTGGTTTCGGGTCTAATCCTAGCAACTCGACGCCCAGTTAAGACTCGGTTTCCCTACGGCTCCCCTATTCGGTTAACCTTGCTACTAAAATTAAGTCGCTGACCCATTATACAAAAGGTACGCAGTCACGCTTCGAGGCGCTCCTACTGCTTGTACGTACACGGTTTCAGGTTCTATTTCACTCCCCTCACAGGGGTTCTTTTCGCCTTTCCCTCACGGTACTGGTTCACTATCGGTCAGTCAGTAGTATTTAGCCTTGGAGGATGGTCCCCCCATGTTCAAACAGGATATCACGTGTCCCGCCTTACTCGATTTCACTTAAAACAATGTGTCGGCTACGGGGCTATCACCCTTTATTGCGAGACTTTCCAGACTCTTCACCTGCATCATTAAAAGCTTAAGGGCTAATCCAATTTCGCTCGCCGCTACTTTCGGAATCTCGGTTGATTTCTCTTCCTCCGGGTACTTAGATGTTTCAGTTCCCCGGGTTTGCCTCATTAACCTATGTATTCAGTTAATGATACCTGCTTATGCAGGTGGGTTTCCCCATTCAGAAATCCCAGACTCAAATGGTTATTACTACCTAATCTGGGCTTATCGCAAGTTATTACGTCTTTCATCGCCTCTGACTGCCAAGGCATCCACCGTGTACGCTTAGTCACTTAACCATACAACCCCAAAGGGTCTTGCTATCGCAATACGCTTGCTACGGCGTAGTATGACGTTTCCAAGGTGCGTTATCTCTTTATTATGAGCGAGATAACATTCGATTTTGCCGGACTCAAATTACACACCTACTTAAAGTAGATGTCCTTTTTTGTTCTACTTTTTTAAAAAAAGTGGAAATAAAAAGGCAAGAACACTTGAATGTGTGTTGGTACCTAACAATAAATTGTTAGGATTTGAGAACTTTTAAATTTGAATATTGTTAATCAAACAATATTCGTCAGCTTTCCAAATTGTTAAAGAGCGAGATTCAAACAAATGAACCATTTTTAAACACACTTTCCTCTCTATTTCCTAAAGAAGTGTACTTAAAGATGGTGGGCGATACTGGGCTCGAACCAGTGACCCCCTCCTTGTAAGGGAGGTGCTCTCCCAACTGAGCTAATCGCCCACATTGTTTTGCTGTTATTCACAGCTTCCTCTGTGGGGAGGAAATGGTGGGTCGTGCAGGATTCGAACCTGCGACCAATTGATTAAAAGTCAACTGCTCTACCAGCTGAGCTAACGACCCAATGGTATCCCGTAGGGGAGTCGAACCCCTGTTACCGCCGTGAAAGGGCGGTGTCCTAGGCCTCTAGACGAACGGGACACTAGATTTACTTTCACTTTAAAAGTGAAAACAAACTGTTGAAATGTCTTGGGAGACATTTCTAAATCTCTCTACTTTCTAAACCATATCAATCTGTGTGGACACTCATCGTGAGTAATCATCGTATAAGGAGGTGATCCAGCCCCAGGTTCCCCTAGGGCTACCTTGTTACGACTTCACCCCAGTCATGAACCACAAAGTGGTGAGCGTCCTCCCCGAAAGGTTAAACTACCCACTTCTTTTGCAGCCCACTCCCATGGTGTGACGGGCGGTGTGTACAAGGCCCGGGAACGTATTCACCGTGACATTCTGATTCACGATTACTAGCGATTCCGACTTCATGGAGTCGAGTTGCAGACTCCAATCCGGACTACGACGCACTTTTTGGGATTCGCTCACCATCGCTGGTTGGCCGCCCTCTGTATGCGCCATTGTAGCACGTGTGTAGCCCTACTCGTAAGGGCCATGATGACTTGACGTCGTCCCCACCTTCCTCCGGTTTATCACCGGCAGTCTCCCTGGAGTTCCCACCATTACGTGCTGGCAAACAAGGATAAGGGTTGCGCTCGTTGCGGGACTTAACCCAACATTTCACAACACGAGCTGACGACAGCCATGCAGCACCTGTCTCAGAGTTCCCGAAGGCACCAATTCATCTCTGAAAAGTTCTCTGGATGTCAAGAGTAGGTAAGGTTCTTCGCGTTGCATCGAATTAAACCACATGCTCCACCGCTTGTGCGGGCCCCCGTCAATTCATTTGAGTTTTAATCTTGCGACCGTACTCCCCAGGCGGTCTACTTAACGCGTTAGCTCCGAAAGCCACGGCTCAAGGCCACAACCTCCAAGTAGACATCGTTTACGGCGTGGACTACCAGGGTATCTAATCCTGTTTGCTCCCCACGCTTTCGCATCTGAGTGTCAGTATCTGTCCAGGGGGCCGCCTTCGCCACTGGTATTCCTTCAGATCTCTACGCATTTCACCGCTACACCTGAAATTCTACCCCCCTCTACAGTACTCTAGCCTGCCAGTTTCAAATGCGGTTCCGAGGTTGAGCCCCGGGCTTTCACATCTGACTTAACAAACCACCTGCATGCGCTTTACGCCCAGTAATTCCGATTAACGCTCGCACCCTCCGTATTACCGCGGCTGCTGGCACGGAGTTAGCCGGTGCTTCTTCTGTCGCTAACGTCAAACACATAAGCTATTAACTTATATGCCTTCCTCACGACTGAAAGTACTTTACAACCCGAAGGCCTTCTTCATACACGCGGCATGGCTGCATCAGGCTTGCGCCCATTGTGCAATATTCCCCACTGCTGCCTCCCGTAGGAGTCTGGACCGTGTCTCAGTTCCAGTGTGGCTGATCATCCTCTCAGACCAGCTAGGGATCGTCGCCTTGGTGAGCCATTACCTCACCAACTAGCTAATCCCACCTGGGCATATCCTGAAGCGAGAGGCCCGAAGGTCCCCCTCTTTGGTCCGTAGACGTCATGCGGTATTAGCTATCGTTTCCAATAGTTATCCCCCACATCAGGGCAATTTCCCAGGCATTACTCACCCGTCCGCCGCTCGACGCCCAACAAATCACCCGAAGGGTCAATGTTGTCGTTTCCGCTCGACTTGCATGTGTTAGGCCTGCCGCCAGCGTTCAATCTGAGCCATGATCAAACTCTTCAATTAAAGTTTTTGTGTTCCGAAGAACGGCTCAATGAATACTGACTTCAAAACTGTTCCTTACTCGAAAGTAAGAAGTAATTTTAAAGCTATTATCGTTCCAACAGAACGATAATGAATTGACTGTGCTCTTATTGGTTTTCACTTTTAAAAAAGTAAAATAAAACAGCTCAAGGCTGATTTCCAATTTGATTTTGGTCACTCAGTTCATTGATAAATCTTTTCGATTATCATCAACGAGTGCCCACACAGATTGATAGGTTTAAATTGTTAAAGAGCGTACTTTCGAGGCTTACCTCTCAAGTGGACGGCTATTCTAGCGCTTTGAACTTCAGTGTCAAACACTTTTTTGAATTTATTTTCGAAGAGAAGTTAAACTCAAATTGTCCAGCTACTTAGCCTACTGGAACACTGCGAAGCGTTGTCGCTGTTGCCGTGTCAGTGGGGCGCATTATAGAGATACCAGTCACATTGGCAAGCGTTTTTTTATAAGATATTGCTGTTTTCTTATTGTATGTTCATCAATTAGGCAGAAGAGGCTTTTTTTGCTAGTTTGATAACATTATTCATACAGTTTTAATGGAGTTTTACCATGAGTTCTTTACGTAATTTTAAAGGAATATCCCCCACTATAGGCGCTGGGGTCTATATTGACGATTCCGCGGTTATCGTGGGAGATGTACAAATAGGTAAAGATTCGAGCATATGGCCACAAGTTGCTGCTCGAGGCGACGTTAATCATATTCATATTGGCACTCGCACTAATATCCAAGATGGCTCAGTTCTGCATGTGACGCACAAAAATCCTGCCAACCCTAATGGCTACCCTCTTATTATTGGCGATGAGGTTACTGTCGGCCATTTAGTTATGCTGCATGGCTGTATCATTAAAGATAGAGTACTGGTTGGTATGAACAGCACGATCTTAGACGGTGCTGTTATAGAAAGTGATGTGTTTATTGGTGCTGGGAGCTTAGTACCGCCCAACAAAGTACTGCAGAGCGGTTATCTATATGTAGGACGCCCAGTGAAGCAGGTAAGAGCTCTTACTGAGGATGAAATGGCTTTCTTAGCTAAGTCTGCCGATAACTATGTTCAGAATAAAAATGATTATCTAAACGAGGTACATAACCTTAATTAATTTCAATTTGCCCGAGCTGATTGAACGCTTCGGCTTCAATTAGCTCTTCTGCTGTATCTTCTAAGTCAAAACGGTAGTCCGAGAAAACCTTCAAAGCAGTCTCTGCATCTTCTATGTGTACTTGTGCAAGATTCTCTAAATATTGCACAGCGACTAAGCACTCAATCAAACACCCCGATTGCTGCCCAGTAAAGATGACCACTTTATTAATCCCATCCCAACGTTGCTGATCAGTAAAAATAATAGATTGATTCATTATGAACCCTCTAGGTTTTTGCGCAATTCTCGAAGAATTTGTTTTGAGCCAGGGCGAAGGCCTCGCCATAGCATGAAACTTTCGGCTGCCTGTCCCACCAGCATACCTAAACCGTCGTAAGCTTTTGCTACGCCATTCTCTCGCGCCCACTGATTAAATACTGTCACTCCGGCACCATATACCATGTCGTAACTTATAGTACGCGTGGAAAAAATACTCGCCGATATTTTCGGTAACTGTTTAGTGAGTCCCGCAGAGGTCGAGTTAATTACAATATCAAAGCTCTCTGATACTTCATCAATGGCAACGGCATTAATCGAGCCATACGCCTTGAACTGCTCAGCTAGAGCTTGTGCTTTACTAAAAGTTCTATTGGCAATGACCAACTGTTGCGGTTTTTGATCAAGTAATGGTTTCAGTACACCTCGAACCGCACCACCAGCACCAATGATGAGTATGCGTGCATCTTTCAATGGCACTTGATATTGCAATAAGTCTTGTACTAGCCCTTCACCATCGGTGTTATCACCAATAAGCAAACCATCATCCAACTTTTTAAGTGTGTTTACCGCACCGGCCAGTGTGGCCCGCTCGGTGAGTTTGTCGGCCAATTCATAAGCGTCATGTTTAAAGGGGGCGGTAACATTACAGCCTTTACCACCTTGGGCAAAAAAGGTTTTCGCCGCTGCGGTAAATTCTCCTACTTCTGCATGCTGCGTAGAATAAGTGATGCTTTGATTAGTTTGCCTTGCAAACAAGGTGTGAATAAAAGGCGATTTACTTTGACTGATTGGGTTGCCAAACACCACATACTTATCCGTTAACTGTTTCATCTTTCTACCTGACTAAAAACTCTCTTTTAACAACCTATCACCGAAAAGGGATAAGAAAAAGGCTTACCACTCTCTTGGTATTAAGAACTCTTCATAAAGCTTCTCTTCATGAGAATTCGGTTGCACTTGATAGTTGTATTCCCATCTTGCCAAGGGTGGCATAGACATTAAAATGGATTCTGTGCGTCCATTGCTTTGCAAGCCAAACAGGGTGCCACGGTCATACACAAGATTAAACTCAACATAACGACCACGTCGATATAACTGAAACTGGCGTTGCTGATCGTTAAATGGGGTGTTTTTACGTTTATTAATAATCGGGATATACGCCTGAGTAAACCCTTCCCCTACTGCACGTATATAAGCAAAGCTCTTTGCAAAGCCCCATTGATTAAGATCATCAAAAAACAGGCCACCGACACCGCGAGTTTCATTGCGGTGTGGTAAAAAGAAATAATCATCGCACCATTTTTTGTGCTCGGCATACACGCTATCGCCAAAGGGGGCACACAAAGCCTTAGCTGTGTCATGCCAATGCTGGCAGTCATCATTAAAAGGATAAAATGGCGTGAGGTCGAAACCACCCCCAAACCACCAGATAGGGTCACAGCCCTCTTTCTCGGCAATAAAGAAGCGAACGTTGGCATGCGAGGTAGGGACATAAGGGTTATTTGGATGAATAACCAAAGACACTCCCATAGCCTCAAACTTGCGACCCGCTAACTCAGGGCGGTGTGCGGTCGCAGAGCCTGGCATTTTGTCACCAAAAACGTGCGAGAAATTGACGCCACCCTGTTCAATAACAGCACCACCTTTTACTACACGGGTTCGGCCACCGCCCCCCTGCTCTCTAACCCAAGCATCTTCAACGAAGGTAGCTTCGCCATCGACGGCTTCCAGTTCAGCACAGATATCGTCCTGCAATTGTAATAAAAAACGTTTTACCGCCCCTTTATCGACTAATGCCATTACTTACCCTTGTCTTAGTACTTGAAGTGATTTTACATCTTTTATTTGCGAAGGCTTAGTTCTGCCACCTACGCTACCATGAACAATAAACACATCTTCGCTACCCAATTGGTTTTCCACCTCATTGGCATCCAAGCACGGTGGTAGGCCAGATAAATTGGCGCTGGTTGAAGTAATAGGCTTAGAGAACTGAATACAAATTTGCTGAACCAGAGGGTGGTCAGTCACTCTAACGGCAACACTATCAAATGCACCATGCACCAATTGATGCACTTTTTCACTCACCGGCATCACCCAAGTTACAGGGCCAGGCCAACTTTCAAAAACTCTATCCAGTTGCTCTTGAGAAAGATCACTCACGTCAACATAGGGCAATAGTTGCTCAAAGTTAGCCGCAATCAAAATTAGCCCCTTATCGGGATCTCGTTGCTTTAGTGTCATTAGCGCCTGTAATGCTTGTTCGTTATCAGGGTCACACCCGACACCGAACACCGCCTCGGTAGGGTACGCAATGACCCTTCCTTGCTTTAGCGCGTTAATCGCTTGATCGATTTGCATTATATGTTGAACATCCTTTTAACCATTCTCTTCTCACCTAGTTTACAAATTCTATTCCTAGCTGGTAAGCATTTCCTGAAAAACAACAAAACAAACCGACGCAAACGTTTTCCTATTCAAAAAATAACCGTATAATGCGCGCAAAATTAGTATCTAAAGCTCAACTAGTTAAATTAGGAGTCGTAACATGCAAGTCGGTATTATCATGGGTTCTAAGTCAGATTGGCCAACGATGAAGTTAGCCGCTGAGATGCTCGACCAATTCGGTATTAGCTACGAAACTAAAGTAGTTTCTGCTCACCGTACTCCACAACTACTAGCAGATTACGCGTCTAGTGCAAAAGAACGTGGCATTAAAGTAATTATCGCCGGCGCCGGCGGTGCCGCTCACCTTCCAGGTATGTGTGCTGCATTTACTAGCCTACCTGTGCTTGGGGTTCCCGTTCAATCTCGTGCGCTAAAGGGTATGGACTCATTGCTGTCTATCGTGCAAATGCCAAAAGGCATTGCTGTTGCCACTCTCGCTATTGGTGAAGCAGGGGCAGCTAACTCTGGTATCCTAGCTGCACAAATCATCGGTACTCATGTTCCTGAAGTTATGGAAAAAGTTGAAGCTTTCCGTAAACAACAAACAGAGACCGTACTGGCAAATCCGAACCCAGCAGAGGATTAATATCGTGCAAGTTTTAGTTTTAGGTGCAGGGCAACTGGCCCGAATGATGGCTCTAGCAGCCGCTCCACTTAACATCAAAACTCTAGCTTTTGATGTGAACAGTGAATCGATTGTTGAACCTATCACTCAAACACAATTAGGTAGTGGTTTACAAGCGGCTATTGAACAGGCCGATGTCATCACCGCCGAGTTTGAACATGTTCCTCATCCTGTTCTAGATGCATGCCAAGCCAGCGGTAAATTATTACCTAGCGCACAAGCCATTAAAACAGGTGGCGACCGCCGCATAGAAAAAGCGCTTCTGGATGAAGCGGGCGTAGCAAATGCAAAATACTCACTCATTCGCACTCGCCAAGAGTTTGATGCGGCTATTGAGTATGTTGGTATTCCTATGGTGCTAAAAAGCACATTAGGTGGCTACGATGGCAAAGGCCAATGGCGACTAAAAGACGGTCAACAAGCGGATGCTATTTGGGCAGAAATGGAGCCATGCATTGCTGCTTCTGCAACTCAAGCCATTATAGCTGAAGAGTTTGTTGCTTTTGATCGTGAAGTCTCACTAGTGGGTGCGCGCAACCAACAAGGTGAAATTGCCGTTTATCCTTTAGCTGAAAATGTTCATACCAATGGCGTATTAAGTTTATCTACTGCAATTGATGAACCCGAACTGCAAGCCCAAGCGAAGCAAATGTTCACTGCAGTAGCAGAATGTTTAGACTATGTAGGCGTGCTCGCTTTAGAGTTTTTCGATGTGCAAGGGCAATTGATGGTCAATGAAATCGCCCCTCGCGTGCATAACTCTGGACATTGGACACAACAAGGTGCAGAAACCTGTCAGTTTGAAAACCATATGCGTGCTGTATGTGGGCTTCCTCTTGGTAGCACAAACGCACTGCGTCCAACCGCTATGATCAATATTCTGGGAGAAGATACTCTTGCAGAAGAATTACTCAGCATGGATCAGGCGCATATTCATTGGTACGGTAAAGAGAAACGCCCAGGACGTAAGATGGGACATATTAATGTTTGTGGTAATAACCCAGCCGACTTACAACAACAGCTGAAAACCATTGCCCAATGGTTAGAGGCCAGCGCTTTCCCTGCTTTGCATCAATAAGTATTAGATAAAAACATAAAAGGAGGCATTCGCCTCCTTTTTTATTGTTTTGCTTGGCACTTCCTGCTGGCGCACAGCAAGCTATGCTTTTCAGCTGTTTTCTTTTCCATCAGCAAACCAAATCCGCATTCTTTGCATGTGCCTTGCTTAGGCTCGTTATTAATTGAGAATTGACACTTCGGATACTGGTCGCAGGCATAAAACGACTTACCAAAACGCGATTTTCTCTCAATTAAATGCCCTTTATGGCATTCGGGACACTCAAACGATTCCACACTATGATCTTCAGGCTCATCTAAACTACCAATATAGTGGCACTCTGGATAACCCGAACAACCAATAAACATACCGTAACGACCTTGCCTAAGCACAAGCTCATCACCACAGTCGGGGCAAGGAACACCTAACGGCTTAATAATTTGGCCGGATGCTGGGTGTAACGGTTTAATGTAGTCACACTGCGGATAATGGGAACAACCTAAAAAAGCCCCATGTTTACCGTGACGCATTTGCAACGGGTGACCGCAGTTAGGACACGTCTGCTCAAGCGACTGCCCCTCTGAAGAAAAAAGCTGTTTGTTAATTTTATTCATCGCAACACTTAATGCAAAATGCCGTGATCGGTAGAATAAAGTAATTCTTCCATTGTGGTGTAGGCGCTTTCGTTACCCGGTACATTGAACAGCACCATTAGAATGATCCATTTCAGGTCATCTAATTGTAGGTCTAACGTTTCTAGCCCCATCACTCTATCAATGACCATCTCTCTGAGCTCAGCATTTAATACACCGATCTGCTCCAAGAACAAGATAAACCCTCTACAACGGGTATCAATTCTCTGTTGCTCACGAGAAGAATAAATACGGATAGAAGTTGCAGAACTAGTGGCAATGTTTTGGCTCGCGTCTTCATTTTGTAACGCGGCCAAGTCTTCTAGCCAATTTAATGCTTTGTAAATTTCGTTCTGGTGGAAGCCGGCCCGAAGAAGCTCTTGCTCCAATTCATCTTGATTGACGTTCAACTCGCTCTCGCTATGAATATACGTCTCAAATAGATACATAAGAATATCCATCATAGTCAGCTCCCCCTCAATCTAATATAACCACCAACCACTGAAGCTGCTAATCCCTTTAGCTCCAGTTCTAATAACTGCATCATAACCTGATTTACTGGTAAATGGGTCCTTTCTGACAAAAAATCAACGGCTAATGGCCTCTCTCCAAGCAGATCGATTAACTGTAGATTCTCACTCACCTCTTCATCTACTTCTTGGGCATCCTTTGCAACTTGCAAGTGACCTGTTGGGATCTCTTGTTGCATTGTAGAAGACCAGTTAATAAGGCCATTAATTTCCTGCATGATATCTTGCCCATTGCGTACCAGCACCGCCCCATCACGAATCAGCCCATTACACCCCGCCGCATTGGGGTTTAATATGGAACCAGGCACCACATACACATCTCGACCCTGTTCCAGTGCAAAGCGAGCGGTAATTAGCGAACCACTCCTCTCTGCCGCCTCAATGACCAGCACAGCAACGGACAAACCACTAATAATTCTATTTCGTCTTGGAAAGTTATACGCTTTAGGAGGGTAAAAGGGAGGAAACTCAGAAACTAGAGCCCCCTGTTTTTTTATGCGCTGTGCTAATGGTTGGTGTTGTTTCGGGTATAAATAATCAAAACCACTGCCTAGCACCGCCACGGTTTGTCCTTTACTTTCTAAGCAAGCTTGATGCGCGTGCCCATCAATCCCTAGGGCAAGCCCACTGGTTATTGTCATCCCCATCCCTGTTAATTCTGTGGAAAACTGGCGCGTAATATGCAAACCGTCTTGAGTGCTATTCCTGCTCCCCACAATACCTATTTGACGGCTACTCAATACCGAAGGGTTCCCTTGCACAAAAAGCAGTGGTGGATAACAAGGGATCTCTTTTAATCGCGCAGGGTAGTGCTTAGCATCACTGGTCAGTAAATGATTGCCCTGCTTACTCCCCCACTCAAGACACTTGTCTACGTTAGGGTTCGTTGTGGCGGTTAAATGTTTCACTTGAAGATCGCTAAACTTAAGGGATAACAACTCTTTTCTTGGCAGTTCTATCAGGTCTTGCGGCGACATAAACTCAAGGATTTTTTGCAAGCGAACCCCACTTAACCTAGGGGTGGTAATCAAAATTAACCAAGGGGTTATATGCTGTTCTTTCATTGAGTGTCTCACCGATTTAGATTGGTGCTGTTATTTGAAGACCAAAATGACTAAAATTGTCACAAGTAGCTGAGATTCTTTCGGCGCAGTTCAACTTTTTTGAGTGATTATGTCTTTATTACAAGTATTAACCTTTCCTGATGATCGCCTTCGTACCGTCGCTAAGCCGGTAGAAGAATTTACGCCTGAACTACAAACTCACATCGATGACATGATTGAAACCATGTACGTAGAAGAGGGCATCGGCCTGGCCTCTACCCAAGTGAATGTTCATAAGCGTATCGTAGTGATCGATCTCTCTGAAAATCGCGATGACCCTTTGGTATTAATTAACCCTGAAATCACCGAAAAACGCGGTGAAGATGGCATCGAAGAAGGTTGCTTATCTGTTCCTGGAGCGCGCGCTTTAGTTTCTCGCGCTGCAGAAGTCACAGTGAAAGCCTTAAACCGCGATGGCGAAGAGTTTACCTTTGAAGCGGACGACCTATTAGCTATCTGTGTACAACACGAGTTAGACCATTTAGCCGGAAAGTTGTTTGTTGACTACCTTTCTCCGCTGAAGCGTAAACGCATCAAAGATAAATTAGAGAAGATCAAACGCTACAACGAGAAAAACCAATAACTCAGGAGTTTGCTTTGAGCAACGCATTAAAAATTGTTTTTGCAGGTACTCCAGATTTCGCCGCCGACCATTTGGCGGCGTTGTTATCTTCGGAGCATGAGGTTATCGCGGTTTATTCAACACCAGATAAGCCTGCTGGCCGTGGCAAAAAGCTAACCGCAAGTCCCGTGAAAAACTTGGCTGTTGAGCACAACATCCCTGTTTTTCAGCCAGAAAACTTCAAATCAGATGAAGCAAAACAACAGTTAGTTGATCTAAATGCTGACATCATGGTGGTGGTCGCTTATGGACTCTTACTCCCAAAAGCTGTGCTCGATACACCGCGCTTAGGTTGTATTAATGTGCATGGTTCCATTCTTCCTCGCTGGAGAGGCGCAGCCCCTATTCAGCGCTCAATCTGGGCGGGTGACGCGGAGACTGGGGTTACCATAATGCAAATGGATGTAGGTTTAGATACTGGCGATATGCTGCATATCGCAACCCTTCCAATACAAGCAGAAGATACCAGCGCGGCGCTATACCACAAGTTAGCCAAACTCGGACCTGTCGCTCTGGTTGATTGCCTTGCCACTATCGCCAATGGTACTGCTGTAGCCATCAAGCAAGATGATGATCTTTCTAACTATGCGAAAAAACTCAGTAAAGAAGAAGCGCGGTTAGATTGGAGTAAAGATGCCCAGGCATTAGAGCGCGAAATACGTGCTTTCAACCCTTGGCCAATGAGCTATTTTTCGGTTGCTGATAAGAATATTAAAGTATGGAAGGCTCACGTTAACCCTGAGCCTTGCACCCAAGCTGCGGGAACTATCGTAAGCGCTGATAAATCCGGCATTCAAATTGCGACAGGAAATGGCAGCTTAGTACTGGAAAACATTCAAGTTCCAGGGAAAAAAGCCATGTCCGTTGGTGACGTACTCAATTCTCGAGCAGATTGGTTCCCTATTGGAACTCAATTAGCATAAATCAACACCACTAAGGCTTGAGTCACTCAAGCCTTACTTTTGTTAGGAAATACCTATGAATGTACGCGCTGCTGCGGCAAACGTGCTGTTTCAAGTTGTAGACAAAGGATATTCACTATCTAGCGCTCTGCCTAATGCTCAATCTCAATTAAAACCTCGTGATCACGCTCTCCTACAAGAGATCTGCTATGGCTGTCTTCGCTACTTGCCAAGACTAGAAACCATAGTTAATGAACTAATGGAAAAGCCCCTGAAAGGAAAACAGCGCGTTTTCCACCATTTATTATTAGTTGGTATTTACCAATTAAGCTTTATGCGCACCGCAGATCATGCTGCTGTGGCGGAAACAGTGGAAGCCTGTAAATCCTTAAAAGGGCCTAAATTAAAAGGCTTAATCAATGCGGTGTTGCGTAATTACCAGCGCAACCAGTCGCAACTTGATGAAGCCTCTATTAAGCACGATGCAGGCAAGTACGGACACCCAAGCTGGCTACTTAAACTACTGCGTGAGTCTTACCCTAATGATTGGCAGTCCATTGTTGAGGCCAATAACACTAAAGCGCCAATGTGGCTAAGAGTAAACAGCAAGCACCACACTCGTGACGAGTATCTAAGCCTATTGCAAGCAGAAGATATTGATGCCGACATACACCCACAAGCACCTCACGCTCTGTGTCTACACCGCCCGTGTGATGTGAATAAACTGCCCGGCTTCGCTGAGGGTTGGGTTTCTGTTCAAGATGCAGCCGCTCAATTGTCTTTAGAGTATCTAAAACCTAAAGATGGCGAGCTAATCCTAGATTGCTGTGCAGCGCCCGGCGGTAAAACGGCTCATATTCTAGAAAACACCACAGGCAGTGAAGTTGTCGCCATTGATGCAGACCCGCAACGCTTAGAACGTGTCTACCAAAACTTAGATCGCCTTGGTCTTGACGCTCAAGTTATTTGCGCCGATGCCCGCGATCCAGAAGAGTGGTGGAGTGGTGAGCAATTTGACCGAATTTTGCTTGATGCCCCTTGCTCTGCCATTGGCGTTATTCGTCGTCACCCTGATATCAAATGGTTACGACGCGCTAACGATTTGCCAGCCCTATCGCAATTGCAAAGTGAAATTTTAGACGCGATGTGGCAGCAATTGAAGAAAGGCGGAACCTTAGTTTACGCCACATGTTCTATCTCTCCGGTTGAAAATAGAGAGCAAGTACAGGCATTCTTAGCCCGCACAGACGATGCTGAACTCATCGATAGCGATCCAAGTAACCCTGGCAGACAAATATTGCCCGGTGAACACAATATGGACGGTTTCTATTATGCGGTTCTGCAAAAACAGAGCTAAATTAAATAAAGCTCTGCTGTAGATAGGAAAATAATCGATGAAAATCATAATCTTGGGTGCCGGACAAGTCGGTGGCACCCTTGCTGAAAACCTAGTAGGCGAAAACAACGATATCACCATAGTGGATACCGATAGCCGTCGCCTGCGCGAGTTACAAGATAAATATGACCTTCGAGTGGTAAATGGCGCGGCCAGTCACCCTGATATTTTAAGAGAAGCAGGGGCGCAAGATGCCGACATGCTGGTAGCGGTAACCAACGCCGATGAAACCAACATGGCCGCATGCCAAGTGGCATTTACCTTATTCAACACCCCCAATCGAATTGCACGAATCCGCTCTCCTGAGTATTTAAAAGAAAAAGATTCGTTATTTAAATCAGGGGCGATTCCTGTTGATCACCTTATTGCACCAGAAGAATTAGTAACTAGCTACATTGAGCGTCTAATCCAATACCCTGGCGCACTGCAAGTGGTGAGTTTTTCTGAAGAAAAAGTCAGCCTCGTTGCTGTAAAAGCGTTTTATGGTGGTCCTCTAGTCGGGAATGCGATTTCAGCACTGCGTGAGCACATGCCACACATTGATACTCGCGTTGCGGCTATCTTCCGTCAAGGACGCGCCATTAGACCCCAAGGCACTACCGTTATTGAAGCCGATGACGAAGTGTTCTTTGTAGCGGCCAGTAATGATATTCGCTCAGTAATGAGTGAACTACAGCGTCTTGAAAAACAATACCGCAAAATCATGATTGTAGGTGGCGGTAATATCGGCGCGGGTCTGGCAAAACGTTTAGAACGTAATTACTCCGTCAAGCTCATCGAACGCAACCTACAACGGGCCGAAACACTCTCAGAGGAACTTGAAAACACCATAGTCCTGTGCGGTGATGCGGCCGATAAAGAATTGCTGTACGAAGAAAACATTGAAGAAATGGACGTGTTCATTGCATTAACCAATGAAGACGAAACCAACATAATGTCGGCCATGCTGGCAAAAAGCCTCAATGCACGCAAAGTAATGGTGTTAATCCAGCGCGGTGCGTATGTAGACCTAGTACAAGGTGGAGACATCGATGTTGCTATCTCTCCACAGCAAGCCACTATTTCTGCCCTATTAACACACGTTCGTAGAGCCGATATTGTGAATGTCTCCTCCTTGCGTCGTGGCGCAGCTGAAGCCATTGAAGCCATTGCTCACGGTGATGAAAACACCTCAAAAGTTGTCGGCCGAGCAGTGGGAGATCTCAAGCTGCCACCGGGGACAACTATTGGGGCGATTGTGCGCGGAGAAGAAGTTCTTATTGCTCATGATAGAACAGTGATAGAACAAGACGATCATGTCGTGATGTTTTTGGTAGATAAGAAATACGTGCCTGATGTTGAAACGTTATTTCAACCAAGCCCATTTTTCTTGTAGGTTTATTTAATATGGTCAATGTACGTCCGATACTGTTTGTTCTAGGGTTAGTCTTATCCAAACTTGCCCTATTCATGTATCCACCCACTATCCTGGCAATATTCAACCCTGGCAGTGGTTTTGTAGAGTTTGCTAAAGCGGTAGCGATAACCCATATCGTCTCCTTTATTTGCTTATCTCTAGGACGTTCAAAGCAATTTAAGCTCAATGTTAGGGATGTGTTCCTCGTCACCACTCTAGTATGGGTGGTCAGTACCGTATTTGGTGCACTTCCTTTTGTCTTTATTAATCACATCAGCTTCACCGATGCCTATTTTGAAACAATGTCCGGCATTACCACTACAGGATCTACGGTACTGAGTGGCCTAGACAACATGTCGCCAAGTATATTGTTATGGCGCTCTCTGTTGCAGTGGTTAGGAGGGATTGGCTTCATCGTGATGGGCGTGGCCATTTTGCCAATGCTGAATGTCGGCGGAATGCGTTTATTCCAAACAGAATCTTCTGATTGGTCCGATAAAAGCTCTCCAAGAATCAAAAGCGTCGCCAAAAATATCGTGGTGGTCTATCTTGGTTTAACCTTTGCCTGTTTTGTGAGCTACCTAGCTACAGGTATGACTCCGTTTGAAGCCGTCAATCACGCCTTTACTACCATATCTACCGGCGGATATTCCACCTCTGACGGTTCGATGAATCACTTCTCTCATCAAACACAATGGTTCTCTACCCTATTTATGTTTTTAGGTGGCTTACCTTTTCTTCTTTTTGTGGCAGCGTACCGTAAAGAATCCCTTTCGGCACTGACCAAAGATGCGCAAGTAATTGGCTTTTTTAAGCTGTTCATGGTGGCCAGTTTAACCATAGCCGCATGGTTGGTTTATCACGATAACTACCAAGCAGCCGATGCTTTGCGTGTGTCGATGTTTAATGTGGTATCGGTTCTAACTACAACAGGATTTGGTCTAGATGACTTTACTGCATGGGGCACATTAACCACAGTGTTATTTGCCTTCCTGCTTATGATGGGTGCCTGTTCAGGCTCTACTGCAGGCGGCATTAAGGTATTCCGTTTTCAGATAGCCTTAACCTTGCTTAAAATACAAATGATGAAGCTGATCCACCCATCGGGTGTGTTTGTCCAACGCTACAATAACCGCCGCGTAAATGACGATATTATCCGCTCCATTGTGGCGTTCACTTTAACCTTTTTTGCCACCATACTCATCGTCGCCGCTGGCCTATCCGCACTCGATTTAGGTGCCATTACCAGCCTCTCAGCATCCATTACTGCTGTAGCCAATGTAGGGCCAGGCATGGGACCTATCATAGGTCCTACGGGTAACTTTGCTCCCCTTCCTGATACGGCTAAATGGCTACTCAGCTTTGGGATGCTGCTAGGACGCTTAGAGATACTAACCGTCTTTGTGCTGTTTTTACCGGCATTTTGGAAACGCTAGCCTTGTTTGGCAGCAAATAAATCCGCAAGATATTGCACCACTTTATTTGCTGCCTGTTCACTAGTGAGTTCACAAGATAACGGTAGATAGCAGTTCAACTCAGAAGAGCCCAACAGGTTAGACAATAAACCACTGAGTCCTTTTTTCTGCCTATCAATCTCAAACCAAAGTTGCAGCTGCTTATCATCACGATAGGCAATAATCTCCACCTCTCGCCAAGTACCATGAAAAAGCCCCGAAGTAGGGACAAACTCAAACTTCTGCACAAAGGGCATCGCAAACCCCTTAGCCGCTTCACACTCAACTTGTCGAATGCGCAAACCCAACTCTTCCAGTTCGGTAAAAATATGATCCATCACAGGATCAGGGCGCACCGTCAACATATCCTTATCGGTAGGATCAACAGCCAGATCAATATCCAATGCCGTTTCTAGCCAAACCTCCGATTCGCCAATAGTCAGTGGTGTGTTAAAAGGCACATCAAGCTCAATATCAAAGGTTCGTTCTTCCCCTGAGCCTATGTTAAATGAATAAGGCAACTGCCACTTATCCAACACATAATTCTGTGGCACTTTACGCCTTAAAGGCCCTTCGCTGTGTGGTTGACGCTCTTCTCTTTCACTAATGTAACGACAACATAATTTAAGGTCGATATGATCAATATGTTGCTCAGTAGCGCCACCATATACATGTATCACAACGCTCACTTTATCCCCGGGGACTAAAGTTTCTTGTTGTAACACGGCATCTACCGTTGCCGAGCCTATACCTAAACTTGCCAATGTTTTCTTAAAAAAAGACATATTCAACCTCACGCATAATTTACTTCTGATTATACTGACGCAAAACGGCGCTATAACCAATGTCCTTTTTTTATTTTTTAACCAAGGTATCAGCTTAATGTAAAAACATGCTTGAATAACATTGAGTGATTCTTGTTCAATTTACCCGCTTATCTGCTACTATACACATAGGTGCTCGGTGAGCATCGGTAACACGGCAAAGGATGTGCCTGACTATATTTGGTGAAGCATGCATCCAACAACCGTCAGGGTTTCTCGACCTAGCAGTCGAGCGGTACAACGTAGAAAATTTTTTGCACCCGTACCATCTAAAAAGCAAAAATCAGCAGAAGACACTCATTGTTAGTCCCACTTCACGAAGTGGCATTTATAATTAGAGCCTTAATTGCTGTTTAAAAGCGCATTTGAATTTCAGATGCGCTTTTTCTTATCTTTTTTATAGTCTTTTTGTTAAGTTAGTCACAACCCCCAAGTTCTACGGAGAAGACTATGAAGTGCCACCGTTTAAACGAATTAATCGAACTGCTGCAACCAGAGTGGCAGAAAGAGCCTGATCTTAACTTAATTGAGTTCCTTGTTAAGCTTGCCCAAGAAGCAGGTTATGAAGGCAAATTAGAAGACCTAACGGATGACGTGCTGATTTATCACCTAAAAATGCGTAACAGTGATAAAACAGAAGAGATTCCAGGGCTAGCAAAAGACAAAGAAGATGATTTCAAAACCGCACTACTTCGCGCTCGCGGAATTATCGACTAAATAAATTAGAGGTCAACAAACCTTATTGTTGACCTCTCCCAACCCCCACCTAGTCACTCTACAACTGACAAATCCCATCGTAGCAAGCAACTGACCAGCCAAGCAGGTTTTAACCCCTGATAACTGCGCGGCAATTTTGATTGTAAAGTAACGGCTTCTCAACAATATTCGCCTTACCCTTAGGTGTTTTTCCGGCGCTATTTCTGATCACTTACTTACTGTGATTAGCATAACAAACCGCGTTCATATACTCCGCTATACTGCGCCCAAGGTTTAGGTCGGAAGTATTCAATGAGCAAGGATCGCATCGACGTTAAAGACGTCACCCCCAAACAATTTAACCCTAAAGCCCATAAAAGCCAGGGAGACAGGTTTAACCCAAGCAATCGCATTTATGTGAGAGCAAGTAAGGGTGTCTTTCAAAAACTGCGCCGTTACGGTGCTTGGTTTTTATTGCTGCTTTTTGCGGTTATCCCATGGATACCCTATGGTGAGCGCCAAGCTATTTTGCTGGATATTGGTCAACAGCAATTCAACTTCTTCGGCACAACTCTATACCCGCAAGATCTCACCCTATTAGCCCTGCTGTTTATGATTGCCGCCTTTGGGCTCTTTTTTATCACCACCTTTTTAGGCAGAGTGTGGTGTGGGTATTTGTGTCCGCAAACAGTGTGGACCTTTATGTATATCTGGTTTGAAGAAAAACTAGAAGGGGCCGCCAACAAACGTAAAAAGCAAGATTCTCAACCGCTCACCGCTTCAATTATGGCGCGCAAAACTGCCAAGCATGCCGCTTGGTTTGGCATCGCCTTGCTAACTGGGCTCACTTTTGTCGCTTACTTTGTGCCAAGCAATGAACTTTGGTATGACTTCTTCACTTTACACGCCTCATTTTGGAGTTACTTTTGGGTGTTATTCTTTGCGGTGTGTACTTATGCCAATGCAGGATGGATGCGTTCCATTGTCTGTATTCACATGTGTCCTTATGCTCGCTTTCAATCGGCCATGTTTGATAAAGATACCTTTATTGTCGGATACGATAAAAAGCGCGGTGAGAACCGAGGCCCACGTACACGTAAGGCCGATCCTAACGATCTCGGCCTTGGTGACTGTATCGATTGCAACCTATGCGTACAGGTTTGTCCAACAGGCATTGATATCCGAGATGGTCTGCAATACGAATGCATCAACTGTGGCGCTTGCATTGATGCTTGCGATGCCACCATGCAACGAATGAATTACGCTAAGGGGCTAATTAGCTATACCACCGAACACAAGTTAGAAGGCACACACACCAAGATAATGAGGCCTAAGTTGATGGGTTATGGCGTGGTAATGATCCTCATGCTTGGCTTCTTCTTTATACAGGTTGCGTCTGTAGATCCGGCGGGGTTAACGGTTATTCGCGACCGCGCACAATTATCTCGCACCAACAGTACAGGCCAAATTGAAAATACTTACACCCTAAAAGTCATCAATAAAACCCAACAGTTCCAACGTTACGATCTGAATGTCTCGGGGCTCAGTGATGTGACTTGGTATGGTCGTCAAAGCATTGATGTAGCACCTGGCGAAGTGTTTAATTTACCTATCAGTCTCGGGATGAATCCACAGCAGTTAACCTCTCCTGTTACCACCATTTTGTTTAAGTTAGATGATCAACAAGGCTTTACTATCGAAATTGAAAGTCGCTTTATCAAACAGCTTTAACAAGAATTAATATATTCAGAGGGTTATACTGCGTGATAACCCTCTTTTTTCGCCACTGGCAATTCAACTATGAACGCTTTATTCAACTTTGACTCACTTACCCCAGATTTTATGTGGTACGCATTAGCCAGTATCGGCGTACGCGCAGAGTCTGGTTTTTTGGCTCTTAACAGCTACGAAAACCGAGTCTACCAATTCGTCGATGAAGAAAAACAACGTTATGTGGTGAAATTCTATCGACCACAACGTTGGAACGAACACCAAATACAAGAGGAACATGATTTCACGCTAGCCTTATTGGATCATGAAATTCCCATTGCCCCACCAGTTATTATCAATGGTAAGACACTACATCAACATGAAGGGTATTTATTTACCCTATTTGAAAGTGTCGGCGGTAGGCAGTTTGAAGTGGATAACTATGACCAACTAGAAATGGTTGGACGATTTTTAGGGCGTATTCATAAAGTCAGTGAAGGGCTACCTGCGTTTCAACACAGACCAACAATGGGGCTTGAAGAGTATCTTTATCAATCTCAAGAGATCCTCAAACAAAGTCAGTTTATTCCGTCGTATATTCAAAGTGCATTTTTCCAAGATATGCAGTCTTTGATTAATGCTATTGAGCAACAGTGGCAAACCGATTACACACCAATCCGCTTACACGGTGATTGTCACCCCGGCAATATATTGTGGCGTGATGGCCCTATGTTTGTGGACTTAGATGACGCCAGAAATGGACCCGCTGTACAAGATTTATGGATGCTATTGAACGGAGATCGCCAAGAAAAACTGATGCAATTGGATATCGTATTGGAAGGTTATCAAGAATTTTGCGATTTTGATGTCAATCAATTGAAACTGATCGAGCCTTTGCGCGGTCTACGTTTAATACACTATATGTCTTGGCTCGCAAAAAGATGGCAAGATCCCGCTTTCCCAGTGGCATTTCCATGGTTTAATGATGCAAAATACTGGGAAGGTCAGGTTTTAGCATTAAAGGAACAACTGTCTGCGCTTCAGGAGCCAGCATTGTCTCTAACCCCTAACTGGTAAAAACCAGAACAAATTTATTGAAGGAGTACTCAAATGAAAAAGTTGATTGCCTTAGTGGCAACCATATTTCTAAGCTTGTCGGTTCACGCAGCTCAGTTTAAAGAAGGTCAAAACTATAAGGTGCTTGATCTCCCTGCGACATCAATACCAACTGTAAATGAGTTTTTCTCATTTTACTGCCCACACTGTCATGAATTTGAGCCTATTATCAACAGCATAAAAAGCGCTCTGCCTGCCAATGCTAAATTTATGAAGTCACATGTTTCTTTCATGGGAGGCAAAATGGGTCCTTCAATGAGCAAAGCATACGCCACTATGGTTGCTTTGGAAGTGGAAGATCAAATGATTCCCGTCATGTTTAAACAAATTCATGATCTAAAAGCGCCACCTCGCAACGAACAACAGATTCGCCAACTCTTTGTCGACCATGGTATTGAGGGTAAAAAATTCGATGCCGCTTTCAATGGATTTGCAGTGGATTCAATGGCTCGTCGCTTTGATAAGCAATTTCAAGAGCACGGACTAACGGGTGTACCGTCTTTGGTCGTAAACAATAAATACTTAGTCGACATGGGATCGGTTAAAACCAACAAACAGCTAAGCCAGTTAGTGAATTACCTACTCACTCTTAAATAAACCTTAAAGGGGAGCGCGGCTCCCCTTTTTGTTTGCCATCACCCCACTCCAAATAAACCTGATAATCTGTTTAAATTGCCACTTGCTGATGAAGCGCTAACAACAGGCGGTCCATAGAGCGATAACCTAATGCCTCACTTAAATGCGACCTTTGTATTTGCTCCGATTGCCCCAAATCAGCAATGGTACGCGCCACTCTAATGATTCGGTGATACGCCCGAATCGACAAACCTAAGCGGTTAATCGCAAACTCTAAAAACTCTGCATCGTCTTGGCTTAGTGAGCAATAACGCGCAATCTCTTGATTGGATAACAGTGCGTTCACTTTTCCCGAACGCTGTAGCATAATTTTTCTCGCCCCCAAAACTCGCTTACGGTAGACCTGTGTACTTTCCCCTCTATCGCCACCCGCACTTAATGACCCCAACGGCAGTAACGGAATTTCAACTGACATATCAAAGCGGTCTAAAAATGGACCAGAGATGCGACTCAGGTATTTCAAAATAGATTGAGGGGACTGATGACACTGACTGCCTTGATACTGCCCAGACGGACTGGGGTTCAAAGCGGCAATTAACTGAAACTGAGCAGGAAAACACGTTTTACCCGATGCCCTTGATATGGCGACCTTACCCGCCTCTAAAGGCTCACGCAGTGCATCGAGCACGCGACGCTCAAACTCTGGGAGCTCATCTAAAAAAAGGATGCCATTGTGCGCCAAGGAGATCTCTCCCGGCTTAGGAAACGAGCCGCCTCCCACCAATGCCACCATAGAACTCGAATGATGCGGAGCACGAAAAGGGCGCTTGCGCCAAGTGGTACTATCTAAATCCTGTTCAACCAACGAGGCCACCGCCGCCACTTCTAACGCCTGTTGCTTGCTCATTGGCGGAATAAGATCTGGCAACCGTGCCGCCAGCATGGTTTTACCTGTACCGGGCGGGCCAAGAAACAGCAAATTGTGTTGTCCGGCGGCTGCAATTTCTAAGGCGCGCTTTCCCTGTTGCTGGCCAATAATATCTTGCATGTCGTGATTGGGATTAAACTCAATCTCAGCGCGCACTTCAGCCCCTGCCCCTTGTAGTTGTAACTGTTGTTGCGAGGCCAAAAAAGCCGCCACGTCTAATAAGCGTTCTGCTGATAGATTGCTACTTTCATCGACTAAACGTACCTGTGGCGCATTTTGAGTTGGCGTTAGTAAAATCCGCTGTGCTTGCTGACTGGCCATAGCCGCAGAAATCACCCCTCGTACAGGGCGCAACTCTCCAGATAAAGCCAATTCACCGAGCAATTCCGTCTGTTCAAGTTTGTCCATAGGTATCTGTTCACTGGCCACTAAAATGCCAATAGCAATAGGCAAGTCAAAACGGCCGCCCTCTTTTGGCAGATCTGCAGGGACGACATTGCTTTACTTACAATATAGAATACAGGTAACTAAGGGGTTTTAATGATTTACGCATATTGCAGGGTATCAAGTGGTAAACAGCTCGAAGGTTTGAGTATGAGTTTACAGGATGATGAAAAGCTACTAAGTGAATTGGCACACAGGTACAACACTACAGTATCGAAACGAATATATCGTGATAGTGGTAAATCTGCATACAAAGGTGATCATCTAAAGGGTGAATTGGGTGTAATGCTTAATGATATCGACACGGGAGTAATAAAGAGTGGCGACATCATTGTCATGCGTCATTTAGATAGACTATCAAGACTAGATTTCGAGCAGAGTATGGCGTTATTCAATGGGATATTGAGCAATGGTATAGACATCTATACGACGATGGACAGCAGGTTGTATAGCAGTAGATTGGGTAATACAGAAAAGGCTATGTACAACGCATTGGCGGGATTTGCCTTTTCAACTGCTAATGAAGAATCACTCCGTAAAGGCTACTACGTTAACAAGAATGCTTTGGCGCAAATAGATAGATTCCAACGTGGCGAACGCAGTAGTAGTGGGCATTCAATCAATATTGGGGTTGGTCATCATCCATTTTGGCATTCTACAGACGGCAGTAAAAATAGTGCAGTTAAATTTAATGAGCACTATGAAACAGCAAAACAATTGGTTCAATATGCTTTGCAAGGTAATGGTATTGCACGTTGCGTAGATTTCTTACATGAACATGGGTTGGCGTACACAAAGCAAGGGGTGAGTAACATACTATCATCACATTCTTTGTACGGTGTATTGCATATCAACATAGCAGGTACACAGCATGTATTGAATGACTATTACATGCCAGTATGTACACGTGATGAGTTTAATCGACTTCAATTCAACAAAAAATCAAGAACAGTATCGAATGGCAATCGTAAAGAGTATTCGTTATTGAGTGGCAGGCAGATGTTGAAGTGTGAGTGTGGTCAGTCGATGAATGTGCATCACAGTAAAAATGGTTCACGGTATTACACTTGTTCGACCCAGAAACACGGGTTGATTAATAGCTATGTACTAGATCATTTGGTATTGGATGCACTAAAGCACAAAGTATTCACTAAGAAAGATGATTCAAAATTAATTGCTTTACAGTATGAAATTGAATGTACACAAAAACAGTACGAGGCAAAGCAACAAACGGCTATTGAGTTCAGTGATTTTCTAGATGCTAATGCGATGGCAACGTTAAAGAATGAGTTGAGTGTATTGAAGAATAAAATCATCGAACTAAATGAGTCGATAGATTCGTTAGCGATAACAGATGAATTGCCACGTGATTTCGTATCAATGATTGGTGAATACGAATCATGGCAAAGTAAAGTGATTGAAATCATAAACGGTGATTCAGATGTGAAATACGAATATGGCAATCACATTAAGAGATTGGTACGTACTATCACATTTAGTAAAGATGGTTTGGTCAAAATCGAGTACAAAGATGATTCACTAGATTATTACTATTTCCCAATCAATTCCCGAAAGCAAACAGGTGAGTTTTATGCAATTAAATTGGTTGTAACTAATGATATCGATATATTGAATGATGATTTACTAAAAGGGTTGGTATTCACACTAGATGACATTAAGAACAAGAAATACGTTCGGCATATTGATCAATGCAAGACAGGGTTGAAGCTATACAGCAAGCGCACAGAGAGCGCGAGTGACAGGTTTGCTAATGACATCATTGACTATCTTAAAGTACATGGCGAGTTGCTATACAAACGTAGTGAGGTACTAAAGTGCGGGATATCAATATCACGTTGGGACAAAAATAAGCACACCGGTTTGACCAAATACGGCATTGTTGTTCATGAAGGTAAACCGATTAGATTAACACTAAAGGGATAGTAAGGAATAACCGATGGGTTTCATGATATCCATCGGTATAAACGATTGAAATAATCTTGATTTTTAGTCATTTCTCATTGTTGAAATTATAAATAAATGCATGAGGCTAGATTTAGCGGTCGAAAAGCTTACTTGTCATTTGCCTGCCTCATTTCATTTCGACTATTTGAGCAATGACAATGGCTTCTATTCAATATTTCATTCCGATATTCAATTCAGCTCATGTATTGCTCCTAAAATCTATTTTATGGAGAATCAACATGCAACAAAACTACAAAATCACACTATACGAAAACCCATTCGACACTACCCCTATACGGGTGATCACACTACATGAGTTAGTTAATACACTAAAACACGACTTAGAGTTAAAACGTCGCATCGATGCATACAGAGAAGCTCCTGCATCAGTTCCAGGGTTTCGCATCAATCCGAAAAAGGATCTCAAATCTAATTTGCCCGCATTCTCAGTGGGTGAGTTCACACAACGGCGTAATGATTGCTTAGTCGGTGATGCGGGTGCAGTAATGATCTTCGACTACGACGGTATAAAAGACGTTGCTAACTCTCGTAAGTTATTACACACAGCATCTAATCTAATCGAATCTCTTACATTGGGCTTTGTATCTCCCAGTGGCGGGTTAAAACTAATATGCAAGACATCATTACGAACACGGTGTAATGACACATACAATGAGTGTTATGCATTGCTTAGAGAGCATATAGAAGAACAATTAGATATCGAGTTAGATTCATGCACATGTGATATTAGTAGAATGTGCTATTTGAGCTTTGATGACGAGTTGTACTTTAACAGCGCGGCAGATGAGTACGTATTCGATGACGAATTTATTACACGGTTGAAGTACAAGAGAATGGCACAGATACAGCTATATGCTAAAGCGTGGGAAAAACATGAGACAGAGGTGATTGATGCCAATAAACAACTACGGTTGATTGAGAAAGCAATAAAGCACTATCGTGAATACAACAGTGATGGCAACAGACACAAGATGCTCTATACGTTAGCTCAACATCTATTGAGTTATATGGTTACACGCAATCAGCTAATCACAATTATCAAATCGCTTAAGTTTACAGAGAAAGTATCTATTGAATCATTTGTTGATGATCAAATTAAGACTTTCAGAGCAACAGGTAAGCCATTTGACGGCATTTACGAGCAGGTGTTGATATGAAAACGATAAATCTAAAGTTGAATGACGGCGAGTATCTAGGTTCACTAAGTGATGACATATTTCACAAAACACGATTAGAACAGGCGGGTTGCCATTTAGTGAGTGCAGGTACGGGATATGGCAAATCAACTTTAATGCTTTCACGCGCTAATGACTCAAGTGATATCGTTATATTCAGCATGATTTCAATAAAAGAACAACAACAATCGATTGCAGAAGCTAACAATTGGCACGAGTGCAATATCATGCAATTAGAGCATTTCGTATCAACTCCGATTTCTAATATTAGGCAGATATTGGGTAAGAATGGAGTGTTACACATTGATGAGATACAGAATATCTATGAGGCAAGCTATCGCAGTGAAACGTTCATTAAGCTATTAGTGCTAATCAATGAGTTACGTACTACACACACGGTAATGTGCTATAGCGGTTCGTACATGCATCAATTTAACCCTATTGTGTTTGATAGTGAGATGATTTGTACATTCAAGAATAAGCGTGAGTTGAAATCGTATTCAGTAATACATCCCGATTCAGATATCGTTACGAGTGCTAACAGTGAAGATAAAGTACACGGTGTTGATATGGGTACTATGGTTGATTTGTTAACAGAAGATACATCAATCCCGAGTTTATTCTTTAACAACGATATTAAGTTCAATACACGTTTAGCAACTAAGATTCGAGAGAAAGGGGGGGCGTGTGTGACGGTGTGTAGCGATGATATTCGTAACAAGAAACACGACATTCACAAGCTATTAGATAGTGGTTTTATCAGTGATGTGGGTGCAGATGTAGTGATCGCGACTAAATGCATGAATGAAGGTGTAAACGTAATGGATGACGTACGTATCGTATCGACAGCATGTAGCCCGAGTGAGTTGGCTCAACAATTTGGACGTGCGAGAAACGAAGGTACACGGGTACTTTTATGTAGTAACGGGGGCAGACGAGTTTCAGTTGATTGGTGTTTAGAAAAGGCAAAAGAGTTGAATGATTGCTTTATATCAAATCGGAATGCTGGTGGAAGTACGTATGACATCGAAAAAATGCTAAATCCCTATATCAAATTCGGTGATATTAAAGATATCGAAGATAATGAATATCGGCGGTGTGTAATTGCTAATGCAGTGTATAGAAGTAGATACAAAAATACCTCCAATGCATTAGATGTTACTCGTAGCATGGAGGTATTCGGGTACAAACTAGAAGAGGCGTTCGAGTTTGATATTATAAAATCATTGAAGTTTAATTTTATCACAAAGCAAGAGCGTATTAAACTTATTCAACTATTCGATACGTTGTATTTAGATGAGTACAAATCCGAGTTGAAACAGAAATACGACATTTGCGATTTAGTGATCGAACGTGAGATATCGAGAATTAGACACATTGAATCTCTTATAATCAATTTACAGATTGGTAATAATACAGATGTAGCAAAGGTGTTCGAACGGTTAACTATTGATGATATTCAATTTCTATCTTCATTAACTACAGCACAGATAGACTATCTTAAGAGTGCTATCGATAACGACAAATGTACAGTTACACGAGAAGGGAAAACAAAGAGAGAATTGAGTTCTATGGCTTTATCGTTTTGGTCGATGGCTCAATTTAAGGGTGCAGAATTCTGGTGGGATAAACGTACAGATAGCGACAAGCTACAATTGATGAGTGAACGTAATTTCATCGAAGCTAATGGCGGTTGCGTTGAAAGATTACAAGAATTGAATGATTTGCTTTCAAGTGATTACGTGTTAAGTAGAAGCCAGTTTCGAGTTTATTGTTATCTCTTTGGGTGGGAGTTCGATTCAAAGAATTGCAATGGGTATTACAGAGGTAATGCAGATGCTTTCGTATGGGATGTAGGTGGTTTGAGCGCATCAGAACAGGTGAAGCTATCGAGACATAAGAAGGTTATTACGACTATCACAGGTATGGGTAATTTCTGCGAAGTTAACAGGGTTACTACACGTGATTTAGTAGCTATGAAGAAACGAGAGATAGTTGGCTTATTAGAACAGGTTAATTGGTAAATTACACTCTCATGCTAAAAATGTTAAGGGTGAACGTATTCATGGTTTATTTTACTATAGACATATGAGAACAAATACGTTCACTCTTAACACTTTTAAAGAAGCATTGGCATGGGATTGTAATTTCACAAGCACTTTATAGGCATTTGGAGTGGGAAGTGTAATTTCAAGAAGCATTTAGCATGGGAGTGTATGCGTGATCATGTTGATAAATATAGTTGAATCAATAAGCAACTATAAGAGTACACGTATGACATTTGAGCAATATTTATCGCAACAACGGATTCTAAAGAACGTTAACGAGCGAAGACCGCCAGCAAAAGAACCCATGACAGATGAACAGATACACAGTGTGTTAATGGAACGGTTTGGTTGCAGTAGGTTGCAGGCAGACATAATCATGAAGAAAGAATCATAAAAAAAGCCCGCATCATTAATTTGATTGCGGGCTTTTTTGTAGTTATCGAGAATCGTCAAATTCAGCAATGTATCGGTATAACGTGGGGTGGCTAATACCCCATTCATAGCATATCTCATCTATGTTCATGTTGCTATTGTGGTATTGATGTATCATCTTATCAATGCTGTTACGTGGCAACTTCTTTCGATTACGGCGTTTAGGTTTCTCTTCAATCATTATAAAATCAACTATTTTTAGTACATGAACATATTTATACATGTACATGTACTAACGCTTTGCATCCCATTCAATCATTCAATCATTTTGAAAAAAGATAACGGTAAATATAACGGTATCGCCCCATGAAGACCCATTTCATAAAAACATTTCAATAAACCCCGTTCGAAACGGGCTATTACCCCTATTGAAGACCGTTATTAAAAATTCTAGAAACAGATCCCGTTGTTTTAACGGGGTATTACCCCTATTGAAGACCCTTTTTCATAAAAGTTTTCGAATATCGTGTTAAATAACACAAAATAGCCATATCAGCATGATTATCTAATCGTATGACGTTTAACGACGTTGTAAGTTTAGTCTAAACGTTTAACGACGTTGTACGCTTAATCAATAGTAAAAAACGAACACGGGTTCGATTGCTTTAATTGGGTAAAATCACACGTCTAAACGTTGTAAGTTTAGTCTAAACGTTGAATACCTATGAATGATTACAAGCACAACGATTAACGACTATGCAATAGTTTTCATTAGTTTGTATGCTATGAGGATTTAGCAGATAGGTTAATGATTACATACAAACCCGTTGAACTTAGTTCCCAACGACCCATTTCATAAAATTCTTCCAGAATATCCCGTTATAACGGGGTTTAACGTGAACTAACGTAGTTATAACGTGAAAGGTAACGTGAGCTAACGTGAGAGCTAAATCAGTATTAAAGCAGTATTATAAGAGCACCCCTTTATAAGACTACTTGATTTTACACGATAATCAGTATTACATAGAGTATTGACTGACTTATATAATACTAGTATTATTGAGATCTAGGTTAAACAATACTAATGAGAATCACATGAAAATCATCTATGCCCGAGTAAGTACCCAAGAACAGAATATTGAGCAACAAGTTAAAGAGTTAGAATCACGACACGGTAAAGCAGATACAGTATTTGTTGATAAAGCATCGGGTAAAGATACTAATAGAGAACAACTTCAATATATGCTTTCTAGTCTTCGAAGTGGCGATGTTGTCATAGCGTACGATGTTTCACGTATTGGCAGGGATGTTAGTGATGTGCTTTCTATTGCTAAACAAATTGATGAAGCAGGCGCATCATTGGTGATTTCACAATTAGGTGGTGTAGATGTATGTAGCCCAAGTGGCAAAATCGTACTAGCAACATTAGGTGCAGTTGCAGAAATGGAAAGAAAGAACATGCTAGAAAAACAAGCTATTGGAATTGCACGTGCGAAAGAAGAAGGCAAGTATAAAGGTAAGCAGATTTCTGATGCGTCGTGGTCTGAGTTTAATAAAGTGAATGAGCTAATTGAACTTGGGATGTCTCAGTCTAAAGCTATTGCTACGGTTGGCATGAACAAGAGTAAGTTCTATAGACTCAAAAAATGCTAGTTGTTGAAAGCCAGTCCACCAGCATGTAGCCCATTTTCATTTGAGATGGGCTTTTTTGTGTGTATTGAAAATACATCATTCGAGTTGTAACTAATGATATGTTGCGGGTGCTAAATTGACCGTGATTTTACGGCTCGGAAATGAGAACTTAGAATTCATTATTGCGCTTCTAACGCGATCTTTTGACTCCTTTACACTCGTCTCCGCCAGCCCAACCAAATGGAATCCCGGCATGCCCGGACCTATATGAACCTCAACAGTAACCGGAGGTGCGGAGACGCCGATGCTTGCTCGGCTATGTACAATTGCCAGCCCCATACTTCACCAAAAATTAAGATACCTATATAGGGTTTAGACCACTCACCTAACAAGGGGCAGTGAAAAAAGAATGACTTTTCCCTTGTCATTACGCAATAATATGTGTTACCACTAGTAGCATACACACTGTACAACTATATTAACTTGGAAATGATGCAGCCTACTCTTCGATTACAATCTCTGGTCAGCCTGATTATCGTGGTGATTATTCACACCGCGCGAGGGCGAGTAAGCGCAAATTAATACAACAAGATTTATAAGCCCTCGCACTGAAAAGTTCGGGGGCTTTTTAGTTTCTAGGTGTAAAAAAATCAATTAGGAAGAATGGAGCACAAGATGTGCAGTACAACCAATAACGCAAATAAACAGCAGCTTTCCTCAGCAAAAGGAGACCGACAATGACCGGTGCACAATTAGTCGTAGCAGCACTTCAAAAGCAAGGGATCAAAACGATTTTTGGTTACCCTGGCGGAGCAATAATGCCCATCTATGATGCATTATACGATGGTGGTGTAGAGCACATTTTGTGTCGCCACGAACAAGGTGCAGCAATGGCAGCCATTGGCATGTCACGCTCAACTCAAGATGTCGCTGTGTGCATGGCCACCTCTGGACCAGGAGCAACAAACCTAGTGACAGGTCTTGCCGACGCCTTCTTAGATTCAGTACCGGTTGTCGCTATTACCGGTCAGGTTGCTAGTTCACACATTGGTACTGACGCATTCCAAGAAATGGATGTGATTGGTATGTCGCTTTCTTGTACAAAGCACAGTTATTTGGTTACGGACATTCATGATCTCGCCCCCACTCTCGCAGACGCCTTTGAAGTTGCGAAATCTGGACGCCCCGGCCCTGTTCTTGTAGATATTGCGAAAGATGTTCAACTTGCACAAGCTCCAGACACTGAGTTTCCTGCATTTCAACAGCCTATGATGCCAGTGCCTCAACCTGAGGATTATCGTTTAGCTCAAGCACTACTGCGCGAAAGTCGTCGCCCAGTACTTTATGTGGGTGGTGGTGTACAACTGGCCAAAGCAACCGACACGGTGCGACAGTTTCTAAGCGACAACCCTATGCCATCAGTAAGCACACTGAAAGGCCTTGGCACCATAGAGCGTCATGATCCACATTACTTAGGTATGCTCGGAATGCACGGCACTAAAGCCGCTAACCTTGTAGTACAAGAGTCCGATTTACTGATCGTTGTGGGCGCTCGCTTTGATGACCGAGTGACAGGCAAGCTAGATACGTTTGCACCTAATGCAAAAGTGATCCACCTAGATATAGATAAAGCAGAATTCAACAAACTGCGTCACGCACACTCTGTGCTACGCGGTGATATCAATGAAATACTGCCACAATTGCACCTAGAAAATGACATCACCCCTTGGGTGAAACATTGCGATAGCCTACGCAACGGATTTAAATGGCGCTATGATCACCCTGGGGAGTTAATCTATGCTCCACTATTACTAAAACAACTATCCGACATGATGCCCGATAGTTCCGTGGTCTCAACAGATGTAGGGCAACACCAAATGTGGTCAGCCCAGCACATACAACCACGCAACCCACAAAACTTTATCTCGTCTGCTGGTTTAGGCACTATGGGCTTTGGCCTACCTGCGGCAATGGGTGCGGCCGTGGCAAGACCTGACGATCAATCCATTCTTATCTCTGGTGATGGTTCATTTATGATGAACGTGCAAGAGCTTGGTACGCTTAAGCGTCGTCAAATCCCAGTAAAAATGGTTCTGATCAACAACCAACGTTTGGGTATGGTTCGTCAGTGGCAATCTCTGTTCTTTGATGGTCGCCACAGTGAAACCATTCTTGATGATAACCCGGACTTCATTATGCTTGCTAAGGCATTTGATATCCCCGGCAAAACCATCACTAAGAAAGAAGAAGTGGAGCCTGCATTACAAGAAATGCTAGCCAGCAAAACAGCTTATCTACTTCATGTTCTAATAGATGAAGAAGAAAATGTATGGCCATTGGTACCGCCGGGTGCGTCCAATGCAGATATGCTAGAGAACACCTAGGGAGGCAAGCATGGAAAGATACTTACTAGAAATTAAAGCGGATGATAAACCTGTTCTTATGGAACGAGTATTACGTGTTGTCCGTCACCGTGGTTTTATTGTTCGCCAGGTTGCTGGCACTCAAAACCATCACAGCAAGATCGCCAGTGTCGAGATCATTGTGGATAGTGAACGCCCAATCACATTTTTAACTAGCCAAATTGAAAAGCTTTGGGATGTGATTAGCGTAGATGTCACCAAAATCGATAACAACGAACTTCCAAACAACAATTTACAGCATAGCGTGAGCGCATAAGGAAAGCAGCAATGGCTACAAAAACAGCAGATTTTATATGGTTTAATGGTGAAATGGTTCCGTGGGCAGACGCCAACGTACACGTACTCACTCATGCCATGCACTACGGCACTTCAGTATTCGAAGGGGTTCGTTGTTACAACACCCCTAAAGGGCCTATTGTTTTTCGTCACCCAGAACACGCCAAACGTCTAAAAAATTCAGCAAAAATTTATCGTTTCCCAATTCCATATACTGTTGAAGAAATTATGGAAGCCACTCGCGAAACCATTCGCGTAAATAAACTAGAAAGCGCTTATATTCGCCCACTAGGTTTTGTAGGTAACGTAGGTTTAGGGGTTTGTCCTCCGGTTGATAGTGAGATGGAACTTATCATCGCCGCCTTCCCTTGGGGCTCTTACCTAGGTGAAGAAGCACTAGAAAATGGTGTAAACGCCATGATTTCTAGCTGGAACCGCGCCGCACCTAACACTATTCCTACAGCGGCAAAAGCGGGGGGTAACTACCTCTCTTCTTTATTAGTTGGTGGTGAAGCTCGTCGTCATGGATACGATGAAGGTATCGCTCTTAGTGTCGATGGCTACCTATCTGAAGGCGCAGGGGAAAACATCTTTGTGGTAAAAGATGGGGTCATTATTACTCCACCAGCAACAGCGGCAATTTTACCGGGCATTACTCGTGATTCAATCATGGTTCTAGCGCGCGATAAAGGCTATGAAATCGTTGAAGCAAATATCGCTCGCGAAGCCTTGTACCTTGCCGATGAAGTCTTTATGACAGGCACAGCAGCAGAGATTGTTCCGGTACGCTCTGTGGACCAAATTCAAGTGGGTGAAGGCAAGCGTGGGCCTGTGACTAAAGATTTACAAGAAACCTATTTTGGCCTGTTTAATGGCACCACTGAAGATAAATGGGGTTGGTTGGATTACGTCTACCCAGCTGACGCAGAGAAATAAGGAATAATTATGCCAATCTATCGTAGCGCAACCACAACTCACGGCCGTAACATGGCGGGTGCTCGTGCCTTATGGCGTGCAACCGGGGTCAAAGATGAAGATTTCGGTAAGCCAATTATTGCCGTTGTAAACTCATTTACTCAATTTGTACCTGGTCACGTTCACCTAAAAGACATGGGCCAACTGGTTGCTAAAGAAATTGAACAAGCAGGTGGTATTGCTAAAGAATTTAACACCATCGCCGTTGATGATGGCATTGCCATGGGTCACGGCGGTATGCTGTACTCACTGCCATCACGGGAGCTCATTGCCGATTCTGTAGAGTACATGGTCAACGCTCACTGCGCGGATGCTATGGTGTGTATCTCTAACTGTGACAAAATCACCCCAGGAATGCTCATGGCCTCTATGCGCCTTAACATTCCAGTGATCTTTGTCTCTGGTGGCCCTATGGAAGCGGGTAAAACCAAGCTTTCTGACCAAATCATCAAGCTCGACCTTGTTGATGCCATGATGCAAAGCGCCGATCCAACAGTATCGGATAAGCAAAGTGAACAAGTAGAGCGCAGTGCATGCCCTACCTGTGGTTCTTGTTCTGGCATGTTTACGGCCAACTCTATGAACTGCCTAACCGAAGCGCTAGGTCTTTCACAACCAGGTAACGGTTCAATGCTTGCCACTCACGCCGACCGTGAAGCGCTATTTATCAACGCAGGTAAACGCATTGTAGAACTCACCAAACGTTACTACGAGCAAGATGACCTCTCTGCCCTTCCCCGTAGTATTGCCACTAAACAAGCCTTTGAAAATGCCATCGCTCTAGATATTGCTATGGGTGGCTCGACCAACACCGTATTACACCTTATCGCAGCCGCTCAAGAAGGTGACGTAGACTTCACCATGCAAGATATCGATGCTATGTCTCGTCGTGTGCCTAATCTGTGTAAAGTGGCACCTTCGACACCTAAGTATCACATGGAAGATGTACACCGTGCTGGTGGTGTTATGGCCATTCTAGGTGAGCTAAACCGCGCTGGTTTATTAAACAACCAAGCACGCACCGTACTGGGCCTATCCATGGATGAGCAACTTGCTCATTACGATGTAATGCAAACCGAATCTGAAGAAGTGAAAGAGTTCTTCCGTGCCGGCCCTGCTGGCATTCGTACGACTAAAGCTTTCTCTCAAGATTGCCGCTGGGAATCTCTGGATGATGATCGCAAAGACGGTTGTATTCGCAGCAAAGAAAACGCCTATAGCCAAGATGGTGGCCTCGCGGTACTGAAAGGGAATATTGCCCTTGATGGCTGTATTGTAAAAACGGCCGGTGTTGATGAAAGCATCCTTAAATTTACTGGCCCTGCGGTCGTATTTGAAAGCCAAGAAGATGCGGTAGACGGTATCCTTGGTGGCAAAGTGAAATCAGGGGACGTCGTTGTCATTCGCTATGAAGGCCCTAAAGGTGGTCCGGGCATGCAAGAAATGCTGTACCCAACCACTTACCTAAAATCTATGGGGCTTGGCAAAGAGTGTGCGCTATTAACCGATGGTCGCTTCTCTGGTGGTACAGCGGGTCTGTCTATTGGTCACGCTTCTCCAGAAGCGGCGGCGGGTGGCATTATCGGCTTAGTCAATTCTGGGGATCTCATTGCTATTGATATTCCTAACCGTACTATCGAGCTGCAAGTGTCTGAAACTGAGTTGGCAGAACGCCGCACAGCACAAGACAAGTTAGGCTGGAAACCGGTGGTTCGACAACGTGCCGTTTCGTTTGCTCTTAAGGCTTACGCAAGCATGGCTACGAGTGCCGACAAAGGCGCAGTAAGAGACAAATCTAAGTTTGAGGAGTAAGGCGATGAGTCTTACTACCCCACTGTCTGGCGCAGATTACCTGCGCCAAGTTTTGCGAGCTCCAATCTATGAGGTGGCAACCCTAACGCCGTTGCAAGATATGCCTCGTCTATCGGAGCGTTTCGACAACCATATTCAGATCAAACGAGAAGATCGTCAGCCAGTACACTCGTTTAAGTTACGTGGCGCCTACAACATGGTGGCCAACTTAACAGAACAACAAAAACAAGCGGGTGTTATTGCGGCCTCCGCAGGAAACCATGCACAAGGCATGGCGTACTCTGGCACCAAGTTAAACATTAGCACGACCATTGTCATGCCCAAAACCACCCCAGACATTAAGGTGGATGCGGTTAAGGCATTTGGCGGAAAAGTACTGCTACACGGCAACAACTTTGATGAAGCAAAAGCCGAAGCTGAGCGTCTTTCCCAATTGCATGGCTACACCTTTGTACCTCCCTTTGATCACCATCTAGTGATTGCAGGGCAAGGGACGATTGGTATGGAGTTGATCCAGCAAAATGGTAATCTCGACTACATCTTTGTGCCTGTGGGCGGCGGCGGTTTAGCGGCAGGTATTTCAGTGTTAGTAAAACAACTGATGCCCAACATCAAGGTCATTGCTGTAGAACCAGAAGACTCAGCCTGTTTAAAAGCGGCGCTGGATGCGGGTAAACCGGTGACTTTAGATCAAGTCAGCATGTTTGCTGATGGGGTGGCCGTTAAACAAATAGGTAGCGAAACCTTCCGTTTGTGTAACGAAAATATTGATGGGCACATTACGGTTTCTAGTGATGAGATTTGTGCGGCCGTTAAAGATATTTTTGAAGACACTCGTGCTATCGCAGAGCCTTCTGGGGCGCTGGCATTAGCAGGTTTAAAAAAATATGCAGAGACACATCAATTAAAAGATAAAAACCTTACTACGGTCTTGTCAGGGGCAAATACCAACTTTCACGGGTTGCGTTACGTCTCTGAGCGTTGTGAATTAGGTGAAAAGCGCGAAGGTTTACTCGCGGTTACCATTCCAGAGCGCCCAGGGGCTTTCTTTGATTTTTGCAATATCATTGGTGGACGCGCGGTAACTGAGTTTAACTACCGTTACAACGATGATGAGCAAGCCAATATCTTTGTTGGTGTACGCTTACATGAAGGTCAAGCCGAGCTAGATGGCATCATTGCCGATCTACAAACAGGCGGATACCCTGTGGTCGATCTTTCAGATGACGAAATGGCAAAACTGCATATTCGTTACATGGTCGGCGGTAAGCCGAAAAAACCAATCCAAGAACGCTTATACAGCTTTGAGTTTCCGGAATACCCGGGAGCCTTAGTTAAATTCCTAAGCACTCTTGGTACGCATTGGAATATCAGCTTATTCAACTACCGTAATCACGGCGCCGATTATGGTCGTGTACTGTGTGGTTTTGAGTTAACTGAAGACGATATCGAGCGCTTTTCTAGTCACTTACAAGAGCTAGGCTATGGCTACAAAGATGAATCGGATAACCCGTCTTATCGTTTCTTCTTGAGTTAATTAGCCGGTATTTATAGTAAAGGCAGCCTTATGGCTGCCTTTTGTTTATTATTTTCCGTAAATTTACAGGCTAGTTAAACCCCATTTTTTAGCCGTTTTATCAAAGAAACCTTGGGTTGTTTTTAGCTCGACCCAGTGGTTCACATAGTTAATCCATACTTGGTCTTTTTGCGGTAATAGCATAGAAATTGGGGTTGGATTTTTGGGTTCTTTTACTGGAACTACCGCCAGTTGCTTGAACTTTTTCACTAATGTTGCTGCTTCCACATTTGAAGTAACGGAAACATTTGCTCGGCGCGCTAATAGCTCTTGGAAGTCTCGGGCTGGGGCTTCTATGACAATATGCTGCGCTTTAGGAAACAGCTCTTTGACCATATTTTCTTGCACTGTGCCCAGTGTCGCGGCCACTTTAATATCGGCTTGGTTAAAGTCACTCCAGTCAGAGTATTTAGCCAAATCTTTTTTCGGCACTACTGGCACAAATGCTAAGTAGAAATAAGGCTGGCTGTATCCGGCCACTTTCGCGCGAGACATGTTTAACGAAGCACTGCCTGTAATATCGTATTTATTGGCAGTAATACCGTTGACTAAGGTTTTCCAATCCGTAGCCACATACTCAACTTTTACCCCAAGATCTTTCGCAAGCTCAGTGGTGACGTCGATATCAAAACCACGATAACTGTTATCGGCGGGGTTTTTCATGGTCATAGGATTCCAATCCCCCGTAGTGCCTACCCGCAACACACCTTTGCTTAAAATATCTTGTAAACGGCTTGTTTCAGCCATTGCTGGCGATAATGTGAGTAGCGAAAGGCCCAACGCCAAAAGTAATTTCTTCATCATAAATCCCTTTAAAAGCAGTAACGTTTATTTGATGGTACTGATACCATAACAGGTTCTTATCTATTGTGTGCCTAAGGACAGCCATATTTTGAAATTAAACACTATGACCGTAGTTGCTTGCTGTCTTTTGCTCAGCGGTTGCTCTAATTATGAGTGGGGTTGGTATGTTCTTGACCCATCCACAACGCAAGGACAAACCAACTTAAAGTTTCTTATTGATGGCTTTAGCGCCACCATTAGCGTGTCGTTACTGAGCATGTTCTTTGCCATGCTGATCGGCTTTATTATTGCGCTCCCTGCCCTTTCGACTAACCCTTACCTGCGTGGCGTTAACCGCCTCTATGTAGAAGTGATCCGCGCCATTCCGGTATTAGTGTTGCTGTTATGGGTTTACTACGGCTTACCTACCTTAATGGATATTTCTTTAAACCATTATTGGGCAGGGGTAATTGCCTTATCTATAGCTGAAAGCGCCTTTATGGCCGAAGTATTCAGAGGGGGTATCCAAGCCATTCATCGCGGTCAACATGAAGCGGCTCACGCGCTGGGATTAAGCTACTGGAAAACAATGAGGCTGGTGGTCTTTCCACAAGCCCTGCGTCAAATATTGCCACCACTGGGCAACCAATTTGTATACATACTCAAAATGTCATCGCTGGTTAGCGTCATAGGTTTGAGTGATTTAACTCGGCGTGCCAATGAGTTGGTGGTTAATGAGTACTTACCATTGGAAATTTATACCTTCTTGGTTCTGGAATATTTAATTCTTATTTTAGCCGTATCACAAGGAGTGCGTTACTTAGAAAAACGCTACGCAATTCCTAACTACTAATAACGACTGGCTCAAATAAAAAACCCCGCAAATGCGGGGTTTTTGTTGATTAGGCTTTAATGCTAAGGCTATTTTTTATGCTTAACAGGACGCTGCCAATTGGCAATGCGACGCTCTTTAGCGCGAGAAATAATAAGCTCATTCTCATTCACATTTTTGGTTACTGTTGCCCCAGCACCAATGGTTGCACCATCGGCAATGGTTACAGGTGCAATTAATTGGCTATCTGAACCAACAAATACATCGTTACCAATAATGGTTTTAAACTTGTTCGCACCATCATAGTTACAAGTAATCGTGCCTGCGCCAATATTCGTACGTTGACCAATCTCAGCATCACCTAGGTAAGTAAGGTGGTTGGCTTTAGAACCTTCACCAAGGCGGGCATTTTTCACTTCGACAAAGTTCCCTACATGCGAGTCATTACATAGCTCGGCACCAGGGCGAAGACGAGAGAATGGCCCAACCGTACACTGTTCGCCAATGGTGGCATTTTCAATAACAGAGTAAGGACGTACAACGGTGTTGTCGTCAATTTCACAATCTTTTAGTACACAGCCCGCGCCAATAACGACGTTATCACCAATAGTAACACTGCCTTCAATGATCACGTTGGCATCAATTTCCACATCCATACCGCATTGCAGTGAGCCGCGTAGATCAAAACGGCTTGGGTCGCGAAGCATTACCCCTTGCTCTAGTAGCTTATCCGCTTGCATCTGTTGAAAAGCGCGTTCAAGACGAGCCAACTGGCGGCGGTCATTGACCCCTTCCACTTCGACTGCACTTGCAGGATGTACCGCTTCAATTTTCTTACCATCATTGTGTGCAGCTGCAATAATGTCGGTTAAGTAGTATTCACCTTGAGCGTTATCATTGCTTAGGTTAGACAACCAACGCTTAAGATCTTTACCATCAGCCACAAGAACGCCGGTGTTAATTTCACAAATGGCTTTTTGCTGTTCTGTTGCGTCTTTTTGCTCAACGATAGCCACCACAGAGCCGTTCTCACGAACAATACGCCCGTAGCCCATAGGATTGTCTAAAACGACGGTTAATAGCCCTACACCACCTTGTGGCTGACCGTCTAAAAGCGCTTCTACTGTTTCGCTAGTAATAAGAGGAACATCACCGTAAAGAACCAACACTTTTTCATCATCTGAAAAATGAGGTGACGCTTGATCAACGGCATGCCCAGTGCCAAGTTGATCTTTTTGCTCAACCCAATTCACAGGCTCACTGGCTAAGGTCGCTTTCATTTGATCACTGCCGTGACCAAACACTAAATGAATGTTGTTGGCCCCCAAACCTACGCAAGTATCAATAACATGCTTTGCCATTGGCTTGCCTGCTAGTGTGTGCAGTACTTTGGGCTTCTTAGAGTACATACGAGTGCCTTTACCGGCAGCCAGAATGACAGCGCTAAAATTGTTCATCACTTAATCCTTGAATACTTACAGTGAATTCTTATTGTTTTAAACCATGGAAACATCATGGGATCTTAGGATGGCATTGCCGCACCTAAGGTTACTGGCTCTATATTAACCTAAAAATATCCATTTTGGACACAAAACAAAAAGGTGACCCTAAGGTCACCTTTATCTTTACGCTATGGCTAATATGATTAGCGACGTTTTCTAGTGAGTTCTGCAACTCGTACTTGAGCCATCGCTTTAGCCAATTCACTGGCTGCCTGAGCAAAGTCCATGTCGCCGTGCTGATTGTGAATACACTCTTCAGCTTTGCGTTTGGCTTGTTCTGCTTTGGAAGCATCGATATCTTCACCACGGATGGCGGTGTCAGCTAGAACGGTAGCGTTACCAGGCTGAACTTCAACCATGCCACCAGAGACATAAATGAACTCTTCTTGGCCGTGTTGTTTTACGATGCGAACCATACCAGGAGTAATAGCGGTCAACAGCGGGGTGTGGCCATGGAAAATACCAAGCTCACCTTCGCTACCGGACACCTGGAACGTTTCTACGCGCCCAGAAAAGAGTTTTTTCTCTGCGCTTACCACGTCAAGGTGAAAGGTTATTGCTGCCATATTGCCTCCTAATCAGACTTATAGCTTCTTAGCGTTCTCTAGAGCTTGATCAATGCTACCGCAGTACATGAATGCTTGCTCTGGAATGTCGTCGTAATCACCAGCTAGTAGGCCTTTAAATCCACGTAGTGTCTCTTTAAGAGGTACGTAAACGCCTGGGTCACCCGTAAATACTTCCGCTACGTGGTAAGGCTGAGTAAGGAACTTCTCAATCTTACGTGCACGAGATACCACTTGCTTATCTTCTTCAGAAAGCTCATCCATACCTAGGATTGCGATGATATCTTTTAGCTCTTTATAGCGCTGTAGCGTAGTTTGAACGCCTGAAGCTACGTCGTAGTGCTCTTGACCAACAACCAACGGATCAAGCATACGAGATGTTGAGTCCAATGGGTCAATCGCAGGGTATAGACCCATAGCTGCGATGTTACGGCTAAGTACAACCGTTGCATCCAAGTGAGCAAACGTTGTTGCCGGAGAGGGATCCGTCAAGTCATCCGCAGGTACGTATACCGCCTGTACAGATGTGATAGAACCCGTCTTCGTTGACGTGATACGCTCCTGTAGAACACCCATCTCTTCTGCAAGAGTTGGCTGATAACCTACCGCAGATGGCATACGACCTAGAAGTGCCGATACCTCTGTACCCGCAAGGGTATAACGATAGATGTTATCTACAAAGAACAGTACATCACGGCCTTCATCACGGAAACGCTCCGCCATGGTTAGACCTGTCAATGCAACGCGCAGACGGTTACCCGGTGGCTCGTTCATCTGACCGTAAACCATTGCTACTTTTGATTCTTCAGGTTTTTCGACGTTTACAACGCCCGCTTCCTGCATCTCGTAGTAGAAGTCGTTACCTTCACGAGTACGCTCACCTACACCTGCAAATACAGATAGGCCCGAGTGCTGTAGTGCGATGTTGTTGATAAGTTCCATCATGTTGACGGTCTTACCTACACCTGCACCACCAAATAGACCGATTTTACCACCCTTAGCGAATGGGCAAACCAAGTCGATAACTTTTACACCAGTTTCTAGAAGCTCTGTCGCATTTGACTGGTCTTCATAGCTAGGTGCAGGTCGGTGAATTTCGTAATGCTCTTCAGCACCGATTTCACCACATTCATCAATCGCGTCACCAAGAACGTTCATGATACGACCAAGAGTTTTAGTACCTACTGGAACTGTAATTGGAGCACCAGTATTTGTAACATCTAGTCCACGACGTAAACCGTCTGAGCTACCCATTACGATAGTACGAACTACGCCGCCGCCTAACTGTTGCTGAACTTCAAGAACGAGACGTTCTGGAGCGTCAACTACGTTAAGTGCGTCGTATACACGTGGTACTTCGCCTTGTGGGAACTCTACGTCGACTACCGCACCGATGATCTCTACGATCTTACCTGTAGCCATTGTTAATCCTCTAAACTAATTCGTTTAACCTAAAACTAAACCGCAGCAGCACCAGAACAAATTTCTGATAGCTCTTGTGTAATCGCAGCCTGACGAGCTTTGTTATAAACAAGCTCTAAATCTTCAATCAGGTTACTTGCGTTATCCGTTGCAGCTTTCATCGCAACCATTCGTGCGGCCTGTTCACTCGCTAGGTTCTCCACCACGCCTTGATACACGCTAGATTCGATATAACGAATCAAAAGTGCATCTAGCAGAGGTTTTGGCTCTGGCTCGTAAATGTAGTCCCACTGATGGTCACGCTGCATTTCTTCGCTGTCTGATTTAGGTAAAGGCAGTAATTGATCGATCGTTGGTTCTTGAATCATAGTATTGACAAATTTATTGAACACTATAAAGAGGCGATCCAACTCACCTTCATCATATTTCTTCAACATAACACCGACAGAACCGATTAAATCTTCAAGGCTTGGCTGATCGCCTAGGCCAGAAGTTTGCGCCGATACTGTAGCGCCAGTGTTGTTAAAGAATGCTGTTGCCTTAGAGCCAATTACGGCAAGGTCAACTTCAGCACCACTTTCCTTCCAAGTTTGCATATCTATTAGGGCTTTTTTGAACAAGTTAATGTTCAAGCCACCACACAAACCACGGTCGGTAGAAACTATGATGTAACCAACACGCTTGGCTTCGCGTTCCTCTAGGTACGGATGTTTGTACTCTAGGCTACCGCTAGCCAAATGACCGATCACCTTACGCATTGTTTCTGCATACGGACGGGACGCTTCCATCGCATCTTGCGAGCGACGCATTTTTGAAGCGGCTACCATTTCCATAGCTTTCGTAATCTTCTGTGTGCTTTTAACACTACCGATTTTATTACGTATTTCTTTTGCGCCGGCCATCGTTACTCTCCGTTAGTAGGTGACTCTTACAAGTCACCAACCAATTACCAGGTTTGGGTTGCTTTGAAATCAGTGACGATTTTTTGAAGCTGAGCTTCAATGTCGTCGTTGTAAGCACCCGTTTGGTTGATCTCTTTCGCTAGATCAGCGAACTGACCATGAGCATACGACAGTAGAGCGGCTTCAAAATCTAGGATCTTATTAAGTTCAATATCCCCTAGGAAACCACGCTCAGCAGCAAAAATAACCAGTGCCTGATCGAAAACTGACATAGGAGAATATTGCTTCTGCTTCATCAGTTCGGTCACTTTAGCACCGTGGTCAAGTTGCTTCTTAGTCGTGTCATCAAGGTCTGAAGAGAACTGAGCAAATGCTGCTAGTTCGCGGTATTGAGCTAGTGCTGTACGAATACCACCAGACAGTTTCTTGATGATCTTAGTCTGCGCTGAACCACCTACGCGTGATACCGAGATACCCGGATCAACCGCTGGGCGTACGCCGGCGTTGAATAGTTCAGTTTGCAGGAAGATCTGGCCATCAGTAATCGAGATTACGTTAGTCGGTACGAATGCTGATACGTCACCAGCTTGGGTTTCGATAATAGGAAGAGCGGTCAAAGAACCTGTCTTGCCTTTTACTTCACCCTTGGTGAAACGCTCTACATACTCTTCGTTTACGCGAGCGGCACGCTCTAGTAGACGGGAGTGGAGGTAGAATACGTCACCAGGGAATGCTTCACGGCCCGGTGGACGTTTCAGTAGTAGAGAGATTTGACGGTACGCTACCGCTTGCTTAGACAAATCATCATAGATGATGAGAGCGTCTTCGCCGCGATCGCGGAAGTATTCACCCATTGCACAACCAGCATAAGGCGCTAGGTATTGCAGTGCAGCAGATTCAGATGCAGAAGCAACAACAACGATAGTGTTGGCTAATGCACCGTGCTCTTCAAGCTTACGAACCACGTTAGCGATGGTTGAAGCTTTCTGGCCGATTGCTACATATACAGAGAAAATACCTGAGTCTTTCTGGTTGATGATGGCATCGATTGCCATCGCCGTTTTACCAGTTTGACGGTCACCGATGATAAGTTCACGTTGACCACGACCGATAGGGATCATGGAGTCAACTGACTTATAACCAGTTTGTACAGGTTGGTCTACCGACTTACGGTCGATAACGCCAGGTGCAATAACTTCTACAGGAGAAGTTAGTGCTGCGTTGATCGGTCCTTTACCATCAATAGGCTCACCAAGTGTGTTTACCACACGACCTAGTAGTTCAGGGCCTACTGGCACCTCAAGGATACGACCAGTACCAGTTACTTTCATGCCTTCCTGTAGGTCAGCATACGGGCCCATTACAACCGCACCAACCGAGTCACGCTCAAGGTTAAGTGCAAGTGCATAACGGCCACTCGGTAGTTCAATCATTTCGCCCTGCATAACTTCTGCAAGGCCATGGATACGAATAATACCATCACTTACCGAGACGATAGTACCTTCGTTGCGAGCTTCATTTACAACGTTGAAAGATTCAATACGTTGTTTAATTAGATCGCTAATTTCCGTGGAATTAAGTTGCATGATCCAATCCCCATTAAGACTGCAATGCATCGCTCAGGCGGTTCAAACGACCACGCGCTGAGTTATCGATGACTAGGTCTCCGGCTCGAATAATAACCCCACCAAGTAGGGTCTCATCTATACTGCAATTCAGCTTCACTTTGCGGTCAAAGCGTTGCGCTAACTTACTTGTCATGTCGTCTTGCTGTTGTTGCGATAGCTCTGATGCAGAAATAACGTCTACATCAATACACTTATCGTGCTCTCTTCTAAGAGCTAAAAACTCAGCAAAAACATCAGGTAACGCCTTTAGTCGGCCGTTATCTGCCATTACCTTAAGTAGGTTTTGGCCATGTTCATCAAGTTGATCGCCACAAACAGCAATGAAAAGTTCAGACAATTTGTTGGCGGTTAAAGAGCCATCCAGTAAGTCTGCTATTTCATGATGTTTTGTCACTTCGGCAGAAAAACCCAGCATTTGACTCCATTGGTCTAACGCGTCTTTTTCCACCGCAAATTCGAATGCTGCTTTAGCATAGGGGCGTGCGATTGTTACCAAATCCGACATAAGCGCCCCTTGCGTTAAAGTTTTGCAGTAATGTTTTCAAGAATATCTTTTTGCGCATCTTTATCGATTGTGCGCTCCAAGATTTTCTCGGCACCAGCAATAGCCAGAGTAGCAACTTGTTTGCGCAGTTCATCGCGAGCGCGGCTACGATCAGCTTCAACTTCTGCTTCTGCTTGCGTTAAGATTTTTTGGCGTTCTGCCTGTGCATCTTCACGAGCTTCGTCAATAATTTGAGCTTTACGTTTATTCGCTGAATCGATGATCTCAGTTGCTGTGCGCTTCGCTTCTTTCAATTGTTCAGAAGCGTTGGCTTGTGCTAGGTTCAAATTTTTCTCTGCGCGTTCAGCAGCAGAGAGACCGTCAGCAATTTTCTTCTGACGTTCTTCGATTGCCTCAATGATTGGTGGCCATACATATTTCATGCAGAACCAAACAAACATGGCAAACGAGATGGCTTGACCTAGCAGAGTTGCGTTCATTTCCACAACAGCTACCCCTTTTAGTTAATCAACAAAGTTTCAGATGAATGATCGACTGATTAACCGGCTAGTTGACCGACAAATGGGTTTGCAAATGTGAATAGTAGTGCAATTACGATACCGATCATTGGGATCGCATCTAGAAGACCCGCGATGATGAACATCTTAACTTGAAGCATTGGGGCCATTTCAGGTTGACGCGCAGCGCCTTCTAGGAATTTACCACCTAGGATAGCGAAGCCAATAGCAGTACCTACTGAACACAGACCAACAATGATCGCTACAGCAACAGCAGAAAAACTCAGAACAGTTTCCATTTAAAAATTCTCCAATATTAATTTTAGAGTTTACGTTTATAAAATTAGTGATCACTATCTTCATGAGCCATCGATAGATATACGATCGTTAGCATCATAAATACAAAGGCTTGAATCAAAATAACCAAAATATGGAAGATAGCCCAAGGTAGAGAACCTACCCATTGTAAGTACCAAGGGAGCATTGCAGCACAAAGAATGAACACAACCTCACCAGCAAACATGTTGCCGAACAAACGCATACCAAGAGAAATCGGCTTCGCGAGTAGCGATACGGTTTCTAGTAACAAGTTGAACGGAATCATAAGTGGATGGTTAAAAGGATGCAGTGCTAATTCTTTAGCAAAGCCACCGATGCCTTTCACTTTGATGCTGTAGTAAATCATCAAAGCAAACACACCAAGTGCCATCGACATAGTAATACTCACGTCTGCTGTAGGAACCACCTTAAGATAAGGAATACCCATTAATTCAGCTGGATATGGTAAGAAATCGATAGGCACAAGGTCCATCAAGTTCATTAAAATAATCCACACGAATATTGTTAATGCCAACGGTGCAATCAACGGGTTGCGTCCATGGAAAGTGTCTTTTACGTTCTCACCAACGAATTCCACTACCATTTCTACAGCACATTGCAATCGGCTTGGTACACCAGTTGTCGCTTTCTTAGCTACCGAGCGAAATACCCAAAGGAATAACACACCGGTTAACACAGAAAAGAACAGGCTATCGATATGTACATTCCAGAAACTGCCCTCAGGTACAACATGTAAATTAGCTAAAGATAGATGTTGTAAGTGATGGGCAATATATTCACCGGAAGTTTTCGACGCTTCACCAGGCGTAGCCATAACTTTTCCTATTTTCTTTTGTTAATAAAAAACACTGGAGCAAACATATTTATAAGTAAGACCAGCAAATAGGTTAGCTTGAGAGGAACAAGTTCCAACTCCATATACACGTAGGCAATGGTAAACAAGACTATAGTTAGGAGTATCTTAAGCGCTTCACCTGTATAGAATGAAAAAGCGACAAACTTTACCGCTCTTGCACCTGCATACATAAACGCAAATAAAGAAAACACAGCATTGGCTATGACAAAAATGCCACCACCTATGAGTGCCGATAGCCCCCAACTAGGATTAACAGAAATGCTTATCCCAATTGCCACTAATGTAACTGCGCTTAACTCAATCATCAGCAAGCGCCTAGCAAGCACTCGCCCTGGTTTAGTTAACGCAATTACCATGTATTCTTCCTCGAAAAACAATTTCCGCTTTTGTAAAAAGCAAAAATTTCGAATTTTGTATCAAAAATCAGATATTACACGCTAATATTCACGAAAAATACCAAAAAGTAAATCTTATTTTTAATAAATGGATTATCACACGATGCGTTGAAGCTTCGCGATTAACAGTTCTAATTTGTGAGGTTCGTCAATACTAATTGTCAATTTTGCTTTACCACTTTTGTTCCTAATCAAAGAAACTTCATTTCCTAGTTGTTCTGACAATTTTTCTGACAAATTAACCGCTTCTTGATCGATGATTTTTTCATCTGTTTTTGTTGGCGGTTGAAGAGTTTTTTTGACCAGTTGTTCCGTTTGTCTCACTGTTAGTTGTTTCTTGACGGCATGTAGAGCCAATTCTACTTGCTGCTTACCGTCGATGGCTAAAAGCGCTCGAGCATGGCCCATGTCCAGCAATCCATCAGAAACCAATTTTTTCACTTCATTTTCTAACTGATTTAAACGCAATAGGTTACTCACAGCCGTTCGTGATTTACCTATTACTTCAGCAATTTGTTGATGCGATAGTTCAAATTTAGTGCGTAAGCTTTCTAAGGCATGCGCTTCTTCTACTGCATTTAGGTTTTCACGTTGAATATTCTCGATTAACGCCATGGCGATGGCGGCTTTATCTTGAACACGCTTAACCACACAAGGAACTTGAGTTAACCCAGCAAGTTTTGCTGCGCGCCAACGTCGTTCACCGGCAATAATTTCATATTTTCTGTTATCCACTTGACGAACAACAATCGGCTGGATAATACCTTGTGAACGAATAGAAGCACTTAATTCAGTTAATGCTTCTTCGTCCATGTCTGTTCGAGGCTGATAAACACCAGGTTGGAGTTGTTCAACAGCGATATCTTGCATGTCTCCGCTATTTGACGCATGGACAGGTTTTGTATCCACCGTTGGAGCACTTTTTTCTCTTGCGATTGCACTGGTTGATAACAGTGCATCTAATCCTTTACCTAAACCGCGCTTTGACATTAATTTTATTCCTCAGAAATAGTTTTAGGCTGTAACTTCATCACGGCGCAACATCTCGCCCGCAAGGGCTAAATAAGCTTTTGCTCCAGCAGAATGCTTATCATAATACATTGCTGGTTTACCGTGGCTCGGTGCTTCAGCTAAACGTACATTTCTAGGTATCACTGTACGATAAACTTTAGTGCCGAAATGTTGCTTTAATTGATCGGAAACCTCATTTGAGAGACGGTTTCGAGGATCGAACATTGTGCGCAACAACCCTTCTATTTTTAAGTTTTCATTCACAACTGCAGCTAACTTGCTGATGGTATCCATCAATGCGGTTAATCCTTCAAGGGCGAAATACTCGCACTGCATAGGCACTAACACTGAATCGGACGCCGCCATTGCATTAATGGTCAGCAGGTTTAATGACGGTGGGCAATCAATAAAAATAAAGTCATAGTTGTCTCGGACACTGGCCAAGGCGTTCTTTAGCCTCACCTCACGAGCAAATACTTCCATTAGTTTGATTTCTGCCGCAGTCACATCTCCGTTTGCTGCAATTAAATCGTAGCCACCGGTTGGTGAGCGTGTTACCACCTCTGCAAAAGGGGTTTCTTCTACCAACAAGTCATAAGCTGTCGTTTCGATTTGATACTTATCCACTCCGCTTGCCATAGTGGCATTGCCTTGAGGATCGAGATCAATAACTAAAACGTTGCGTTGAGTTGCGGCCATTGAGGCAGCTAAGTTAACGCAGGTTGTGGTTTTGCCTACACCACCTTTTTGATTGGCAATCGATATTATTTTTCCCACGCTCAAACTCTTCTCTGATCTTGGTCTTGTAAGACTACAAGATGTCGCTCACCATCGAGCTCAGGTACTGTCAAAGGTTTGACGCTGATCACGTTACACCAATCAGGCAGTTGATCGATTTCTTGTTGCGAAGCTTGCCCTTTTAAGGCCATAAACACGCCAGATTGGTCTTTGGGCAAATGACGACACCAAGTCACCATGTCAGTCATTGAAGCAAATGCTCGACTTAATACTGCATCAAACTTCTGCTGTGGCTGAAACTCTTCAACTCGGCTAAGAACGGTTGTTACATTTGTAATTTTAAGTTCGTGCAATACTTGTTTGATAAAGCGAATACGCTTACCAAGACTATCTAACAAGAAAAATTCGCAATCGGGATTCATAATTGCCAATGGAACACCGGGTAAACCAGGGCCTGTCCCCACATCAATAAATCGTTGCCCCTGTAAGTGAGGAGAAACCACAATACTGTCCATAATATGCTTAATTAACATATCCTGTGGATTGCGTACTGACGTTAAGTTGTAGGCTTTATTCCATTTGTTCAATAGTTCCACATAGCCGACTAATTGATCAATTTGTTTTGGTGAAACCGTCAATTCTGTTTTTGCAATAAGTAATTCGAGTTGTTGATGTAAACTCATTTTGCATTTTCCTCGCCTTTCTTCAACAAACCTTGTTTTTTTAAACACACTAACAAAATTGAGATGGCCGCTGGTGTAATACCTGATATGCGAGAGGCAATACCAATGGTTTCAGGCTTAGTATCACTCAGCTTAGCCACCACTTCATTGGATAGGCCAGACACAGTGGTATAATCAAAATCCACTGGTATTTGAGTATTTTCGTGACGCATAGATTTAGCGATCTCATCTTGTTGACGCTGAATATAGCCTTCGTACTTCACTTGAATTTCCACTTGTTCAGAAGCTTGTTGATCCTCAAGAGCCGGAGCAAACGTTTCTAGCTCTGTCAGTTTTTGATAAGTGAGTTCAGGTCTACGCAAAAGATCTTCACCGCTGGCTTCTCGGGTCAACGGTGTTTTTAACAAGTTATTGAGCTCAGCCACGCCTTCTGATTTTGGATTAACCCAAATGCTGGCGATTCGTTGACGCTCAATTTGCATGCTTTCCATTTTTTGGTTGAATCGCGCCCAGCGCTGTTCAGAAATCAAACCCAGTTGATGGGCTTTTTCTGTTAAGCGAATATCGGCGTTGTCTTCACGAAGCAACAAGCGATATTCCGCACGAGAGGTAAACATGCGATACGGTTCTTTGGTGCCCATGGTTGATAGGTCATCAATCAATACCCCCATGTAAGCCTGATCACGACGCGGTGACCAACCTTCTTTTTCTTGAGAATACAAACTGGCGTTCAAACCGGCCATTAGACCTTGAGCTGCGGCTTCTTCGTAACCGGTCGTACCATTGATTTGCCCAGCTAAGAACAAGCCTTGAATAAATTTTGTCTCATAAGTGTGCTTCAAATCTCTAGGATCAAAGAAATCATATTCAATGGCGTAACCAGGACGAACAATGTGCGCATTTTCAAAGCCTTTCATGGAACGAACGATCTGCACTTGCACATCAAATGGCAAGCTGGTTGAGATTCCGTTTGGATACAGTTCGTGAGTACTTAGCCCTTCTGGCTCAATGAAAATTTGATGACTGTTTTTATCGGCAAAGCGCATGACTTTGTCTTCGATAGATGGACAGTATCTAGGACCAATGCCTTCTATAACCCCAGCATACATAGGGCTGCGGTCTAAATTATTGCGAATCACTTCATGGGTTGCTTCATTGGTGTGCGTGATATAGCAAGGCACTTGTTGTGGCTGTTGGCTACGATTTCCCATAAACGAGAATACGGGTGTGGGATTATCACCGTGCTGTACATCTAGCTGACTAAAATCGACGCTGCGAGCATCAATTCTTGGTGGTGTTCCTGTTTTTAGTCGATCCACACGGAATGGAAGATCACGTAATCGTTGCGCTAGGGCGATCGAAGAAGGATCGCCTGTACGGCCTCCTGAGGCACTTTCCATTCCAATATGGATCTTGCCACCTAAAAACGTACCTACCGTCAGTACTACGGCTTTGGCTTCGAATTTGAGGCCCATTTGTGTGATAACACCCTTAACTTGATCGTTGTGTACGATCAGATCATCCACGGATTGTTGAAACAAGGTGAGATTGGGGGTGTTTTCTAATTCTGATCTTACAAATGCTTTGTATAACGCTCGATCCGCCTGAGCACGAGTGGCTCGTACCGCTGGACCTTTTGAAGCATTGAGAGTTCTAAATTGAATGCCAGCGTGATCAATGGCGCGAGCCATCAGTCCACCCATAGCATCCACTTCTTTCACGAGATGGCCTTTGCCAATACCACCAATGGCGGGATTACAAGACATTTGACCTAAAGTATCAATATTGTGAGTCAACAGAAGTGTCTTTTGGCCTGTTCTAGCCGCTGATAGTGCCGCTTCAGTACCAGCATGACCACCACCAACGATGATGACATCAAATTTTTCGTGATAAAGCATGAGTTGACCTCGAATATCGCATTCGTGAAATGAGTGAACAAAAAGGAGGCATATTCTACCTTCTTTCTGATCATTAGAAAATTGCTTTTAATTTTTTACACAATTTCCCTTCGCTTAAATATATATAAGATCTTTATATAGATCTTTTATTAGATCTATTATTAAGCAAGAGATCCATTGTGGATAACTGGTATTTGATCAATAAGATCAAGGGGTTTTAGAGGATCACTTGTTGTGATCTCAACGGGATCTTACTCTGTATTAACTGGGATCAAAATAGGCACTTATGCACAGGGGTAGGGATCGCACTAAGTTGTTATAGGGATAACTATAGGTTGATCACTGAATACCTATGTAGTTATCCACAGAAAATAATTGTATTGGCTGGTTGTTTTATAAGCAAATGGAAGGAAAAAACAAAAGCCGTTGTGCTTTTTAGGGCAGCAACGGCTTTAAATGGGAGATGATTGGAGGGATTAAAAGAGGTCTTTATGGTCTTCAAACCAATCTTCAACGGCTTCTTCTGGTACTGGGTGACGCAATACATCGATAGTTAAGCACTCAGATAATGCGGTTGCACCTATCTCTTCTAGCAGTTCATGGCAGTGCAGACCTGCGCCACAAAAGGTATCGTAACTGGAGTCACCAATGGCGATAACCATGTAGTTTAGTGCTTTGGTATTAGGGGGAGTTTGCTGTAATTGAGCAATAAAAGGTTGGATGTTATCGGGATAGTCACCCGCTCCATGAGTGGAGGTAACGATCAGCCAAGTCCCTTCGGTTGGGATTTCTTGTAGGTTCGGTTGGTTATGAATCGAGGTATCTATTCCCATTTCTTGGAATAAATCATTGAGATGATCGGCCACATATTCAGCACCACCTAGCGTACTGCCAGTGATCAATTGAATGCTAGACATAGTTATTTCCCTATACAGAATGATGAAAAGATGCGACCCAGGAGGTCATCCGAGTTGAACTCTCCTGTGATCTCATTGAGGTGTTGCTGAGTAATTCTAAGTTCTTCCGCTAGAATTTCACCTGCCAAATAACCCTCTAATTGCTGTTGGCCTATGCTCAGGTGTTGGGCGGCTTTATCCAGTGCATCTAAGTGTCTACGGCGAGCCATAAAGCCTCCCTCGGTGTTACCAGAGAAGCCCATGCACTCTTTAAGGTGTGTGCGTAGTGCATCGATACCTTGGCCTGTCTTGGCACTGAGACGAATTAATGTCGGATCATTAACGTGACAAATACCAAGGGATTCTTTGGTTTGATCGACTTTGTTGCGAATGACCGTCATTCCCATGTTATCGGGCAGTCGATCAACAAAATCTGGCCAAATTTGTTGAGGGTCAGTGGCGTCTGTTGTGGTGCCATCAACCATAAATAATACTCGGTCGGCTTGCTCAATTTCTTCCCAAGCGCGCTCAATACCAATTTTTTCTACTTCATCAGACGCTTCTCTTAACCCCGCGGTATCTATGATGTGCAGTGGCATGCCTTCTATGTGCACATGCTCTCTAAGGACGTCTCGGGTAGTGCCTGCTATGTCGGTGACTATGGCTGAGTCTTTACCTGAAAGGGCATTGAGTAGGCTAGATTTGCCTGCGTTAGGACGACCGGCAATCACCACCTTCATGCCTTCACGCATAATGGAGCCTTGCTTTGCCTGTGCTCGCACTGCTTCAAGGTTGTTGATGATAGTTTGTAAGTCAGTACTTACTTTACCATCAGCTAAAAAGTCGATTTCTTCTTCTGGAAAATCGATAGCCGCTTCAACATAAATACGCAGATGAATTAACGACTCTACAAGGGTGGTAATGCGTTTTGAAAATTCCCCCTGCAGTGATTGCAATGCCGATTTAGCCGCTTCTTCTGAGCTGGCATCAATTAAATCGGCGATGGCTTCGGCTTGGGTTAAATCCATCTTATCGTTTAAGAAGGCGCGCTCAGAAAACTCTCCGGGGCGAGCTGGACGAATGTTAGGAATAGATAGGATACGTTTGATGAGCATATCCATAACCACCGGGCCACCGTGACCTTGCAGCTCTAATACGTCTTCACCAGTGAATGAGTTAGGGTTTGGAAAGTACAGCGCTATGCCTTGATCGAGCTGTACGCCTGCATCGTCAACAAACGGCAGGTATTCCGCTTTTCTTGGTTGCAGTTCTCGTCCAACTACTAACTTTGCCACTTGATTAGCTTGTGGGCCCGAAACTCGAATTATGCCGACTCCGCCACGTCCTGGCGCTGTGGCTTGAGCCACGATGGTATCGTTAGTCATGTTCGTCTCAATTGGAATAATTAGGTAAATTGTATACAGATACCCATAGTAGTAAATAAAAAGGCGACCCTAAGGTCGCCTTCTGTTGATTAATATAGGCTAACTTAAGCTCTATTTCTTAGAGTGTAAGCCTTTTTTCTCTAGACCTCGGTAGATCAACGTTTGCTGAATCAGCGTAACAACGTTTGATACCAACCAGTATAGAACTAGACCGGATGGGAACCAAAGGAAGAAGAAAGTAAACATAACCGGCATAAAGGTCATGATCTTCTGCTGCATTGGATCCGTTACCGTAGTCGGACTCATTCTCTGAATCATAAACATACTTGCACCCATTAATAGAGGCAGGATGTAGTACGGGTCTTGTGCTGAAAGGTCAGTGATCCAACCGAAGAACGGTGAGTGACGCAATTCAACAGATTCCATCAATGCCCAGTATAGGGAGATGAAGATAGGCATTTGCAGAATAAGAGGTAAACAGCCACCAAGTGGGTTCACTTTCTCTTCTTTATACAGTGCCATCATCTCTTGGCTCATACGCTGACGGTCATCGCCGATACGTTCACGCATTGCAGCCAGTTTTGGTTGCAGCATGCGCATTTTAGCCATTGAGGTGTACTGAGCTTTAGTCAGTGGGTACATAGCACCACGAACGATGAAGGTGAGCACCATGATTGCTAGACCCCAGTTAATCACTACGCTTTGAATCATAGAGAGTAACCAGTGAAGTGGTTTAGCGATGAACCATAGCCAACCGTAGTCCACAACAAGTTCAAGGTTTGGAGCGACTGCAGCCATTTCTTTTTGCAGTTTAGGACCAACCCAAAGTGTTGCTTTCATTTCACCTGTGTCACCGTTGGCGATGGTTTTATTCGGCATGCGAACACCCATGTCACCAAGGTTACCAACAACGCGAGAGTAAAGGTTTGCACCTTTTGCATCACGAGGAATCCATGCAGAAGCAAAGTAGTGCTGAAGCATAGCAACCCAACCTTCACCATTAGTTAGGTTTTGTTGTAGGTTGCGGTCTTGCATGTTGTCAAAGCTGTACTTCTTATAGCGAGTAGACTCAGTTGAGTAAGCACCACCACGATAAGTAGGCATGGTCAGGCTACCGCCAGAATCTTTTACGCTCTCACGTAGGTGAGCATACATACCAACGGTAGCATTTGCGCCCGAGTTGTTTGCTATATCGTACATAACGTCAATAGCGTAGCTACCACGTTTTAGAACGAAGGTTTTGGTGTACTGAATACCGTTAGCTGTGTACGTCATAGGTACACGCAATTCATCTTGACCATCAGCTATAGTGAAGCTTTTCGCATCCACTGTGTATTGTGGGCGAGAGTTGCTGCTTAGGTCGATCCCTTGAGGACCAATCAGACCACTTTGCGCAATGTATTGGTCATTGCCATTTTTGCTCAAAAGAGTGAAGCGTTCTTCTGAACCAAAGTCTTTAGCGTAGTTATTTAGTTTTGCGGAAACTACATCACCACCGACAGCATCGATAGACAGAGTAAGTACGTCTGTTTTAACGGATACAATATTTGCCTTCTGGTGCGATTCTGGAGCAGGATCTGCCATTTCATCCGTAAATGAAGGAGCTGGCAATGTACTATTACTTGCAGTACTTGATTGTGCCTGGTTAGTCGCAGGAGCTACTGGGTTTTGATCGGTTTGCCATTGTTTAAATAGCAAGAACGAAACCATAGCTAATGCGATAAACAGAATATTACGTTGAGAACCCATCGTTATTTATCTCTGTTTGTTGTGTTATTAGGTGGTACAGGGTCGTATCCGCCATCATTATAAGGGTGGCATTTTAATAGACGTTTGCCCGATAACCAACACCCTTTTACAAATCCGTGACTTTTTAATGCCAAGATTGCGTATTCGGAGCAGGTTGGGGTAAAACGACAACGTGGTCCGATGAACGGACTGATGCCAACTCTGTATAGGTAAACTAGACCTACCGCTATCCACGCGAGGGGCGAGAAAGTTTTTGCCATAGTTTATCAAAGAGTTTAAACATATCATCATTGCTTAATTCTTGGGCACTTTTCTTTGCGATAACAACAAAATCTTTGTTAGCAAGTTTATGCTGATTAAGACGGAAGCTTTCTCGTGCAATTCTCTTGAACCTATTACGGCCAACAGCAGTTTTAATCTGTTTTTTAGGAACAGCTAATCCGAGTCTAGGATGTGACAGAGAGTTTTTACGAGCGATGATTGTAAAATGAGGGGAACCAGCTCTGTGAGCTTTTTCAAAGACGTTTTGATAATGCTCGGGAGTTAACAGACGTAACTCCCGATTGAACGCGTACGTAGTCAAAATAATCGCGAATTATTTTGAAAGGCGCGCACGGCCTTTTGCACGACGTGCATTAATAACTTTACGACCGTTCTTAGTAGCCATACGAGCACGGAAACCGTGAGTACGTTTACGCTTTAGAACTGAAGGTTGAAAAGTGCGTTTAGACATGGTTATTACCTTTACTGATCAGTAGTTTTTAGGTTCTTGTTAAACCCGACGTGGGCTATAAAATCTCTCTCTATATAAGAGGGATACCGACGTCTCTCAACAAAGAGGCGGAATTGTAATCACTGTCCTTAAAATAGTCAATGATTGGTTTAACTCAAAAGCAAGTTATCTGTTATCTCATTCTATAAAATAGAGGCTATAAACAGCACTTGCTCTGAAATTCCGGTCGACGGATTATACTTGTAATAAAACAAATCACAAGGATCTTATTAGATCCCCACTTGATTTAAAAACTTTTTCAAGCGAGGATCTTGCGGATTACCAAAGATATCCTCAGGTTTTCCTTGTTCTACGATATTGCCTTCTGCCATAAAGATCACGCGATCGGCGACTTCTCTAGCAAATTGCATTTCGTGAGTGACCACCAGCATGGTTTGATGCTGAGCGGCTAATTTCTTCATTAAACTCAATACTTCTCCTACCCATTCAGGGTCAAGAGCTGAGGTGGGTTCATCAAATAATAGCAGTTCTGGCTTAAGTGCCATAGCTCGGCCAATACCAACACGTTGCTGCTGACCGCCTGATAGCGAGGCTGGGTAGCTGTCGCCTTTATCGCTTAAGCCAATATCATCTAATATTTGTTGTGCTTTTTGTAGCGCTTGTTCTTTTTTCCAGCCTTGAACTGTGATTAGGCCCTCTGCGATATTTTGTCGTGCTGTCATGTGGGCAAATAAGGCATAGTTTTGGAATACGAAGCCTGTTTTGCGTCTTAATGCTAACTCTTCTGCTTTAGTGTACTTCTCACAGTTAACATAAGTGTCGTCAATGCTGATTTGTCCTTGTTCGGCACGCTCTAAAAAGTTGACACAGCGTAATAATGTGGACTTGCCTGTGCCACTAGAGCCGATAATAACGATGATTTCACCTTTATTAATATCGATATCGATACCTTTTAGGATTTCACTATCAGCAAAACGTTTATGGATATTTTTAAGTTTAATCATCTTTCGTAGGCCTTATTCAATCTTTTTTCTGCCCAAATTTGTACTCGGGTAAGTACGATAACGACCGCCCAGTAAATAAGTGCAACGGCAAGAAATGCTTCGAAAAAGCGAAAACTGGAAGACGCTTCCATTTGTGCTTTTGCCATAATCTCTGCCACGCCCAAGGTAAATGCCAGCGAGGTGGATTTGATCATGTCGATGAAATAGTTCATTAACGAGGGTAGGGCGACACGAGTGGCTTGAGGCAATATGACTCTTTGCATAGCTTGACGTTTGGTCATACCGATAGACAAGCACGCTTCCATCTGGCTACGGTCAATGCCTATGATGGCCGCACGAATACTTTCCGTCATATAGGCGGCAAAGTGTAAGGTTAATCCAATGACAGCAGCACTGAAAGCATCAAGACCGACTAAAATAGGGAATATTTGTGGAAGACCATAATAAAGCAGGAACAACTGTACCAATAATGGTGTTCCGCGGAAGAAGCTAATATACAGTTGGCTAATTTGATCCAATACTGGAACTTTAAATACTCGTATATTGGCTAAAATAACCGCAAAAATTAGGGCAAATATCCCACCGAGAACGGCCATCTCCATTGTTATATGCAAATACTTCAATAGTATTGGCAATAACTCCAGCAAGTAATTGAAATCAAATCCCATTTTTTATATCTCGTTTGGAAAAAACAAAACCCACTACCTCTTAAGAAATAGTGGGCTCTAAGCTTTATTTAGCTTAGTTAACTTTATATAGCAGCACTATTTTTTAGTGATATCAGCGCCAAACCATTTTTCAGAAATTTTCGCTAAAGTACCATCTTTGCGCATTGCATCAAGGGCAGCATTGACTTCTTTTTGCAGTTTTTGGCCTTTTTCATTGTTAACGAAAGGCATTGCATTTTCGATGGTTTTAAATGGTGTGCCCGCTAATTGCAGTGGTAAACCCGTCTTTTTAATCAGTGCTAGAGCAGACAAGCGATCCATTACAAAGGCATCGGCGCGACCAAGGGCAACATCATGTTCAATACCTGTATCGTAGGTCTTAATGTTGATTTTATGGTCTTTGTCGTAGTCGCGAATAAGTTGCTCGAAGTTTGAGCCAAGGTTCACTGCGACAGTTTTACCTGCGAGATCATCAATGCTTTGAATGCTGTCATTGCCTTTACGTACTGTAATTTGTGCGCCATCTACAACATAAGGGTCTGACATAAGGTATTTAGCTTTGCGCGCATCTGTAATAGTGACTTGATTTGAAATTGTGTCAATGCGACCGGTTTCTAACATACCAAATAGGCCAGAGAAGCTTGATGTAACGTATTTCACATCATAATCATTACGGACACCAATTTCGTCCCAAATATCCACTTCAAACCCTTGAAGTTTATCTTTCTCTACAAAAGTAAATGGGAAGTAACGGCCTGACATGCCCACTTTTACTTCTGTTGTTGCAGCGTGAACTGCTTGACCTAAGCTTGCAACTAATGCTGTTGCGTAAATTAACCCTTTCACCCAGTTTTTCATTTTACTACTCCTAGTGATTATGTGGGGAATATTACATCTAAGCGGATACTATGATAATAACTAAACGGTATAAGCAATAACCGACACTGGTTGAATATGAATGCGGTTGCATTGCTTGGTTATGAAGAAAAATTGTGGGGATAACCTGAGATTAAATCTTAAGGATCATGCTTTTTTGGTATAGCTCTGTGGGTAATCATGTAGATCTAGGGTTATTCTCACTATAAATTGTGAATAACTTGGATCTTATACACTGGATCTTTGAACATTTGCTAGCGATCTTAGTAATCTGGGGGTAAAATTACTGTCCTTTTTATTCTTTCCTAACGTATTGTGGGGTCGAT